>NZ_JALEBH010000002.1:300000-600000 GCF_022758885.1 Sphingobium sp. BYY-5
GACGGTGGAGGCTGACCCGGCGCGCGCCTGGCAGGTGCAGTTCGATCCGGTGAAGGGCAAGGGCCGGCGTGGCGAGCGCAGCTATATCGATCCGCGCAATGGCCGTCTCCTGGGTCAGGCCAATGGCGCCACTTTCTTCCGCACGATGGAAGATCTGCATCGTTGGCTCGCCTTGCCGGGCGGTGGCAATGGCATTGGCCGGCAGATCACGGCCTTTTCTGCGATCGCCCTCTTCTTCTTCGCCCTGTCCGGCCTCTATCTGCGCTGGCCACGCAAGCCGCTCGACTGGCGCGCCTGGTTGGTGCTCGACCTGCGCAAGAGCGGCCGCAATCTCTATCGCGCCCTCCATGCCGTGATTGGCGGCTGGGTCGTGATCTTCTATTTGTTGAGCGCCTGCACGGGTCTTTGGTGGTCCTATGACTGGTATCGGCAGGGTATGCTTTATGCGCTGACCGGCCAGACCAGCCGTGGCGAGGCTGAGCGTCCCGGCAAGCCGCAAAAGAGCGCCGCCGATGTGTCCGGCTTGTCGTACGCTTGGCCGACAGTGCAGAAGGCCATAGATAACCGGTTCGAATCCATATCGATCACCTTGCCCAAGGGTAACGAACCGGCGCGCTTCCGGGCTCTTCTGCCCCATGCCCGTCACGAACGGATGACCGACAATCTGCAGGTCGACCTCGCGCAAGGCCGCATCCTCAAGGTCGAACGCTATGCCGACCGAAGCCTGGGACAGGTCATCGCGACATCGATGTACGAACTGCATCGCGGCGCCTTCTTCGGCCTGCCGGGGCGAATCATCCTGTTCCTCACCAGCCTCGCCATGCCGCTCTTCACCGTGACCGGCTTCCTGCTCTACATCGCCCGCCGGCGGCGAAAGAGACCTTTGGAGCCTCTGTCGCTGGACAATCTTCCCGCGACGATCGACGCGCAGGCCACGCTGGTGGTCTTCGCCAGCCAGACCGGCGGCGCGGAACGGCTGGCCCGCCAGACCGCCGCATCGCTGGGCGGCGCGCGCGTGGAATCGCTTTCCTCGATCGACGCTGCGCTGCTAGCACAAGTCGATCGGGCGTTGTTCGTCGTCAGCACCTATGGCGAAGGCGAACCGCCCGACGGCGTCCGTCGCTTCGCGCGGCAGGCGATGGCGACGCCCTCGGATGCCGCGCATCTCCATTATGCCGTGCTGGCGCTGGGCGATCGGGAATATCCCGATTTCTGCGCCTTCGGTCATCAGGTCGATCATTGGCTCCATGCCGGTGGCGCACAGCGCCTGTTCGACATGATCGAAGTGGATGGAGAGGATAGTGACGCCCGGCGGCAATGGCAGCAGCAACTGGCCGCACTCGGCGCGCGTCCCGATGTTCCTGACTGGACACCGGCGCGCTACGAACCCTGGCGATTGGCCGAACGACGCCTGCTCAATCCCGGCAGCGCGGGCGGCAGCGCCTGGCTGATCGCACTGGAACCCAATGGCGGACCGCTGCCCGATTGGGAAGCGGGTGACATTGCCGAAATCCTGCCGCAAAATGATCCGATACGGGTCGCCGCCCTGATCGAAACGCGGAATGATGGCGTGGAAATGATGGTCGAAGACCATCTCCTTGCCGGTCAGCTAGCCCGCAGCATCCTGCCCGACTCTCTCGCGCCGGCGAATGCCATACCGGACCTGCGCCCCCTGCCCCATCGGGAATATTCGGTCGCCTCCATTCCCGGCGATGGCCGGATCGAATTGTTGGTGCGACAATTCATCCGCACCGACGGCAGCCTGGGCCTGGGTTCGGGCTGGCTGACCCAGCATGCGCCTCTGGGGGCGGAGATCAGCCTGCGCGTCCGCGCCAATAGCGGTTTTCGCGCACCCCACGGGGATCACCCGCTGATCTTGATCGGCAACGGCACGGGCCTTGCCGGACTGCGCGGCCATCTGCGCCAGGCAGCGGCCAGAGGCAGCAAGGGCCATTGGCTTTTCTTCGGTGAACGCAACGCTCTCCATGATGCCCTTCTGGCCGACGAACTGGATGCCCGGCTGGCCGACCGCACGCTTGCCCGGCTCGACCGTGCCTGGTCGCGTGATCCCGGTTGTGGTCGCTATGTCCAGCATCTCGTGATGGAAGCTGCAGAAACCATTGGCGAGTGGGTCGATCGGGGCGCCGCCATCCTGGTTTGCGGCAGCCTGGAGGGGATGGCCCCCGCAGTCGACATCGCCCTGCGTGCGGCGCTGGGCGATGAACGGCTCGAAGCAATGGCCGAGACCGGTTTCTATCGCCGCGACATTTACTGATTTTCGAACCTACAGGACTTAAATCCCATGGCAGCCCGTTTTCTGGCCCCGTCCCTTCTTGCCCTTGCTTTTGGCAGCATCATGCCCGCTCACGCCGCAGAAGCGGCTGCCGACAACATCATCATCACCGCCCGCGCCCAGACGCTCTATCGCGTGCAGGATACGGAGGTGGGCAAGGTTCCGGCCAATCCGCTCGACATGCCGCAGTCGGTACAGGTCATCAACAGCGACATGATAGAGGATCAGGGCGCTCGCGACATTCGCGACCTTTACCGCAATGTGCCTGGCCTCAGCGCCAATAACTACGCCACCGTCACCTTCCGCGGCTTCCGCCAGGACACGACCTATTATGACGGGCTGCGCGGCGATCCGTTCCAGACCTTCTCCGTGCCGCAACTCTTCACCATCGACCGGGTGGAGTTTCTGAAAGGCCCGGCCGGTATGCTCTACGGCGCAGGATCACCAGGCGGAACGATCAACTATGTGACCAAGAAGCCAAGCGAGACCTTCGCCGCCAATATCCGGGCCATCGCCGGCGGGCGTAGCCGCTATGGCGGATCGGGCGACGTTACCGGGGCGCTCGACGCCAGCGGTGCGATCAGCGGTCGCCTCGGCCTTGTCTACGAGGATTTCGACAGTTACCGCGTAAACGCCAGCAGCAGGACGATCATCGCCGATGGCGGCCTTAAATTCCGGCTGGACGAAAACACCAGCCTGACGGTGCAGATCACCGACTATGACCAGGATCTTCCCGGCAACCGGCTGCGTGGGATTCCCGTGGACGCGAATGGCAATTTCCTGACCTACCGTAGCTGGAACCACAATGAACCGGGTGATTTCATCCGCTATAATGGCCTCGTCAGTCAGGCCCGGCTGGACAGCAAATTGTCCGAAGCGGTGTCCTTCAACGTCGCGGGCCGCTGGTTCCGCTATCGCGAGCATCAGGAATATCATGAACCGGTCGCCCTGCGCGACACCGATGCCGACGGCATCTTTGACAGCATCACCCGCGAATTCCGCGCCCAGCGACGCAATGTCGAAGGACTGTCCTTCGGCTCCAATTTCGTGGTCAAGACGAACACCGGCCCGATCAATCACACCATCCTGCTGGGCGGCGACTGGTATCGGGAGGATGCGAACAGCCGTCTGCAATCAAGCCGGAATGTGCCAATGCTGTCGCTGAACGACCCGCAATATGGCACGGCAAACCCGATCGACCTGTCGACCTTGCCGATTACGCGAAGCGACGCCCGTGTGACCCGCTACGGCGTCTATGTTCAAGACCAGATCGGCTTCGGCGATCATATCATCCTGGTCGGCGGCGTCCGGCGCGACTGGTTCAAGGACGAGGATCATATCGCCGGGACCCAGGCGGACGCCAGCGCCACGACCTGGCGCGGCGGTGCGATCTACAAGCCGCGCAAGGACGTCTCGCTCTATTTCAACTGGTCGCAATCCTTCGAACCGCAAAGCGTGGCCAACCAGTCGCCATTGGTGGGCGGCCCCTTCTCGCCCGAAACCGGGAACCAGATCGAGGCGGGCGCCAAGACCGACCTGCTCGACGGCCGTATCCAGGCGACGGCGGCCCTCTATCGCATCGTCCGGCGCAACGTGCTGCAAATCGACGACAACCAGGATGCCGTCAATGGCGTGGATCAAATGGCGCCAGTCGGTGAAGTGACCAGCAAGGGCATCGAACTGACTCTGACCGCTGATATCACCCGCAACTGGCTTGTGTCGGGCAGCTATGCCTATAATGACACGCGCATCACCGGCAGTGCCGAAGGCCAATCGATCGACAATAGCGTCGGCGATCGTTTTCCCAACGCACCACGGCACCAGGCCGGCTTCTGGACCCGCTATCAGATCCCCGCGATAGACACGGCCATCGCCTTTGGCGGCCAGCATGTGTCCAGCCAACTGGATCGTTCGGGCGACCGGTTGAAGCCTTTCACCATCTTCGATACGACGCTCACCAAGAGTTTCGCCTTTGCCGAGGTGAAGTTGCGTATCGAGAATATCTTCGACAAATATTATGCCGTGTCCGGCTTCACCGGTCCCAAGGGCGCCTATATCGGCAATGCGCGCAGTTGGTTCATCGAATTGCGCAAGCGGTTCTGACGATCGCTAGAAGCGGAAACTGATCCAGCTTCCGAGGAAAGCGGAGTCGGTATAGCCGGCGCGCCGGAGGACTGTGCCGGCCTTGAGATATTCCGCCCGCGTCGTCAGCGTCAGCCGGGGAGCGATGTTGTAAATCAATTGCGCGCGCGCCAGGCGCGCGACGGACTTGCCCGCAACCGTCTCCGTCCCGACATAGGGCGTATAATTGGCGCGATAGACGGCATCCTTCTCATCGTCGCGCCATGTGAACTGATATTCGAAGGACGCGCGCAGCTTGTCGGTCGGGTTGAAGCTGACATTCGGCGCGATCGCGATCATGTTGGTGGCGGTCAGGAACAGGCCGTAGCTGAAATAGATATTGTTGCCGTAGGGCGCATAGGCGTTGCGCAGCGTGCCCTTGTCATAGCCTCCGCCGCCGCTGCCATAGTCGACATGCACGCCAATCTTCGGGGCGGCCTTGTCTTTGCCCAGGCGCCAATTCTGCGCAAAAAAGGCCTGCCAGGCACGGATCGGCCGATCCTGGAACTCGCCATATTGATGGACCAGCGTCCAGTCGAGATTGAGCCGACCAACATCGCCCCAGAGCCGCGCGCCCGCATAATAGCGTACTGCCGGTGCAATGACGCCGCCCCAGGTGCCGACGCGGTTGCGTCGCCGCCAGAAAAAGGGGTCGAAGAACAGCTTCGATCCACCCAGCCACTGTTGCGGCACCACGAAACCGGCGGAAACCCCGCTGAACCGCCGATTCCTGTCGGGCACGTCATCGCCCAGGCCGCCATTGCCCAGATCCGTGGTCTCGAAATCGAACAGCGTCGCGCGCATGGTCGGCGTACGCACCCAGGTGCGGGCGCCGTTCAGGACGAACCGGATGGTGTTGTTGTCGCGTTGGGAAATCAGCAGATTGGGGCCATCGGTGAATTCCTGCCGCCCATATCTTACGCCCAGTTCGACATTGTCGATCCGCGTCTTCGCCTCCGCGAAATATTGCTGATAGACAAAGCTGTTGCTGAACGTACCCGAAGGCGTGCCGATATTCTTGCCGCCGATCTGGCCATGGGCAACCTCCCCATAGAAGCGCAGATGATCGCCGACATGCAGGTCCGCGCCGGCAACCAGGCGGACAATGTCCTGCCGTTGTTCCGGCCCTTCGATCAACTGCGGGTTGCTGGTCAAGTTCATGCGCAGCCGCGCTTCGCCGCTCAGCGTCAGATAAATGTCGCCGTCAGCGGCAATCGGTATATATTTCAGCCGGTCGAGCAGGTCGTCGCGCTTAGCAGGATCGCGATAGACCCGCCAGTCTTCGGCCCAGCGTGACAAGTTATAGCCGTTGACGGTGGCGCCATCGCTCTGCGCCGCGGCGGGGTAGCTGGCGGGCGGCGGGGTTTCCGGAGCGCTGTCGGATGGCGGTGCTGTCGCCATGGCGGGGGTAGCGCAGGCAAGCGCCGCCAGGCCCCAAAGCGGGCGAATTATCATGTCATCCTCTCCAATATGGAGGCGCTATCCTCGCCGGGCGCGCCTTCCTCTATACTTCAATCCGTATCAGGCGGCCGCCAGTTCCCGCGCCGCTTCCGTGGCGACAGGCGCAGGCAGGCGGCCCGACAGCGCATCGTCCAGCTTCTGCCGGTCCAGCTTGCCCTCCCAGCGGGCAACGACGATGGTCGCCACCGCATTGCCGATGAAATTGGTAAGGCTGCGGCATTCGCTCATGAACCGGTCGACACCCAGGATCAACGCCATGCCCGCGACTGGCACGGTCGGCACGATGGAAAGCGTCGCGGCGAGCGTAATGAAACCCGCACCGGTGACGCCAGCCGCTCCCTTGGATGACAGCATCGCCACGCCCAGCAACAATATTTCCTGGCCAAGCGTCAGTTCAACCCCAGTGGCCTGCGCGATGAACAGCGCCGCCAAGGTCATGTAGATATTGGTGCCGTCCAGGTTGAAGCTGTAACCGGTCGGCACGACCAGACCGACGACCGACTTTTCGCAGCCCGCCCGCTCCATCTTTTCGATCAGGTTGGGCAACGCAGCTTCGGATGAGGAAGTGCCCAGCACCAGCAGCAGTTCCGCCTTAAGGTAGCGTAGCAACTTGAAGATGGAAAAGCCGGTGAGCCGCGCCACCGTGCCCAGCACGACGGTCACGAAGAGTATCGACGTCAGGTAGAAGGTCGCCACCAGCGCCCCCAGATTGACGAGGCTGCCGACGCCATATTTGCCGATGGTGAAGGCGATCGCGCCGAACGCGCCAATCGGAGCGGCCCGCATCAATATCGACACCAGCTTGAAGACGATCAGGCTGACCCGCTCCAGGAAGCGCACGACGGGTTGGGCCGGTTCACCGACCAGGCTGATCGAAATGCCAAACAGGATAGCGATCAACAGGATCTGAAGGATATTGCCGCCGGTGAAGGCACCCACCAGCGTGGTGGGAATGATGTCCAGCAGGAAACCCGTCAGCGTGCTATCATGCGCCTTGGCCGCATAATCCGCGACCGCCGCGCCATCGAGCGTCGCCGGATTGATGTTCATCCCCGCGCCGGGACGAACCAGATTGGCGACGATCAGGCCCACTACCAGTGCCAGGGTCGAGAAGGTCAGGAAATAGGCAAAAGCCTTGCCCGCCACGCGACCGACCGATCCCAGTTCCTTCATGCCCGCGATGCCCGTGACGATGGTCAGGAAGATGACCGGCGCGATAATCATCTTCACCAGCTTGATGAAGGCGTCGCCGAGCGGCTTCAGCGCCTCGCCATAGCTGGGCCAGAAATGGCCAAGCGCCGCGCCCGCCATGATCGCGACCAGCACCTGCACATATAGCTGCGAGGCCAATCCACCTTTGCGCGGTTGCGCAACAGCGGTCGGAAAATTCTGTTCGATCATCGCAGGCGCTCCATCTCCACGACTGCAAACTATGCCTGTCTGCAATCGCCTGAAGCGTCACCCGATGCGGAAGATACCGCAAGGCTGGTCTGAGATTGTGAGCAAACTGTTGTTATTAATATGATATATTTGAAACAGGCGCCGAGCTTGACGCATGAATGTGCGATTTTCCACATCGCGCGTGCCATTTTTGTGTGATAATCCACACAAATGACCGTTTCGCGATTTCTGCGCCTGTGGCCGCTGCTCCTTGTCGCCGTGGCGATGCTGGCAGCCTGCCTGCTGTTTGCCGATCGCTATGGGCAGGCTATGCGCGACCAGTTTCTGGCGGACCAGCGCAGCGATGCTGCGGTACAGACCCGGTCGATGCTGCGCCTGCTGGAATCGGAGTTGCAGAAATTCCGTCTCATTCCAGTCGTCCTTGGTGAATATTCCGATGTCCGGGCTGCGCTGCAATCGGACCATGTCGACGCAGCACTCAACGACAAGCTGGCCCTGCTCGCCGACAAGACCGGCGCAGCGGCAATCTATGTCCTCAATGCATCGGGCATGTCGGTTGCCGCATCCAATGCGCGCCAGCCCAACAGCTTCCTTGGCCAGGACTATAGCTTCCGTCCTTATTATCAGCTTGGCTGGCGTAAGGGCGGCGGTGAATATTTTGCCCTGGGCACGGTCAGCCACCGACCCGGCCTTTATCTATCGCGCCGGGTGGAAGGGCCGAATGGACCGATCGGGGTCATCGTCGTCAAGATGGAGTTCGACGCGATCGAGCGCGCCTGGGCGGATCGGCAGGCCTGGACCTTCGTCGCCGACCAGAATGGCATATTGTTGTTGAGCAGCGATCCTGCCCGCCGTTTCCATGGGCTGCATCCAGTTTCACCGGCGTTGCGCGCCCGTATCCAGCGCGCGCTTCAATTCGGCAACGCGCCGCTGCAACCGCTGGGGTTGACCCTCGCGTCCGATGGCAGCACCCGCCTGCGTGACGGCAGTCAGGCGATGACGGCCAGCCTGGCGGTCCCGGTAGCCGGCTGGCGGCTCTACCATGTCACGCCGATCGATACGGGATTGGCGGCAGCCGCGCAGCGAACGCAGATTGCGACCTATTTGTTCGCCGCCTTGCTGCTCCTGCTCTTCGCCGCCCTCTTCTGGATCACGGCACGCCGCCGCCGGACGGTGCGCGACCGCATCCTGCTCAAGCGGGAAGTGGCGCTGCGGACCGAAGCGCTTGCCCATGAGATGGAGGCGCGCACGCTGGCCGATCGCCGCTATCGCCAGGCGCGCGAGGAGCTTGCCCATGCCAACCGGCTGGGGACACTTGGCACCATCTCGGCCGGGGTGGCGCATGAAATCAACCAGCCGGTCGCGACGATCCGCACCTTTGCCGAAAATGCCGCCCTGTTCCTGGGGCGCAACCAACCCGACAAGGCCGGCGCCAACCTGCGCGAGATCGTCGCGATGACTGACCGGATCGGCAGCATCACCGCACAATTGCGCCGCTACGCCCGGCGGGGCGTGGGCGAGATCGGGCCAGTGCCTCTGATCGACGCTATCGAGGGAGTCCGCCTGCTGGTGGCGGATCGGTTCCGCAGCGCAGGCGTTCGGCTGACCCTGCCCCGGCCCGATACCGCACTGAAAGTCCGTGCGGGCCGCGTCCGGCTGGAACAGGTATTGGTGAATTTGCTCCATAATGCGCTGGAGGCCGTGGGGGATCAGTCGAATGGCTGGGTGGAAGTCACGCTGGCGGACCATGATGACCGGCTGTTCCTGGACGTGCGCGACAGCGGGCCGGGCATAGCCGAAGCGTTGCGCGACGACATCTTCATGCCCTTCGCTACTTCCAAACCGAGCGGCCTGGGTCTGGGGCTTCATATCGCGCGCGACATCATGGTCGAATTTGGCGGCGCGCTAGACCATATCGCCAACGATCCGCACACCATGTTTCGCATGACATTGGTAAAGGCATGAACGACGCTCCTTCCATCCTGCTGATCGACGACGACGATGCATTGCGCACGGCGCTCGCCCAATCCTTCGAACTGGCCGACCTGCCGGTGCAATGCTTTGCCGACGCGGGGGCGGCGCTGGCCCGGCTGGACGCTGGTTTCGACGGCGCCATCATCTCCGACATCCGTATGCCGCGCATCGACGGGCTGGAACTGTTCCGCCGCATCGCCGCCATCGACCATCAGATCCCCGTCATCCTGATGACCGGCCATGGCGACGTGTCCATGGCGGTGTCGGCGCTCAAGCAAGGTGTGTTCGATTTCATCGCCAAGCCTTTCGCCACCGATCACCTGATCGCGGCTGCACGGAGGGCGCTGGAGATGCGGCAATTGGTGCTCGACAATCGCCGCCTGCGCGCCGCGGCGGACGAGAGTGCGGCGGGCGAACCGCTGATCGGCGAAAGCCCCGCCATGGTGCGCCTGCGCGAGAATATGCGCCAGATCGCGGATGCCGATGTCGACGTGCTGATCGAGGGCGAAACCGGAACGGGCAAGGAACTGGTGGCGACGCTGCTGCATCGCTGGAGCCGGCGACGGGGCCGTCCCTTCGTTGCGATCAACTGCGCAGCGCTCCCCGACACCATCGCCGAAGCGGACCTGTTCGGGCAGGAGGGGCGAGCGCAACTCACGCAGTCCGGCCGTATCGCCCGCGCCCATCGCGGCACCCTGTTCCTTGACGAGATCGAAAGCAGCCCCGCGCGGCTCCAAGGCTCATTGTTGCGCGTGCTGGAGGAACGGGAAATCCACCCCGTTGGTGCGGACCAGCCGCAGCCGCTCGACACGCGCGTGATCGCCGCGACCAAGCCCGGCATCGAGACGAGCGTTGCGGAGGGGCGTTTCCGTGCCGACCTGCTCTACCGGCTCGACATGGTGCGGCTGCGCATCCCGCCGCTGCGTGACAGGCGGGAAGATGTGCCGTTGCTGTTCGGTTATCTGCTACATCAGGCGGCGGAACAGATGGGGCGTGAAGCTCCACAGGTCGGCGCCGAGGTGCGCGCCAGGCTGACCGAGCATGACTGGCCCGGCAATGTGCGCGAGCTCGCCAACTATGCCAAACGCATCCTGCTGGGTATGCAAACGGACGGAAGAGAGACAGAGCAGCATATGCCGTTAAGCCAGCGTATCGAACGCTATGAAGCCGCCGTCATCCGCAAGGTGCTGGAACGGGTTCATGGCGATGCACGATCGGCGATGGCCGAACTGCATCTGCCCAGGAAAACCTTCTACGACAAACTCAACCGTCACGGGATCGAGATTGGGGATTATCGGTAAATCGGATTGAGGGAGCGCTAGATGTTCAACCTCGATAACGGAGCGCCTCGACCAGCAGGGTGAATGCCGCGGATTGTTGCCGGCGGCTGGGATAATAGAGATGATAGCCTGGAAAAGGAGGACACCATTCTTCCAGCACCCGAATGAGCGTGCCGTCCGCAATCTGCTCCAGAACATGGTCCTCAAGCGTGCAGGCCAGGCCAAATCCGTCCATGGCGGCCTTTATGACCATCTGCGCGTCGTTGAAGATAATCTGTCCATCGACCCGTACACGAATTTCCCGCCCGTTCTTCTCCATCTCCCAGGCATAGAGGCCGCCTGCCGACAGCAGCCGCAGGTTGACGCACGAATGATCGGCCAGATCCTGCGGCGTCAGCGGCTTGGGATGGTTTTCGAAATAGGCGGGTGATCCCACAACCGCCATGCGCTGTTCCGGGCCGATCCGGACAGCGATCATGTCCTTCGCCAATTGCTCGCCCAACCGGATGCCTGCGTCGAGGCGTTCGGCCACGATATCCGTCAGGCTACTGTCGATGCTGACTTCGACCTTGATCTCCGGATAGTCCCGCAGCAACGGTTTTAGCGCCGGCCACAGGATCGTTTCGGCTGCACGCCGGGACGATGTGATCCGGATCGTCCCCGATGGCTTGTCCCCCAATTCGACGATCGCGGCCAGTTGCCGGTCGATGTCGTCCAGCGCCGGCCGCAGCGTATCGACCAGTTTCTGGCCTGCCTCCGTCACGGATACCCGGCGTGTGGTGCGGGTCAGCAAACGCACGCCTAGATGAGTTTCCAGACGACGAATAGTGTGGCTAAGGGCGGATTGAGAAACATTGAGCTTGGCAGCCGCGCGTGTGAAGCTCTGCTCGTCCGCCACGGACAGGAAAGCGTTCAGGTCGATCAATCGGTCCCGTCGCATCTAATCTCCTCTCATGAATCTATTACATAGGTTTATGCCGATTTCATGATCTAATCCAATAATTCATTTTGCCCTATATGATGGTGAATGGAGCAGGGTTGCATGTCGACCGCGCCAAACCGCCCCCGTCATAGGCCTGCGGTCATTCCTGCAACTGGAGGAAAGAAATGAAGAAGCGTTTTCTCGGAAAAAGCGGGCTGGAAGTCTCCGCCCTCGGCCTTGGCTGCATGGGGATCAATTTCGGCTATGGCCATGCGCTCGGCAGGGAAGATGCCATTGCCCTGATCCGTCAGGCGGTGGATCGCGGCGTCACCTTCTTCGACACGGCCGAAGTCTACGGTCCCTTCACCAACGAAGAAATCGTGGGCGCCGCGCTGGAACCCGTGCGTGACCAGGTCGTGATCGCGACCAAGTTCGGATTCAATATCGTAGACGGCAAGCAGACTGGCCTGAACAGTCGGCCGGACAATATCCGGGCCGTTGCCGACGCTTCACTCAAGCGCCTTGGGGTCGAGGTAATCGATCTCTTCTACCAACATCGCGTCGATCCCGATGTGCCGATCGAGGATGTGGCCGGCACCGTAAAGGACCTGATCGCACAGGGCAAGGTCCGGCATTTCGGCCTGTCCGAACCGGCTGCCGCGACGGTGCGGCGCGCCCATGCGGTCCAGCCGGTATCCGTCCTGCAAAACGAATATTCGCTCTGGACGCGCGGTCCCGAAACCAACGGCATTCTCGACATATGTGAAGAACTGGGGATCGGGCTTGTCCCCTACAGCCCGCTCGGCAAGGGATTTCTGACCGGTGCGATGCGTGCGGACGCCCCCCTTGGCGACAATGACTTCCGCAAGATATTGCCGCGCTTCACGCCCGAAGCCATGGCCGCCAATCAGGCGCTGGTCGATCTGTTGACAGGCATCGCCCAGGACAAGGGGGCTACCCCGGCGCAGATCGCCCTAGCCTGGCTGCTGGCGCAGAAGCCCTGGATCGTTCCCATTCCCGGCACCACCAAGCTGCATCGTCTGGAAGAAAATCTGGGTGCGATCGAAGTCGAACTGACGACCGATGACCTCGCCCGGATCGAAACGGCGGCTGCCGCCATTCCGATCGAAGGCGAACGCTATCCGGCGCAACTGATGGCTACCATCGGGCGCTGAGCCGCCTGTCTCCGAATATCCCATGCGTACGCCTCGCCGAACGCATGGGAAGGGAGCGGCCAGGGTTAGAGCGAACGTCCGATGGCTTTGATCGCACCCGTCAAAGCATCGATGTCGACCGCACTGTTGAACAAGGCCGGCGTTATCCGGACACAGGCGCCCCGTTCCGGCCCATCCCGGTGAACGGAAAAGATGCGATGCTCGTCCAGCAGCCGCTTGGCGATGGCCATATTATCGGCGACGCTGGTCCGCCCGGCAAAGCGGAAGGATGTGATCCCGCCATGCAAACGCGGATCGGCGGGCGTCAATATCTCCAACCCCTCCATATCGCGAAGCGCCTCCGCCCAGCGATCTCGCAAGTAGCGCAGCCGGCCCGCACGCGCGGCATCGCCGATCGCATCCTGGAAATCGAGCGCGGCGGGCACCGTCAATTGCGCCGCATAATCCACCGTGCCCGTATGCACCCGCGCATAGCTGTTGGCGGCAAAGGGCGGTGCATTGGCGCTGTCCGGATCGATCAGGTCGACCTTCGACTTGCGAATATGGATGACGCCGACACCCAACGGCGCGCCCCACCATTTGTGCAGATTGAAACCGATGAAATCCGCGTCGAGATCGGCCGGACGGAAATCGAGCTGACCCCAGCTATGCGCGGCATCGACGATCGCATCGACCCCGCGTGCGCGGGCCATGGCCACGATCTCCCGCACCGGCACAACCAGCCCGGTGCGATGGCTGAGATGGGTGAGCAGGATTAGCCGAACCTTGGGATTGGCAGTGAGCGCCGCTTCATAGGCGTCGATCAGCCCCTGATAGGTCGCCGGTTCGGGCAGCGCGATCCGCACCACATCAACACCGCGACTATGTTTCAACGTCTCGAAGCACGCCTGCATACTGTCATAGTCAAGATCGGCATAGAGCACGGCGTCGCCGGGACGCAGCCGGTTATAGCCGCCGATCAGCGCCTTCAGCGCCTCCGTCGCGTTCCGGGTGAAGGCGATCTCATCCGGCGCGACGCCCATCTTCGCGGCCACCCGGTCGCGCACCGCGATCAGGTCCGGCATCAGGCCGCGCCGGGCATAATAGCTGGTCTCGCGATTGACCCGCCGCACCGCCGCTTCATATTGCTCCAGCACGGGACGGGCCATCATCCCCCAATTGCCGTTCTCCAACTGGATGACGTCGCGGGTGACATCATATTGCGCCGCGACCTTCGTCCAATGGGCTTCGTCATCGGACCGGACGGCGGCAGGCGAACGGGCGGCCTCGATCCTTCCCGCCATCGGCGTTGCCGCTACCGCCATCATCATCTGCCTCCGGCTCAGGTTCATCGCGCCAGCCTAGCCGATCAGAAGGTCAGGCCCAAGCGGACATAATATTGTCCGCCATCGGTGTCATAGGGCGCGTTGCGCGAATAGATGAGGCCGCGCACGGCCTGATTGGTCGCCTCGTCGGGATAGCTGTTGAAGATATTCTCCGCGCCGCCCCGGATGGAGATGTTCGGCGTCACCTGGACGCTGGCCGACAGATCGAACAGCACCATCGATCCAAAGCGCTGGAACAGGTCGCCACCGGCGTTGCCGCTGACATCGGTCCAGGCGCCATAATAGCGTGCGCGACCCTGAATGCCGAACTTCCCCAGCGTGTAGCCGAGCGAGGCGGTGCCGTTATGCTTGGGCAGTCGCTCCTCGAAGATAATCCGCTGCGTCTCGTTGGCGATCGCCGCCGACGTGCCGCTCGTCACCTTGGTCTGATTATAATTATAGGCCAGGCTGATATCGGCGGTGCCCGGTCCGACCTTCCTGGTATAGGCCAGCACAACGTCGATACCGCGCGTGCGGGTGTCAAAGTCGTTGGTGAAATAGGTGACGGAGGTGAAGCGCTGCGGATTGGGCAGGCTTGCCGGAACCGCGAACGTCGCCGACTGACCGAACCGGTCGCGCAGCTTGATCTGATAGAGGTCGATGCTGCCGGTCAGGCCGAAATCCGACTGGAAGGTCAGGCCCGTCGTGATGGTGCGCGACTTTTCCGGTGTCAGCGGCTTTGCACCCAGCGCGATCGCGATCGGATCGTTGGGAGACAGGCGACCGGTGTTGAAGATCTGAAGCGTGCGGGTGTCGAGTCCCTGGCTGGTGTTGACCGCATTGAGCTGCGCCGGGGTCGGCGCACGGAAGCCGGTCGAGTAGGTGCCGCGCAGGGCGATGCCCTTCACCGGCTCGAACCGGGCCGACAGCTTGTAGTTGAACGTGTCGCCGAAAGCGGAGAAATCCTCATAGCGACCGGCTGCGCCCAAGGTCACAGCCTCGATCGGACGCACTTCCACATCAAGATAACCGGCATAGCTGGTCTGCGACCATTCGCCTGCGTTCAGCGGGCTGAAGCCGGGAAACCCGTTACTATTGGGCGCCAGACCCGTCGCCGCGCCTGGGCCGATCTCGTAGGAGGCCGGGTCGCCCGGACGAATACCATAGCTTTCCCTGCGCCGTTCCGCGCCGAAAGCGATATTCGCAGGCTCGACCAGGCCGAGTGGCAGGCGGTAGACGAAATCGGCGTTGATGTTGAACTCGCTCTGGCGCAACCGACCCAGATAAAAGCTGGTCGGGCTTGCCGGCCCCATGGAGGCGTTGAGCGATTCCTTCATGTTGTAATTGATGCGGCTGCGCCCGGCCGAGGTGCTGATGTCATAGGTCAGCCGCTCGCTGAGTGCGCCGCGCAGACCGGCGTCAGCCTGAAAATCATCATATTTTGTGCCGAAACGCGGGGTGAAACCGGTCGGATAGAGGCTGGAGAAATTGAAGCCGGGAAAGGCCGAGCTATTGCCATAGACATTCGCCGTGCTCGCCGGATTGCGCCAGTTGAAGTCAGTCACACCCTCGCCATTGCCGACCGTGCCAAAGGCATAGAGGGTAACGGCGTCGGAGAAATCATAATGCGCGTTCACGCCCGCACGAACCGAACGCAGATCCGGCTGACCCCAGCGCTGCACCGGATCGGGAACGTCCAGGGTCGGATTGGCCGCCTGGAATGCTGCGGCGTCAGGCCGCTGGCGGGTTCGGGATGTCGCGTCCGATTTGGAAAATTCCCCGGTAAGGACGATGCTGCCCCGATCGCCCAGTGCGACGCCACCCTGCCCGCCGGTCTGATAAGTGGCGCCGTCACCCTTATAATATTGCGAAAACTGGCCATAGGCTTCCATGCTTGGCTGGTCGTCCAGGATGATGTTGACCACCCCCGCGATCGCGTCCGAACCATATTGGGCCGACGCACCGTCACGCAGCACCTCGATCCGCTTGATGGCGAGGTTGGGAATGGTGGCAAGGTCGGCGGCCTGCGCCCCGCGCGTGCCGAGCAACGCGGAACGGTGGTAGCGCTTGCCATTCACCAGCACCAGCGTCTGGTCGGCGGACAGCCCACGGAGCGTCGCGGGACGAACGAAGGCTTGACCATCGGCAGCAGGCAGGCGCTGCACGTTGAATGACGGCAGAAGCTGCGCCAACGTATCGGACAGATCGTTGGAAATACTGTTGTCGATCGATTTCGATGACAGCACGTCAATCGGCGCCAATGCATCGAACTTCGTTCGCTTGGCATCGCGTGTGCCTGTCACGATGATGCTGTCGCCCGTATCAATATTATCACTGGCGGGGATAGTTTCTTCCGCGCTGGCGGAAGAACACGCAAAGATATGCAGCGCAACGACTGCGCCGGCAGTAGTGAATTTCATGATTTACCCCGATGTGCGACGGTCTTTTATGATTGGGAGCGCCCTAGGAGCGATTCGTGACAATCATGCGTCGCGTCGGGGGATTATCGGAGGGATGCCGCCGCATCAGGATGGGTGATAGCGACTGGGCGGAACGCCCAGGGCGCGCTTGAACATGGTGGAAAAATTGGCAGGCCCATCATAGCCCAGATCGAGCGCGATCATGGTGATCGGTTCGCCCGCCGCAAGGCGTGGCAGCGCCACTGACAGGCAGGCCTGTTGCCGCCATTCCGCGAAGCTCATGCCTGTCTCCCGCCGGAACAAGCGGGTGAAACGGCGGCGGTTCATCGCCAGAGCATCGGCCCATTGGTCTATCGTCGCGGTTGCGCGCGGCTGCTCCAGAAAGGCATGGCAGCGCGCAGCCAGCATGGCGTGGCGTGGAAAGGGCACCAGGATCGGTATGACCGGCGCCCGGTCGATTTCCGAAACGAGCAATTGCATGACCAGCCCGTCGCGCCCTTCCTCCACATAGTCGACAGGGATTTCGGCAGCGGCGACCAATAGCTGGCGCAGCAGCAGCGAGACGCCGACGATGCAGCAGGTCCGGGCAAGGGTCGGGCACACGGCCGGATCGATCAGCACGCTGCGCGTCTGCACCGCGCCAACCATGCGCACCGCATGTGGGGTGCCGCCCGGTATCCACACGCCCCGTTCCGGCGGCGCGACCCATGCGCCCTCTGGCGTGCTGACCGCGACCACCCCGCTCGCTGCGTAGAGAAATTGTCCGCGCCGGTGACGATGCTCGGCCAGTTCGAAGGACGGAGGATAATCATTGCCGATGCCGACCACCGGCCTCGGCACATTCTCATAATCATCCGGATGGCGCGGTTCGCTCATTGTCCCATTCTCAAAATCGAATGACCCATATTCCGAAGCGGGACAGGAAGGAAAGGGTTAATCGCGCATGGTCGAAAGGAACAGATGATGAGCAATATGATGAGAGCGGCGATCAAGCCTCAAACGGCGGCGAACAACACGGTGTTCGGCGTAATCGTGGCGATCAGCTTCTGCCATCTGCTCAACGACATGATGCAGTCTCTGCTTCCCGCCATTTATCCCGGTCTCAAGACCGACCTGGGTCTCAGCTTCGGCCAGATCGGCCTTGTCACCTTTGTCTATCAGATTACCGCCTCGATTCTCCAGCCGCTGATCGGCCTCTATGCCGACAAGCGGCCCGTGCCTTTGGCGTTGCCGGGCGGCACGCTCTTTTCACTGGCGGGCCTCACCGTGCTCTCGATCGCGCACAGCTATGGGCTGGTGCTGGTCGGCGCATCGCTGCTGGGCATGGGGTCATCCGTCTTCCATCCCGAATCCTCCCGCGTCGCGCGCATGGCGGCGGGCGGCCGTCATGGACTTGCCCAGTCGCTGTTCCAGGTCGGCGGCAATGTCGGCCAGGCGTTAGGGCCGCTCGCGGCCGCCCTGGTCGTGGTGCGCTGGGGGCAGTCGAGCCTCGCCTTCTTCGCGCTGCTGGCTCTGCTTTCAGGGGCGGTGCTGTGGAATATCGCGACCTGGTATCGTCATCACGGACTGACGCGCCTGAAGACCGGCGGACATGCGGCACTGGCGATCGAATTGCCCAAGGGGCAGGCCGCGCGAGGCATCGCCATTCTGTTGACGCTGATCTTTTCCAAATATGTCTATCTCGCCAGCCTGACCAGCTACTTCACCTTCTACCTGATCCACCGCTTCGGCGTTTCGGTGCAGAATGCGCAATTGCACCTGTTCGCTTTCCTGGCCGCAGTGGCGGTCGGGACGGTCGCGGGCGGGCCGCTGGGTGATCGGTTCGGGCGCAAATATGTAATCTGGTTCTCGATCCTGGGCGCCCTGCCGTTCACGCTGATGCTACCCTATGCCAACCTGTTCTGGACGACTCCGCTGACCATCATGATCGGCCTGATCCTGGCATCGGCCTTCCCGGCCATCGTGGTCTTCGCACAGGAACTGGTTCCCGGAAAGGTCGGCATGATCTCAGGCCTGTTCTTCGGCTTCTCCTTCGGCATGGGTGGCCTCGGCGCCGCCCTGCTGGGATGGCTGGCCGACAGGATAAGCATCGAGGCGGTCTATCAGATCTGCGCCTTCCTGCCGGCGATCGGCCTGCTGACCGCCTTCCTGCCGAACATCGAGGTTGGCCGTAAACGCCCCTGATCCTACGAGAACGACGCCAGCGGCAGGGGCATCCCCGCTGCCGGCGTCATCGGCTTATTGCGCCACCGGCAGCCATATGGCGCTGGCCGCATCGCCGCCCCAATGAATCGTCTCGGTCGCCTTCACATAGTCGGTGGGCTTCGCTTCCATGATCGACGGCACCCAGCTTTGCGGGTTGCGATCATAGAGGGGAAAGAGGCTCGACTGGACCTGCACCATGATCTTGTGGCCCGGCAGGAACACATGATCGACATTGGGCAGCGACCATTTGAAGGCATAGGTCTTGCCCGGCTCCAGCGGCGCGGGGCTTGAGAAACCGTTGACGTATCGCCCGCGGAAAATCTCGATACCGATGCCGAGCTGATAGCCGGCCATGGTCGGGTCCGCCGAATTTTCCTGCGGATAGACGTCGATCAGCTTGACCACGAAATCGCTGTCGCGCCCCGTGGTCGCCGCGCGCAGGTCCACCTTGGGCGCGCCCATGATATGGACGGGCTTGTCGAGCGTACCGGTCGTATAGCTCAGCACATCGGGACGGCCGTCGACGAAACGCTGGTCATGGACCAGCCAGGTGCGCCATTCCTCCCCCTGCATGTGAATGGGGCGCGGCAGCATCGGCACCGGCTTGGCCGGATCGGAGACATAGCTGTCGCTGCCCTGCTGCGGCTTGGTCCAGGACAGACCGAACCCCGCGCCCAGATAGAGCGGCGTATAAGTACCCGCCGGCCATTGCCGCGACACTTCCCAGCGGTTCTCGCCGGTGGCGTAGGTCAGCACCGGCGGCGTATCGCATTTGGGCGCGATGGTCTTGAGGTCGCAATCAAGGAAAGGCTTCATATAGCGGGTGCGGAACTGCAACCCGGTATCGCCTTCCCATTTGAGCGGACCAAGCTCACGCGCTTCATAATTGACCTGGCTATGACGCCACGGGCCGATCGCCAGGCTGACCATGTCGTTGTTGGCGTCCTGCTTCTCCAGCGCCTGATAGACGGCCGGGGCGCCATAGCTGTCTTCCTGGTCCCACTGGCCGACGATCAGCATAGTCGGCACGGTCAGCTTGCGCGTCTCCAGCAGCTTGTCGACCGCCTGCCCCTGCCACCAGGCATCATAGGCAGGATGTTCCAGCACCTTGCGCACCACCGGCAGGTCGGTCAGGCCATAGGCCTTGGCATAGTCCATCGCGGACCCGGCCTCCAGATAGGCGCTATATTCATCGCCCGTCCCCTTGGGCACGGCCCCGCCGCCCTTCTTCACCGTCTGGCCCAGATCATAGTCGAAGCCGAAGGTGCGAAACGCGCCATTATGGAACCAGTCGTCGCCCATCCAGCCATCGACCATCGGGCTTTGCGGCACGGCCGCCTTCAGCGCAGGATGCGGATCGATCAGCGCCATCAGCGACGTGAAGCCCAGATAGGAGGAGCCGGTGATGCCAACCCGCCCATTGCTTTCCTTCACATTCTTCACCAGCCAGTCGATCGTGTCATAGGCGTCGGTGGCGTGATCGACCTTGGTCGGGTTGAGCGGACCGCGCAGTGGGCGGTTCATGACATAATCGCCCCCCGACCCGTCCAGCCCGCGCACATCCTGATAGACCCGGATATAGCCATCATTGACGAACGGGGCATCCATGACCGGCAGGATTTCCTCGATCTTCTGGCTGCGGTTGCGGCTGGTCGTCTTGTCCGCATTATAGGGTGTGCGGCTGAGCAGGATCGGCGCATCCTTCACGCCCTTGCGATAGACGATGACGGTGTAGAGCTTCGTGCCGTCGCGCATCGGGATCATCACCGTGCGGCGGACATAGTCGGCCTGGGGCCGGACCCAGTCATAGGCCTTGACCTGCTCGTTCAGCATCGTGTCGGTTCGCCCGCTCCCACCATCCTGTGCGGAGAGCGGCGCGACGGACAGGGTGAAGGCGAGCGACGCAAGAGCGAGGCCAGCGACGATCCGAGAAGGTTGTTTCATGACCGTAGGAGGTGACTCTTCCGTATCGAGCGGTCAAGCAGGGAAATGAACGACATATCAGGCGCGTCGCCCTTGACCCGCGGATACGTTTTGCAGATGGGCAATTCCATCTCGCTTCGGCGGAGGCGAGGCTCCATCTGCTGGGAAGATCGATCGTGCGCCTGGGCCTTCTGACAGCAACGCGACTGGCCAATATCGTCGCCGGCTACACCATTTCGGCCTGGGCGCCGTTGATCCCTCATGTCCAGGCGCAGATCGGGCTGAATACCGGACAGCTTGGGCTGGCGCTGCTCGCCCTAGGGGCGGGATCGATGACGACCATGCCCATTGCAGGCGGCCTGGTCGGCAGGACCGGTTGTCGGCGACTGTTCGCGGGCGCGGGCTATGCGATCGTCCTCATCCTTCCCCTTCTCGCTATCGTCCGTTCCGCAGCAGCCCTTGCCGTCACGCTCTTCGCTCTGGGTGTAGCCCTGGGGCTGTTCAGTTGCGCGCGCAACCTGCACGCCATCTACACCGAACGCGCGCTCGACCGTCGCCTCATGTCCGGCTTTCACGGCTTCTACAGCGTCGGCTGCATCCTCGGCGCCGGGACGATGAGCCTGCTCATGGGTGCGGGCGTCGCGCCATCGTTGGCCATCCTGACGGTCGCCTTCGCGATCATGGTCGCCGTGACCCTGTCCGCGCCCCGCATCACCGACGAACGCAGCACGTCCGGTCCTGCCTACGCCCGACCGCGCGGTGTGGTGCTGACCATCGGTATCCTGTGCTTCATCGCCTTCATGGCCGAAGGGTCCGTGCTCGACTGGAGCGCCCTTCTCCTGTCCGGGCATTTCCGGCTCGACGCCGCCCGTGCGGGTCTGGGCTATGTGGCCTTTGCTTCGACGATGACCGCCGGAAGACTGTTGGGCGACCGGCTTGTCCGACGCTTCGGAGACCGGTTGATGCTCACTTTTGGTCCTCTGATCGCCGCTCTCGGTTTCGTAGCGACCGCCCTGCCGCTGCACTGGACCCTGACAGTGGGCGGCTTTGCGCTGGTCGGCGCAGGATTGGCGAATGTCGTCCCCCTCCTCTACAGCGCGGTCGGCCGGCAGACGATCATGCCGCAGAATCTGGCGCTCACCGCTGCGGGATCGATCGGCTTTGCAGGCGTGCTGACGGGACCGGCGGCGATCGGGTTCGTGGCGCAATGGACCAGCCTGTCCACCGCCTTCCTCATCCTGGCGATGTTGACGACCATCGTCGCCCGCTATGCGCCGCGAACCATCTCCAGAAGCGGGTGACTAGGGCCGATCGACATTCACCCTTTAAGGCGCTTCCTACGCCGTCATGCCGGACTTGATCCGGCATCCAGGGCCACAAAGGGCGGCACCTGCGACTCTGGATGCCGGATCAAGCCTGTCCTGAGCCTGTCGAAGGGTCCGGCATGACGTTGAAAATGAGGCCAAGGCTTCCGCTTTAACCTGAATGTCGATCCGCCCTAGCCGGATGGCGCCATATTCTCACCCCAGCCGCCGCCCAACGCCTTGAACAAATCCACCCGTAGAGAGGAAAGACGCTGGAGCGAAGCGGCATGGGCGGCGCGGGCATCAAGCAGCGCACCCTGCGCCACCAGCACATCGAGCAAGGCAATCGAACCGGCCCGATAGCGGCTGTCGGCCAGGCGCCAGGCGCGATCCGATCGCATCTCCGCCTCTTCCAGCGCCGCCATCCGCTCCTGTTCCCGCGCCACATTGCTCAGCGCCTGCTCCACCTCCTTCAACGCCGTGACGACCCGCCCGTCAAACGCCGCGAGCGACACGTCCCCCTGCGCCTGCGCCTGGCGGATACGCGCGCGCGCCACGCTGATATTGGGGAAACTCCAGCTCAGCAGCGGCCCTACCGAGAAGGACAGGCTGTCATTGCCGCGCACACTGTCGTTGCGGAAGAAATTGCCCGATCCGCCCAGGCTGATCTTGGGATAGAGCGACGCGGTAGCGACGCCGATCCGCGCGGTATCCGCCGCCAGTTGCCGCTCGGCCTGACGCAGATCAGGGCGACGGCGCAACAGGGATGCGCCGTCGCCCACCGGCAGCGCAGCCGCGGGGGCGGGCGGCGTGGCGCATTGCCGGGCAGCAAGGGGAATATCCGCGGGCGTCCCGCCCAGCAGGGCGGCCAGTTCGAACAGCGCGACCTGATGCTGCGCCTCGAACCCTGGAATAGCGGCGCGGGCCGTCGCGGCGGCGGCGGCGGCACGCTCGACGTCCAGCTTGCCAACCGAACCCGCCTTTTCCTGCGCCGTGACCAGACGCAGGCTGTCATTGCTGGTGCGATAGCTGTCCTGCGCCACACCGAGCGCATAGGCGTAGGAGCAGGCGTCCAGATAGGCGCGCGTCGTTTCCGCCGCCACCGTCACCCGCACCGCATCGCGCACGGCCTCGACCGCCTGCGCATCCGCGCGTGCCGCTTCGACCGCACGGCTGACCCGGCCGAACAGGTCGACCTCCCAATTAACGGCCAGGCTGCCATTTTGCGACCATTGCGCCTTATCCTGGGTGAAGGCGCCACCGGCGCCCTGCATCCCATCGCCATAGCCGACACCGGCGTTGATGTCAGTGCTCGGCAACCTGCCTGCTTTGGCCTCACTAAGCGTGGCGCGCGCCTTGGCGAGATTGGCGACGGCGATGCGCAGATCGGTGTTCGCCGTCAGCGCCCGTTCGACCAGCGCATCGAGCGCGGGATCATCATAGAGTTTCCACCATTGGTCGGGTAGCGCCGTCACAGAATCGAAACTGGCATCACGGGTGACGAAAGACGCGCTGGCGGCGGCTTTCGGTTCGGGCCGGTGATAGTCGGGACCGGCAGCGCATCCGCCGGCCATGAACACCGCGACCAGGGGCAATATCGATTTACGCATGAATGGGTTCTCCCGCATGCAGGCCGCCTTCATCGCGGTGCTCGACCTTGCGATGATCGCCGGCCAGCAGCGTGTAGATGGTGGGCAGGACGAAGAGGGTGAACAGAGTGCCGATCAACATGCCCATCACCACGACGATGCCGATGGCGAAGCGGCTGGCCGCCCCTGCCCCCCCGGCGAACAGCAGCGGCACGAGGCCCGCCACCATCGCGGCGGTGGTCATCAGCACCGGCCGCATACGGACGGCGGCGGCATGGCGGATCGCATCCATGCGGCTCAGCCCCTCCCGCGCCTGCATCTCGTTGGCGAAGGACACCATCAGGATGCCATGCTTGGAAATGAGGCCGATCAGCGTCACCAGCCCGATCTGGGTATAGATGTTGAGCGTGGTGAAGCCGAGATAGAGCGGCACCAATGCCCCGCACACCGCCAGCGGCACCGTCACCAGGATGACCAGCGGATCGCGGAAGCTCTCAAACTGCGCGGCCAGCACCAGGAGGATGACGATCAGGGCAAAGCCAAAGGAAATGGTCAGCCGATCGCCCTCCGTCACATATTGACGACTGTTGGACAGCCAGTCGATGGTCGTGCCGGCGGGCACCGGCTGCGCCTTAAGGAATTCGACCGCCTGCCCCATGGTAACGCCGGGCATCAGCACGGCGGAGAGGGTAGCTGAATTCATCTGGTTGAACTGCGGCAGCTTGTTGGGCTGCGGGCGCATTTCGACCTTCGCCACGGTGGACAGCGGGATCAGTTGACCCGACCCGGCCTTCACATAATATTGGCCGAGATTGTCGGGCGTCACCCGTTTGTCGCGAGGCACCTGCGCGATGACGTCATAGGACCGGTCGTGCCAGTTGAAGCGGTTGACGTAGTTTTCGCCCACCAGCACCGCCAGCGTATCGGCGATCTCCGCCATGGTGACGCCCAGTTGCCCGGCCTTGGCCCGATCGACGATGATATGCGCCTCCGGACTGTCAAAGGCCAGGTCGCTGTCGACGAAGGCGAAAAGGCCGCTGCCCCAGGCCGCGCCCTTCACGCCCTCCAGCGTCTTGTAGATTTCCGGGAACTCGTCGGAGGACCGGATCACCATCTGTACCGGCAGGCCGCCGCTGCCCGCGGGCAGAGGGCTGTCCTGGAAAGCGGTCGCATAGATGCCGGTAACGGCGCTGGTGCGGCCCGCCAGTTCGCCCTGAATCTGGTCCGCGTTGCGCGTACGGTCGGCCCATTCCGACAGGATGATGCCGCCAAAGCCGCTGTTGGTGCCATTGGCCCCACCCGCATCGAACCAACTGCCGCGATATTCGGGGAAGCCGTGGAAGATCGCGTCGACTTGGCGGTTGAACCGCGACATATAGTCGATATTCGCATATTGCGGCGCTTTGGTCGCAACGAAGACATAGCCCATATCCTCCTGCGGCGCGAGTTCGCGCTGGCTGCCGGTGAACAGCACCACGATCGCGCCCAGCATCGTCACGCCGACGATCAGCACGGCGGCACGGGCCGCCAGCGTCCGGTCGAGCAACCGGCCATAGCCCTGCGTCAGCCGATGCATATGATGCTCGATCGCCTGGCTCAGCTTGCCTTCCGCCAGCTTGCTGTTGAGCAACATGCCGCTCATCATCGGTGAAAGGGTGAGTGCGATCACGCCCGACACGATCACCGATCCGGCGAGCGTGAAGGCAAACTCCCGGAACAGCGCACCGGTAAGACCGCCCATCAGGCCTATCGGCGCATAGACCGCCGCCAGCGTGATGGTCATGGCGATGACGGGGCCGACAATCTCGCGCGCGCCGAGCAGGGCGGCGTTGAAGGGCGACAGGCCTTCCTCGATATGGCGATGGATATTTTCGACCACGACAATGGCGTCATCCACCACCAGACCGATGGCCAGCACCATGGCGAGCAGGGTCAGCAGATTGAGCGAAAAGCCGAAGGCGAGCATCAGCGCCGCCGTTCCCAGCAACGACAGCGGGATGGTGACGATCGGAATGATGACCGCCCGCACCGACCCCAGGAACAGGAAGATGACGATCACGACGATCACGATCGCCTCGACCAGCGTATGCTCGACTTCCTCTATGGAGGCATTGACGAAATGGGCGACGTCGAAATCATTATGAACCTTGACGCCCGCCGGCGCGACCCGCTGGATTTCCGGCAGCAGCGCCTGCACCGCCTTGACGATCTCCAGCGGATTGCCGTCAGGTGTCGGCGATATGGCGATGGAAATGGCCGGTACGCCCGACGACAGGGCGCCGGCGTCATAATTCTGCCCGCCCAGTTCTACGGTCGCCACATCGGCGAGTTTCACGATGCTGCCCGCACCGGTCTTGAGCACCATGTCGCGAAACGCTTCCACATCGCGCAGGTCGGTCGCGGCCGTTATGTTGATCGCGGTGCTTGCGCCTTTCAACTGGCCCGGCGAAGCCTGCACGTTGTTGGCGCGCAGTGCATTGGCCACGTCGCCCGCCGTCAGGCCGCGCGCGGTCAACTTCACCGGGTCGACCCAGATACGCATGGCGAGCGGCGCGCCGCCCGACATCTCCGCCGATGCGACACCGGGAACGGAGGTAATCATCGGCTGGGCCACGCGGGTCGCGAAATCCTGGATCTGCGGCGGCGGCAGCGTCTTGCTGGAAAAGGAGACATATTGGATCGCCGACGCGCCGTCGGTGATCTTGTTGATGACCGGATCGGTAACGCCTGCGGGCAGGCGATATTTGACCTGCTGCACCTTTGCCAGAATTTCGGTCATGGACCTGTCCGCATTGGCGTTCAGCACCAGCTTGGCGGCGATATGGCTTTTCCCCTGGCTGGAAGTGGAGGACAGATATTCGATACCGTTCGCCGTCGCGATCGCCTGCGCGATCGGGGTGGTGACGAAACCCTGCATCACATCCTGCGTCGCACCGGGAAAGGCGGTGTCGATGGTGATCGTCGCGCTTTCCATCTTCGGATATTGGCGGATCGGCAGGCTGAACAGCGCCGCCAAACCCACCAACAGGATCAGCAGGCTGACGACGATCGACAGGATCGGACGGCGGATGAAGATATCGGTGAAGGCCATCTCAGCGGCCTCCCTGCGCTGCGGGTGCGGCGACCTTGACCTCGGCGCCCGGCTGGACGCGCAATTGCCCTTCGGTCACGACCATGTCACCGGCCTTGATGCCGCTGGTCACGACCACCTCGTTGCCGATGCGACGCCCGGTCTGGACCGGCACTATCTCCGCCTTGCCGCCCGCGCGGGCGTTTTTCCCGCGAATGACGATGATGCTGTCGCCCTGGGCCGATGTCTGGATCGCCGTGGCGGGCACCAGCAACGCGCCCTGCTGCACCGGCAATTCCAGCGCAGCGGTCACATACATGCCGGGGCGCAGCGCACGGTCGGGATTGGGCAACAGCGCCTGAACCGTGACATTGCGGGTATCCTCACCGATCTTGGGTTCGATCGCGTTGACCCTGGCGGTGAAGCGACGGCCCGGCCAGGCGTCGCTGGTGACGATGACGGTCGATCCGGGCTTCAACCGGCTCAATTCCTGCTGCGGCAGGGCGAAATCCACGAACAGCGTGTCGAGCGCCGTCAGCGTCGCGACCGCGTCGCCGGGATTGAGATATTGGCCCAGATTGACGCGGCGGATGCCTAGCACCCCGGCAAAGGGCGCACGCACCTGCTTCTGGACGAGACGGGCGTCGATCTGCTGCACGGCCGCCGTCGCCTGATCGCGATCGGCGACGCGCTGTTCCATCAATTCGCGCGGCTCCGCGCCCGTCGGCGCCAGCTCGCGGGACCGGGCGACCTGCACGCCGGCAAAGGCAGCCTTGGCCTGCGCAGCGCGGCGGTCGGCGCGTTCCGGCCCGTCGAACAGTTGCACCAGCAGCGCGCCCGTGCCGACATTGGCCCCCGCCTCGAAATGAATGGCGGACACCCGTCCCCCTATTTCAGGGGACAGCGTCACCTCCCGAACGGCGCGCAGATTGCCTACAGCTTCCAGCGCCGCAGGAATATCGCGCGGAGAGACCAGGGTTGCGGCCACAACCACGGCTTGGGGTTGCCAGGCCTGCGCCTGCCCCGCCCGCCATCCGCGCCATAGATAGAGCGCGCCCAGCAAGACCAGCAATATGATGATCGTCAGGATGATCGCGCGCGTCGGCCGAGCCGTGACGCGGGGCCTATCGGAAGACGGCAGGTCGTTCATGCCAATGCCTCCTTCCGCTTTGCCCAAAAGGGCCGGGTCCAGAACAGAACGGCAAGGCAATGGGGATCGATGCTCATCGGTGATCCGTTACAAAAAATGGGAATGGGGCTGGAAAGCGGCGCGCAATCAGGCGCGCCACGCGGGGCGGCGTTTCCAGGGTGATGAAGAGGCATTGGCAATTGCCAGGCACAGACACGAACGCTCCTCCACTGGGGACGAAACGTGCAGATGCGAAAGCCGCAAGCCCCACGCGCCATCCCAGACCATAAGGTCAGGTTGACGCCGTGGCGGGGAAGAACTTGCCACAGGGGCAAGCGCAGGAGACACCACCCTGCGACTCTATTTTCGGCCCGGTTTGGCTATCCATGTTGCAAAGGACTTGCAACATATTTTGCGCCGTCGGTCGGTGAACGGAAACAGAACGGCAATTGCCGTGGCCGGAGAATCTCAAATGCGCCTCCCTTGCGAATCAGGGAGTGCCTCTATAAAACCTCAACAATGGTTGAGGTAAAGCCTCTTCTATCCAATCTCTCGATTTTATTCACGACAGGATTCGACCCATGGTACTCGCCGCGACCAATCTGACCGTGGGAGAGGTCGCCCGGCGCGCAGGCGTGCCGGTGTCGACCCTGCATTTCTACGAAGCGCAGGGTCTGATCGAAAGCCATCGTACCAGTGGCAATCAGCGGCGCTATCACCGATTGGTGCTGCGCCTGATCGCCATTATCAAAGTGGCGCAGCGCGTCGGCATCCCCCTTGCCCAGATCAGGGACAATATTGCGCGGCTCCCCTCCGGCCATGTGCGCAACGCGGCGGACTGGGCAGCCTTGTCGAGCGCCTGGTTCACCCAACTGGACCATCGGATCGCGCTGCTCACGCGCCTGCGCGATCAGTTGGACAGTTGCATCGGATGCGGCTGCCTGTCGCTGTCGGACTGCCCCTTGCGCAATCCGGACGACATTGCCGCCGACATTGGCACAGGCGCATGGGCTTTCCCACCAAGCGGCGACGACCCGCGTGAGGATGCCGATCCCGAAAACTATCACTGACCCGGCCTCCCGCTCCTCATAGGAGGCCGGAACCGTTCACGCCCTTCAGCCCGCTATACTCGGCAGATCCAGCCCTTTGTCGCGCGCGCAGTCGATTGCCTGTGGATAGCCCGCATCGGCATGACGCATCACGCCGGTGGCGGGATCATTCCAGAGCACGCGCTCCAGCCGCCGTGCGGCTGCTTCCGTCCCGTCGGCGACGATCACCATGCCGGCGTGCTGTGAATAGCCCATGCCCACGCCACCGCCATGATGCAGCGACACCCAGGTCGCGCCGCTGGCGGTGTTGAGCAGGGCGTTGAGCAGCGGCCAATCCGACACGGCGTCGGAACCGTCCCGCATCGCTTCCGTCTCGCGATTGGGGCTGGCGACCGAACCACTGTCCAGATGATCGCGGCCGATCACCACCGGCGCCTTGAGTTCGCCCTTGGCCACCATCTCGTTGAAGGCAAGGCCAAGCCGATGCCGGTCGCCCAGTCCGACCCAGCAGATACGCGCCGGCAGGCCCTGAAACTGGATCTTCTCGCGCGCCATGTCGAGCCAGCGGTGGAGATGCGCGTCGTCGGGCAGCAATTGCTTCACCTTGGCGTCGGTGCGGTAGATATCTTCGGGATCACCCGATAGCGCGACCCAACGGAACGGGCCGACGCCCCGGCAGAAGAGCGGGCGGATATAGGCCGGGACGAAACCGGGAAAATCAAAGGCGTTGACCACACCCTCATCCTTCGCGACCTGCCGGATATTATTGCCATAATCGACGGTCGGCACGCCGGCCGCCTGAAAGTCCAGCATGGCGCGGACATGCACGGCCATGGACGCCTTCGCTGCCTTCGCTACCGCCTCCGGCTCGCGCTCGCGCCGTTCGATCCACTGGGCGACGGTCCAGCCGGCGGGTAGATAGCCGTTCACCGGGTCATGCGCCGATGTCTGGTCGGTCAAGAGGTCGGGACGGATACCCCGCCGGTAGAGTTCGGGCAGCAGCTCGGCCGCATTGCCGAGCAGGCCGACCGAAACCGGTGTCCCGGTCGCACGGCTTTCCTCGATGATCGCCATCGCTTCCTCGATCGTTTCGGCCGCGCGGTCGAGATATCCGGTACGCAGCCGCATCTCGATCCGGCTGCGCTGGCATTCGATCGCCACACAGGACGCGCCCGCCATCACCGCGGCCAGCGGCTGCGCACCGCCCATGCCGCCCAGCCCTGCCGTCAGCAGCCACCGCCCCGACAGGTCGCCGCCATAATGCTGCCGCCCCATCTCGACGAATGTCTCATAGGTGCCCTGCACAATGCCCTGCGTGCCGATATAGATCCAGCTACCCGCCGTCATCTGGCCGTACATGGCCAGCCCCTTGCGATCCAGTTCGGCGAAATGCTCCCAGTTCGCCCATTTGGGCACCAGATTGCTATTGGCGATCAGCACGCGCGGCGCATCTTCATGGGTGCGGAATATGCCGACCGGCTTGCCCGACTGGATCAGCAGCGTCTGGTCATCCTCCAGCCGGCGCAGCGCCTCCACGATCCGGTCATAGCTTTCCCAGTCACGCGCGGCGCGGCCGATGCCGCCATAAACGACCAGCTCCTCCGGCCGTTCGGCAACGTCGGGATGAAGATTGTTCATCAGCATCCGCAACGGCGCTTCGGTAAGCCAGCTTTTTGCCGACAGCGCCGTCCCGGTCGCAGGCTTGATGATGCGGCTGTTGTCGAGACGGGTCATGGAAACTCTCCTGTTCAGACACTGGCGAAGGCGATGCACGCCGCGATGATGGTCTTGAGATCGTCGATCAGCGGGGTCGCCGGATCGAAGGGCGTCGGCCAGTTATCGGGGGCAAGACGCACTGGTTCGGTCAGGTAGCCGCGCATCGCCAGTTCCATCTGGATGGCGTGAAACCCTTCCGCCGGGCGGCCATAGTGGCGCGTTGTCCAGCCGCCCCGAAACCGGCCATTGAGGACATGGCAGCGCCCCGTCGCTTCCACCGCGCCAACCACCGCCGCTTCCAGCGCAGGATCGCAAGTCACGCCGCCATCCGTGCCGATGTTGAACTGCGGCAATTCTCCATCGAACAGGCGCGGTACATGGCTGACGATCGAATGGGCGTCATACAGGACGACCTTGCCATGGGCGGCGCGCAGCCGGTCCAGTTCGGCCGACAGCGCGGCATGATAGGGATCGAACCAGCGCTTGCGACGCCGCGCGATTTCCCCGGCGTCCGGCACCTCATCGCGATAAAGCGGTTCCCCGTCGAAGGTCGTGGTCGGGCAAAGCGCAGTCGTCGCCTGACCCGGATAGAGCGATCGGCCCGCCGGATCGCGGTTCACATCGATCACGCTGCGCGAAATGCGCGTTCGCACGATCGTCGCGCCCATCTCCACCGCGAAGCCATAAAGGCGATCAACCCACCAGTCGGCATCCTTGCGCGCTAGCCAGGGCGAGACGAAGTGCGCCTCCATCCCATCTGGAATACCGGTGCCGGTATGCGGCAACCCGATCACCAGCGGCGCGTCACCGCGATATATATCGAGCCAGTCGGTCATGTCAGCCCCGGCAATGGCAGGCCGACCGCCTCGATCAGCGCACCCGACCGGATGATCGCGTTCGCGGCCTCCATGTCGGGATGGAAATGGCGGTCGTCCTCCAGCATTGGCACCACGGCGCGCAGACAGGCACGAGCGCGCTCAAGCGGCGCACTGGACCGGAGCGGCGCATGGAAATCGCAGCCCTGGGCGGCGGCGAGCAGTTCGATCCCGACCACCGCCCCGGCGTTGCGCGCCATGTCGAGCAGGCGGCGGCTGCCATGCGCCGCCATCGACACATGATCTTCCTGATTGGCCGATGTCGGCAGGGAATCGACGCTGGCGGGGGTCGCGCGCTGCTTGTTTTCGGACACCAAGGCGGCAGCCGTGACCTGCGGGATCATGAAACCCGAATTAAGCCCCGGCCTGGGCGTCAAGAAGGCGGGCAGCCCCGACAGCGCCGGATCGACCAGCATGGCGATGCGCCGCTCGGTAATGGAGCCGATCTCGCAGATCGCCAGCGCCAGCATGTCGGCGGCGAAGGCAACCGGCTCGGCATGGAAATTACCGCCCGACAGTGCCTCATCCGTGTCGGGAAAGATCAACGGATTGTCCGAAACGCCATTCGCCTCGATCTCCAGCGTGGTCGCCGCCTGCCGCATCAGGTCCAGGACAGCTCCCATCACCTGCGGCTGGCAGCGCAGGCAATAAGGGTCCTGCACGCGGGTATCATCTTCCAGATGGCTCGCCCGGATCGCCGATCCCACCATGAGTTGACGCAGGGTGTCGGCCGTCTCGATCTGGCCCGGCTGGCGACGCAGCGCATGGATGCGCGGATCGAAGGGCGTGTCCGATCCCTTGGCCGCCTCGGTCGCCAGCGCGCCGGTAACAAGCGCGGACTGGAACAGCGTTTCCGTCTCGAACAGACCGGCAAGCGCGTTGGCGGTCGAAAATTGCGTGCCGTTGAGCAGCGCCAGCCCTTCCTTCGGACCAAGCGTCAACGGCGCGAGGCCGGCCCGATCCAGCGCGGCCTGAGCAGGCAGGCGCTGCCCATCCACCTCGATCGCACCGACGCCGATCATGGCGGCGGCCATATGAGCAAGCGGGGCAAGGTCGCCGCTCGCGCCCACCGATCCCTGCGACGGTACTACCGGCGTCAGCCCGGTGCGCAGCATCGCATCCAGCAAGGCGATCGTCTCCGGCTTCACCCCCGACGCTCCCTGCGCCAGGCTGGTGAGCTTGAGCGCCATCATCAGCCGCACGATCGCGACGGGCGAAGGATCGCCCGTGCCAGCCGCATGGCTGAGAACGATGTTGCGCTGGAGCGTCGCCAGATCCTCGTCGCCGATCTTGACGCTCGCCAGCTTGCCGAAGCCGGTATTGAGGCCATAGACGGGCTTATGCTGGGCGATGATGCGCTCGACCGCAGCGGCGCTGGCGGTGATTGCCGGGGCGCTGGCGGCATCCAGACGCGGCGTCGCCCCGCGATAGACGGCGCGCCATTGCGCCAGGCTGGTTTCGCCGGGGGTCAGGATGATCTCGCTCATAGGCCTTTCCAGATGCGGGCATGGAGCGGGTTCAGCCCCATGCGATAGACAAGCTCGGCGGGACGCTCGACGTTCCAGATGGCAAGGTCGCAGCTCTTGCCGACCTCGATCGTGCCGACTTCCCGGCTCAACCCAAGCGCGCGGGCCGCGTTGCGGGTAACACCGGCCAGACATTCCTCGACGGTCAGGCGGAACAGGGTCGCCCCCATGTTCATCGCGAGCAGCAGGGATGTCAGCGGCGATGTGCCGGGATTGCAATCGGTCGCAATCGCGATCGGCACGCCCGCCGCGCGCAGGCCATCGACCGGCGGTCGCTTCGTCTCGCGCGTGAAGTAGAAAGCGCCCGGCAAGAGGGTCGCGACCGTCCCGGCCCGCGCCATGGCGGCGATGCCATCCGCGTCCAGATGTTCCAGATGATCGGCGGAAAGCGCGCCTGACTCAGCGGCGAGCCTTGCGCCATGCAGGTTCGACAATTGTTCGGCGTGCAGCTTGACCGGCAGCCCCAGCCGCCGCGCGGCATCGAACATCCGTGCCGTCTGGGCCGCCGAAAAGCCGATCCCCTCGCAAAAGGCGTCGACCGCGTCGACCAGACCGGCCTTGGCCGCTGCCGGCAACATATCGTCGCACAATGCCGCGATATAGCCATCCGCGTCGCCCGTATATTCAGGCGGCAGCGCATGGGCGCCCAGAAAGGTCGTGCAAACCCGCACCGGCCGCACCTCTCCCAATGCGCGGGCCGCCCGCAGCATCTTCAACTCGTCCTCATGCGTCAGCCCATAGCCGGACTTGACTTCAACCGTCGTCACGCCCTCGGCGATCAGCGCATCGAGACGGGGCAGCGCGCTGTCGATCAGGGCCGCCTCGCTGGCCGCCCGTGTCGCCTTCATGGTCGAAACGATGCCGCCGCCGGCCCGCGCAATCTCCTCATAGGACGCCCCGGCCAGACGCAACTCGAACTCATGCGCGCGATCGCCGGCATGGACCAGATGGGTGTGGCAATCGATCAGGCCCGGCGTGATCCAGCGCCCGTCGCAGCCGATCATTTCCACTGCCTCAAAACGCGGCGCATCATCTGTCGCCCCGGCATAGAGGATGCGGCCGTCAGCGGCGGCGATCACGCCCTGCTCGACGATGCCGAGCGCGTCGCCCGCCATCGTCGCCAGCCGCGCATCCTTCCAAAGCCGATCGCACCGCATCCCGAATCTCCCTGCCCCAAAGCATTGCACCGAACATCAATAATGTATAGACATAATTGCGGAGGCCGTCCGATGAACGCAAATGCACGCAGTAGCTTTCACCTTGCCAAGGCGCTGCTGCCCGACGGCTGGGCCGATCATGTCCGAATGACCGTCGCCGACGGCCTGATCGCCGAAATCGAAACGGACGCCACCCCGCAAGCGGATGACGCGCGCCTTGGCATCGTCCTGCCGGGCCTGCCCAACCTGCACAGCCACGCCTTCCAGCGCGGCATGGCCGGTCTGGCCGAGAGGCGCGGCAGCAGCGACGACAGTTTCTGGACGTGGCGCGAAACCATGTACCACTTCGTCGATCGGCTGACGCCCGATCATCTCCAGGCGATAGCGGCGCTGGCCTATATCGAGATGCTGGAAAGCGGCTTCACCCGCGTGGGCGAGTTCCATTATCTCCACCATGATCGCGATGGCCGTCCCTTCGCCGATCCGGCGGCCATGAGCGCCGCGATCGTCGCGGCCGCGCAGGACAGCGGCATCGCCCTCACCCATCTGCCGGTCTTCTACGCCCATGCCGGTTTTGGCGGACTGCCACCTGGCGAAGGCCAGCGCCGCTTCATCCATGACATCGACGATTTTGCCACCCTGCTGGACCGGCTCCGCGCCCTGCTTGCGCCCCTGCCCGACGCCGTGCTGGGCGTTGCACCGCACAGCCTGCGCGCCGTGACGCCGGAGGAGTTGGGCAAACTGGTTTCCATCGCTGACGGCCCGATCCACATCCATGTCGCCGAACAGGTGAAGGAAGTGGAGGATTGCATCGCGTGGAGCGGCGCCCGCCCCGTAGAATGGCTGCTCGGCGCCATGCCCATCGACAGACGCTGGTGCTTCGTCCATGCGACCCACATGACGCAGACCGAAACCCAGGCGATGGCGGCGAGCGGCGCGGTGGCCGGACTATGCCCGATCACCGAAGCCAATCTGGGCGACGGACTGTTCCCGACCGAACCCTTCCTGACCGCTGGCGGGGCCTATGGGATCGGGTCTGATTCCAACATCCTGATCGACGCGACCGAGGAATTGCGCCTGCTCGAATATGGACAGCGGCTTGGCGCGCGCGGGCGCAACATTCTGGCTCCAGCGGGCGGATCGACGGGCGGCACGCTGTATCGCGACGCGGTCCGGGGCGGCGCACAGGCGCTTGGCGCGCCAGCCGGACTGGCGGTCGGCGCATCGGCGGATTTCCTGACGCTGGACGATGACCATCCCTCCCTTGTCGGAAGAAAAGGCGACGCCTTGCTGGACGGGCTGATCTTCGCCGCCGGCCGCCCGGCGATCGACGGTGTTTGGCGGCGCGGGCATCGGCTGGTCGAGAAGGGCCGCCATGCCCATCGCGATCGTATCGTCGCCCGTTATCGCCGCACGCTGACGGAGATTCTGGCGTGAAACCCGCCTCGCTCCATGACCGCATCCGACAGGACATAGAATCCCGGATCATGTCGGGCACATGGGAAGCCGGACACCGCATCCCGCCCGAACATGAACTGATGGCCGACTATGGCTGTTCGCGCATGACCGTCAGCAAGGCCATTTCCGCCCTGGTCGAACGCGGCCTGATCGACCGGCGCAAGCGCGCTGGCAGTTTCGTCGCCGCACCCACCGTCCATCGTGCGACGATCGACATCCCCGATATCGCAGCGGAGATTGAAGGCCAGGGCCGCAGACATGCCCTCGACATGCGCGACCAGATCGAACGCGAGGCCGGGCCGCTGGATCGCACCCTGCTGGCAATGGACAATGGCCCGGTGCTGGCGCTGTTCTGCCTCCACCGCGCCGATGGCACGCCCTTCGCGCTGGAGGAACGGCTCATCAATCTTTCGATCGTCCCGGCCGCCCGCACGATCGACTTCACCCGCGAAAGCCCCGGCCGCTGGCTGCTCGGCCATGTCCCCTGGACCGACGCCCGGCATCGCATCACCGCAATCGCCGCGACCTGCGCCATGGCCGACAGCCTCGGCCTTGGCGAGGGCGCGCCGTGCCTGTCGATCGAACGCTGGACCTGGCGCACGGCGGAACGGATCACCTATGTCCGCCAGATCTACCCCGGCGACCACGAACTGACCGCCCGCTTCATCGCCTAAAGCGGATCGCCGGCCCGCGCCGATCAATCGTCACCATCCCCCATTTCCACCTTCGTCACCGGTCGATAATCCTGCCTCGGATAGGCGCGGCCACGCTTCACCGTAATTTCGAGGCTGCGGACATTGCGGATGTCCGCCGATGGGTCCTTTCCCAGCACCAGGAAATTGGCGAGCTTGCCCGGCTCGATCGAACCCATATCCTTGTCCTGCCCCGCCGCGCGCGCGCCGATCAGGGTGGCCGACCGGATCACCTCCAGCGGCGCCATGCCGACGTCGCGGGCTAGGAAGAATAGCTCCTCATACACATCCGGCCAAAGCGCTTCCGGCCCCGCGACATGATCGGTCCCCGTGGAGATAGCCACGCCCGCGCGCCAGGCCTGCTGCGTCAGCCGAATGACGGTCGGGCCAGTGCAGCGCAGCGGCTTGCGTTCGGGATGCGCCTTGCGGATCGCGTCGAACTGCACGAACAGGCTGCCGGTCGCGTCGAGGATTGTGCCTTTGCGCAACATCTCCTGATACAGCCGGACCATCACCGGATCGTCACCCTCCGGCGCCAGCATCGCCTCGTTCACGGGTGTCCTGTCCTCATAAGCGGCCAGCATGACCGGCTGGGCCTGATAGGCCAGGTAACAGACATGACTCACGCTATCGGGCGCGGCGGCGATGACCTTGGCCGGACGGGTGGGGAAAACGGCGCTATGCGCCCAGACCATGATCTTTTGCCGGTGCGCCTCGCGGGTGACGGCTGCGACCAGGTGCGGCGGCAGGTCTGCATAGATTTTGATGGCGGTGGCCCCGGTGCCCCGCGCCAGGGTGATAGCGGTCCTCAGGTCCGTCCGATCGTCGATCGCCTGCATCCAGGGCGCCGTGCCCGGTTCAAATCCCTTGCTGGCGGCGCCCACACGGGGATCGGCGAAAAAGGGGCGTCCCGCTACGAGCGCAGCATAATAGATGTCGGGCGCCGGGATTTCGACTTGCCGCGCGGCGCGCGCCAGTTCGGCGACTGCCCGCAGGTCGTCCGCCATGTCGCGCACCGCCGTAACCCCGCCATAGAGGTTGCGGCGCAGCATTGCCTCTGCCTGGACCCGGTTCGGGGGTGTCGCCATATGGACATGACTGTCGATCAGACCCGGCATGACGAAACGGCCCGGCAGATCGACGACCCGGACATGTGCCATGGCCTCTGTCGGCAACGTGCCATGCGTCGCAATCGCCACGATACGCTCCCCCTGCACCAGAATATCCTGTCCCGGCTGCGGAGCAGCGCCGGTGCCGTCAATCACCGTTACATTGCGATAGATGTACGCTTCGGTGGACGCGGACTGGGCGCGGGCGGCAAGCGGCAGGAGGCACAGAAGGCAACAGGCCGCGCGAAGATATTTAAGGATCATGCCCCACTATTCCGGCAGTTCAAGCCCAGCGCAATGGGCCGCATACGCAACCCGGCCCGCATCGGAAGGATGCGGGCCGAAGCGTGGAACCGGCGAACGGCTCAAAGCCGGTGCAAGGAATGCCGGTTCGGTTCGGCCGGGCGTATCGGCGCCCAGCGAACGATTTAGAACTTCACCGATGCGTTCACGAAGAAGGCGCGGCCATAGACGTCATAGGTCGATGGATAGGTGTTGGCCTGTTCCTGATTGTCGCCCATGATCGGCGGTTTCTTGTTGAAGACATTGTTCATGCCGATCGACCAGCCGAACTTCTCGGTCGGCTGCACCTGCAGCGCCAGATCGAACAGATTATAGGCCTTGATCTTCTCCACGCTGTAGGTGGTCGTGTCGTCGTCATCGCGAACGCTCGACAGATAACGATGCGTCACGCCCAGCGTGATCGGCCCGCTGTTCCAGGTGATGCGGTTGTTGAGCCGCACTTTGGAATAGGGGTTGCCGCAATAGACGCCGAACTTGCCCGCACAGCTCTGGTTGAGGTCGGGGATCGCCGCAACCGGGTTCAGATCATAGCGGATCAGGCGGGTGCCCGCGACGCGGAAGCTGAGCTTGCCCGTCTTGGCGCCGAAGACGCCGAAGTTGAGCGGCACGCTGTAATTCGCTTCGAAATCGACGCCAGCGGTCTTCAGGCCACCGGTATTGGACAGAAGATTCTCCGCACCCTCGATCGCGTAGCTGTTCGCGTTGCGCGGCAGCAGGGAGCAATAGCTGCTGTCATAGGGGGTCCAGCCATTGGCGGCCGTGCCGTAGCAGGCGGCGATGATGTTCGCGGTGCCGGGCGTCGAGATATAGTTGTCGATCTTGATATGATAATAATCGACCGTCATCGTGAAGCGCGGCAGGAAACTGGGCTGCAACACCACGCCCGCCGTCCAGGTATCCGACTTTTCCTCGCGCAGGTCCGGGTTTCCGCCGGTGACGGAATCGATCTGCGAACTGCCGCCATTGATCGCGGTGCCAAGCGCGCTGGCCGAGATACCGGTGGCGAGGCAGCTTGCGTTGAGGTTGGCGTTGCTGACCGCATCCGCCAGTTCACACGGATCACTCCCCGCCGGGAAATCCTGGGCTTGTCCCGAATAGAGATCATAGACCGTTGGCGCACGCACGGCGCGGCTATACTGACCGCGGAAAGTGACGTCTTTCACCGGCGCATAGACCAGACCGGCCGAGAAGGTGCTGACATTCTTCGCCGCGGTCGAATAATGCGAATAGCGATAGGCGCCGTTCGCTTCGAGCTTGTGGACGAATGGCAGGTCGGCAAGCAGCGGCACATCGATTTCGGCGAACAGCTCCTTGACATTGTACCCGCCCGACAAGCCTTCGCTGGCGTTGAAGCCGACGACATCGCCTGACGCCAGCGCATAGTCGGGATCATAGCTGCCACGTTCGGACCGATATTCCGCGCCGATGGCGATGCCCGCCGGCCCGGCGCCCAGATCGAACAGATTGCCGTTGGTGATCGCCAGGCTCGCCACCTGTTCGGTGATGGTGCTGACATTCTTCACCGGGATGGAAATGAAATCGACCGCTTGCTGGCTGATATTGCCCGCACCGAAGATATTGATCGGTACGCAGCCATTGCTGGTATCGGAGCAGGCCAGATTGCCGTCACTGTCATAGACGGTCTTGAGCGCCTGCTCGACGCGGCTGCGCGACACGTTGCCGGTCTGGGTTTCGACCTGCTTGGTGCGCGAATAGCTGTAATAGCCGTCATAATTCCAGTCGCCGCCAATCTGTCCCTTGGCGCCGATCAGGGCACGATAGGCGGTATTGTCGACACTGGAGATGCGCGGCCCTACCTCGCTCAGGCGGCGATAGATGGCGGCGGTGGTGTAACCATCGCCATCGGTGTCGGCCGCTGCCAACAGAGCCTGCGAGTCCGCCGAAAGGAAGGAAGAATCGACGTCGAGCGACACCGATCCGGTGAAGGGCGTAGGCGCCAGGCGGTTCTGCACCCGATTGTTGATGAACTGTCCTTCGGCATAGACGGTCAGATGGTCATCGACCTCATAATGGGTCTGCGCGCTCATCAGGATACGCTTCTGGGGCACCTGCAGATAATTGTCCGGCGCATAATTATAGGCGTCGGCGGCTGAATTATAGGCCGAATAGCTGCCGTCCTGATTGAACTTATATTGATTACCGGACAGGGCGAAGCGGGTGCCCGGGATGGAGCCGGAGCCGCCCGCCGCCAAACCGCCCTCACCATCGTCGGTATAGGTCTGCTTGGTGTAGCTGCGCGAACCCTGCAATACGCCGTCGCGCTTGGTATAGTCGATATAGAATGTCGCATTGCCACGCCCATCAGCGAAATTGCCGCCGATCAGCAGATTGGTGTTGAAGGTGCCGCCATCGCCAGCCTGGTTAATGCGATAGTTGGCGTTCGCTTCGACGCCCGAAAAATCCTTCTTCATCACGAAGTTGATGACGCCCGCGATCGCATCCGATCCATAGACTGCGGAACGGCCGCCCGACACCACCTCGACATGGTCGATCAGGCCTGCCGGCACGGTGTTCAGATCGACGATCTGGTTGGAGTCGTAGGAAACATAGCGACGCCCGTCGACCAGCACCAATGTGCGATTGGGGCCAAAACCGCGCAGGTCGGCGGTCGACACGCCACCGCCCGGATTATTCGATGCGGCCGTCGTGCTGGGGATAAGCTGTGGCAGGTCGTTGATGATCGCCTCGACATTGACCTTGCCGCTCAGCTTCAGTTCCTGGGCGCTGACGATCGCGATGGGCGATGCCTGTTGCAGGTCGGGCCGGGCGATGCGCGATCCGGTGACGACAATCGTGTCCTCGCTGCCCGCGTCATCCTTCGCCGTCTGCGCAAAGGCCGGCGTCGTCAGGCCGAGCAGGATCGTCGACGCCAGAAGGCGCCGGCAGAATTGAGCCGATGTCATGATATGCTCCCTTCGAATTCGCTCTATGCGACCCGTGCAGATTGTGTGGTCGTCTGCATCGAGTTGGTGTGGCGATTTGCCGGGAGAGCGAGCGGATCGTCAATGTTTCACATCTGTTAAACGACAGCTTTTCCGCATCTGTGACTTTAAAAATACACTTATTTCAGAAGGTTACAGAACATATCGCAACATTGCGTCATATTGGAAATGTTACGCTGCATTGCGCCCGCCGCTACCGGCCTGCGCCCCTGCGAGTCCCCCGATATTGGGTGAATTACGCGCAGCACCAGTCATCACCCGCACAAGGTCCGACTTGCACGGGCACTGATGGCAATGACTAAATTGTGACGCCTATTGCGGCGCGATGGCCGACCGCGCGACGCGCACGGCATAGACCTGATTGCTGCCGTCCATGTTCGAACGGAAGATCATCCACTGGCCATCCGGCGTGAAGGTGATGTTCGGCTCCAGCCGATAGTCATGACGACGCATATCGACGACCTTTTCCGCATCCAGCGTGCCAGGCGCGATCAAGTCGGCTGCATTGTCGGCATGAATGCCCGCCACGTCCGGAATCGCCTTGGGCGTGAACAGGTAGAGATATTTGCCGTCCGGCGCATGGGCGACCATCTCGCTATCGCCGCCGTCGCCCGAAAAACGCTGAAGATCAGGAGTTTGGTTATAATGGACCGACCACATGTTGCGATCGACATGATACCAGGTCCGCCGTCCAGTCGCCAGTTCATAGCCCGCCAGCCAGAACACTTCGCCGCGCGGCGTCTGAAGATCGTACCAGATCCACTTGCCATCGGGCGAGAAGAACTCATGCCCGGCAATCTCCATGTTCATGGTGCGCTTGTGAATCTGCTGCTTGCCGGTCCCGTCGGTGCGGATGGTCCAGATACGGTCGACCTTGTGCCACGGCCCTTCATGGCAATACATGATGAGGCCGGGATCGGTCGGCGAGAACTGGACATGGTTCAGCCAGTCGGTCGAGGCCACCACGACCTTTCGTTCGCCGGTGCGAATGTCGATGGTGAATATCTCCATCGGAATCTTCGCTTCCAGCCGTTCGTTGAGGCGCACCTCTTTCGCTTCGGCGAAACTGAGCGGTTTGCCGTCCGGTCCCAGGGCGGCATAGTTAGCCTGGCCAAATTGCTGCTTGATTTCGGGCTGCTTCCCCTTTTGCGTGCCGTCGGGCTGGAGCGGCTTGTCACTCGCTGCCCATTGGCCGAGCAGCAGCGTTTCGTCGGCATTGATCGACCCGATCGATCCCTTCGCCACGGTGGCGATGCTGCGGACCTTGCCGCTGTCGATGTCCGCAGCGAAAATGGTCATCGCGCCTGCCCCATCGTCGCGTCGGCGGCTGGCATAATAGGCGCTGCGCGTCTTGCGACCGGTGAAGAGCAGTTGCAGGTTCGCGCCCTTGACCAGCGGCTTGATGCTCCAATCGGCCAGGGTCACGACGCTGATCCCTTCGGGCGTCGAGATGACCATCTTGTCGCCTTGCGGCGTATAGCTGTTCTGGTGAAAATAGAGGCTGGCTGCGCTGCCGGGCTGGTCGGTGATCTGGACGATCTCATGCCCCGTCAGCGCATCGGTCCATTGCTTCACTGGCCTGGCCGCCCCCGTGCCGCCCCAGGCCAGCGCCAGCAACGCCAGAACCGAAATGCCGCTCTTCATCCTCTTATCCTCTCTTCAATCCTGCGCCGGCACCGCATCGGGGATGAGCGCCAGATTTTCGATCGCGGCGAGTCCCCATTGGGCCGCTGCATTGGTGGAGACATGGGGCCATTCGACCGTCGGGGCGATGACCTTCGCTCCCGTCAGCGTCACGCGCGGATCGCCCTGCGACAGACCCAGGCCCGCATCCCCGGAAAGAAACTCCGTCCAGGCCCGACGCGCCAGTGTCGCGTCACCGGTTTCATGGGCAAGATAGGCGGTAAGGCGCGAATGGCCTTCGCGCAGATTGCGTCCCCTATACGGCTCATGGAACGCAGCCTCCCACTCCGCTTTGGGCGCATTGAACCAGCGGCAATAATCGAGCCATGCCTTGCGATAATGCGGCAGCTCGATCAATTGAAGCAGTTCCACATTGACCTCCAGCGCCCCGAACACGGCGTTAAGGTGGGAAATGCCGATCTTGTCCCCTTCCCCAAGGAAGCGACCGGTCGCCAGATCATAGGGCGCGCCGCCCGCCAGCCAGCCCCGTTTCAAACGGCCGATGCTGTCCATGCCGTTAGCCAGCCGATCGCGCCATTTTTTGTCGCCAGTCCGCTCCCACTCCGTCAGCCAGGCCGACGCGACCGAACACCACATGGTGCCGAAACTGAAATCGATGATGCCTTCGGACAGCGGCTTGCGCTCGGCGCCCGGCACCTTGCGGCCGATCTCGACATGGCGCAGCGCCTGATCGGATGTGAGCAAGTCGCGCATCAGGTCACCGACCCGTTCATCAGCGGTCAAATAATAGAAGATCCGCCGGTAGATGGCATTGCTGACGCGGGGTTGCTTGCTACTGTCGCTCCAATGCTGAACGCCATGGCGGGTGCCCAGTCCCTTGAAGCGACCGAGATGATAGACATCGACTTCGCCAGTATGGCGGGTCATCGCTTCGGCGAAACGGAACAGCTTAGGATCACCCGATCGCAGCACCGTCAGCCAGAGCCAAAGGTCGGGCGACAATTCGCTATTGTCCCAGGCATAACCGCCAATGTCATAGCGCCACTGATGCCGGTCGCTGTCATAGGTGTGCATGACATCGCCATGGTTCCAGAAACCATACCAGCGGCGGCGATCGACCTCGCCCTCGTAGAAAGCGGCAAGATTGCTGATCTGGTCCTCGATCCGCGCCTTCATCGGCGAGGAGCGATCGGGCAGGCCCCAAGGACCGAAGACGCCCGCCGCATGGATGCGTTCGGGCGTCGCCATCAATTGCGGCGGCACCGCATTGGCCTGCGCCATGGCGGAAAGCCGCTCGGCTTCCGGCGTGGCGGCGCAGGCCCAGAGCGTCAGTTCGCTGGTGCGGGCGACACCCGTCGCGCTGTCCCAACCGGGTTCATAATCCTCATAGGTAATGGCCAGCCCTTCATTTTGGGCGTCATAACCCTCCATCCCCAGCACGCCGCGATAAGGGCGCATGTCCATGGGCTTGGCATCGGGCGACCAGAGCCAGAGGCTGAGCGCCGCTTCATCCGTTGCCGCGCCGCGAATATCGATCTGCGCGGGGTGACGCTGCCAGAAATAGCGGGCTGCCATCGCAATACCGCCCACGGGCGATCCGACATAGCCCAACCCTAACGCACGGGTTCCCGCAGTGGAATCGACCCAGGCATGGCCCGGCTCGGTGCGCTTGGCGATCGAAAAACCGTCAGCCGTCAATTGACTGAGCGTGAAGTCACTCCAGGTCGGGATGCGATCGAGCAGCGGGCGGACACCGGCTGCGATGCTCTCCAGCGCAACCGCCTTGCCGGCGATCTGCGCACCCCGCACCGCCGCACCGGGATCGCGCCGCAGGCCGGTGAGCGGCCGCACGGCTTCGGAAAAGAGGCTGCCCGCAGCCGTGGCAAGACGGACATGGCGGTCATGCGGCGCACCAGCCATCGGCACTGCGGCGCTCAGGCCAATGCTGCTGACAAAATCCCTGGCCGGATCGCCGTCAAAGATGAAGCTGTGAACGATGCGGAGATGATCGCCCCCGGCATAAGCGTAGAGACGCAGGGTGAAGGGCAATAGCGCCCGCCCTTCCCCTTCATGTACGCCCTCCAGCTTGACGACGGCGCGGACTGGCCCCTTCTGTTCGACCGTCAGCCCGTCGATCCGACCGGTGAAGAGGGTGCGGCGGCCATTCTCTGGCGCATCATCGACGCTGGCTACAAGAGACAGCGCACCCATCACCTGCCGATCGCCGGACCAGGCGCCAGTGATGATGGCATTGCCCTTGCGCGGGATGCGCCAACGGGTCGTACCGCTGACGATCTCGACCTCATTTGCATTTTCGCGCAGCAACACGGGCATTGCAGGCGCCTGCGGTTTGCCTGGCACAACCTCCAGACCAGAAGGTTGGGCTATCCCCGCTGGTAGCGCATGAGCAGACCATTTAAGCGAACCGTCGGGCCAGGTCGCCAGCGGCCAATGTTGCGAGGCGAGCGGCATGCCGTCCGTCGCGCGCAGGCTGAGCGGCGCATTGGCGCGTACCGCGCCACGCGGCCAAGGCACGCCAAAGGTCTGCCCCAGGCTCAGCGAAGGTGCGTCTCCATCGATCCAACGCGCCGGCGTCCGCGGCACAGCGCCAACAGGCCGAGTTGCAGCCAAGGCCCCAGGCGGCAATATCATGGCCGCGCCGCCCAAAAGGCCAAGGCGCAGCATATCCCGCCGCCCTATCGTCAGATGCTCGTTCATGCCCCTTCCTTTGCTTTCCGGCCTACACCCGACTGATAGAAAAATTGCGTAGCTGGATATGGCTCTGCGTCGTCCGCACACCAAAATGGCCGCGTCGATAGGGATCATCATCGCTCATGCTGAACAGCGGCGCGCCGTCGCGCTCCACCGCAATCCGCTGACCATTCGCGATCAGGCGCAAGCGGAACCAGCGATTGGGCACCAGCATGTCCGCCTTGGCCAGCCGGTCATGTTCGGGCAGCAATGGGCGCTCACCGGCCTTGCCGACATAGCGGCGCATCCGCGTGGTCGTGTTGCGGTTGCCCCCTATGCCCACATAATAGGTGCGCAGCGTGTCATATTCCTCAAACACACCGCTGCGGCGGGTCGCCAGAACCGAACCCTTAGACGCGACGGGATCGGTCGCCATCCAGAAGGCATTGACGTCGCTGACTTCATCATCGGGGCCACCCTGCGCTACCGCCCGAACCTCATAATCGATCGCAACCGGACCGATCAGTTCGGGCAGGAACCACAGGGTAAGGCCGGCGGGCGTATCGATGTCGAGCACGCCGCCCGCCGCCTGCACCCGCGCCTCCCCCGCCGCTTCGATCCGCCATTGCTTGAGGCCGTGGCGGAAATCGTCGCGATGAAGGATGCGACCGGGCGCCCGTGCCGCGACCGGCAGAGCGGTCAGCGCGGCGAGCAGCGCCCGGCGATTCAATCCCATCGGGATCACAGCTTCAGGCGAACGCCGCCATAGACCCTGCGGCCGAAGGTTTCGATGATGGTGCGACGGTACACGCTGTTCGCATTCTCCTTGCGCGTGGCATCAAGCAGGTTCACGCCTTCGAGGAAAAAGGCCACGCCCGGCATCAGCGTGATATTGAGCGAGGCGTCCAACTGGCCATAGGCTTCGCCAAACTCAGGATTGTTGCCGCGACCCTGCGCCACGATCAGATATTTGGACCGCCAATTATAGGCGCCGCGCAGGCTGACGACATCATCCTCATAATAGGCCGAGATATTGTAGGCGTTACGCGACAGACCCTGGAAGGGCAGGGATTCGCCTGTGAACACATCCTTCCCTTCATAGCCGCTATCCTTCGAATAGGTGTAGTTGGCGATAATGCCCATCTGCTTGAGGACCGGCACACTGATAAAGTCGAACGCCAGTTGCGCGCCCGCCTCGACACCGTTGATCGTCACCTTCTGCGAGCCGTTGGTGGGTACGGTGATATTATAAACCGTTTGATCGGGGGCAACATAGCGTTCGGTCGTATTCTGGATGAACGAGCTGATTTCCTTGCGGAAATAGGTCACAGACGCAAAGCTGGTCTTGTTGATATAATATTCCAGCCCCGCATCATATTGACGGGCGCGGAAAGGCTGGAGCGACGGATTGCCGCGCGATCCGGACAGGCCCACGACATCCAGTGTGAAGCGCGGCGCCAGTTGCTGCGGCAGCGGACGGGCCATCACTTCGGTTGCCGTGGCGCGTGCCATCAGCTTGTTGGGGATCAGTTCCGCCTTCAGGTTGATCGACGGCAGGAATTCGGTGTTGTCGCTATCGTAGGAAACCGGCGAGATGACCCCGCCAGCGCTCAGATAGCCCGACGTGTTCACCTTGGTATTGACCACGCGCGCGCCGATGACACCGCTGACGGGAACCGGGCCGACATCAACAGCGAAGGCAGCCTGCGCATAGCCGGCGATGTTGCGCTCACCCACGCGCCAGGTGTCGGTGAACACTTGTGCGTCGAAGGGATCGGGCACGCCCACAGCATCGGCAACGCCCTGCGTCATGTTGAGCCAGCCATTATAATCGCCGGTAAAACCCAGATCGCCCGTATTGAAGAAGGGCGAGGTGCCCAGCGCCGCATTGGTGCCAACGATGCTGTCGATCCGCGCCTGAACCGCCGGATCACTGAAGCCGTTAAGCACGGTCGACCTATTGTAGAAGCGACTTTTCACCACCAGGTCGCGATACTGGCCGCCAATCTTGTATGATGTGAACGGACCGCCATCAGGTTTATATTCCGCGTCCAGCTTACCCATCTTCTCGGTCTGGTCGTCATAGCGCGGACGGCGCAGCACGGTGAGCTGGTTGATGCCGGCCGTGGTGGTGGGATTATTGGGCAGGATGATCTGCGGTGCATTCTGGCCGTTACGATAATCAACAATCAGGCTGTCCATGCCGGTGACAGCCGCCGTGGCGTTAATCTCGTTATTATAGGCCTTCGCCTTGGACAGCGAGATTTTTGGGGTCAGCGTCAGTTTGCCGGTGGTCCAATCAGCGCCCAGCGCGATATTATATGTGGTTCGCCGGATATCGCCCAATATATTGCGATAGGATACGCCGAGTTGCTGGGTTTGTGGCTTCGACTCATTATTGGTCATAACCAGATATTGGACGGTATTGTCCGGACCAATGATCGTATTGGCAGTGTCCACTATACCGCCACTGGTGCCGGTTTGCAGATATTGCGACGTTACCGATTGGTTCGACCGGGTCCAGTTGCTCTCTATATAAGCCTTGAAGTCGTCGCTGGGTCGCCATTCGAGGATGCCGTTCAGCGCATAACGACGGGTTTCGAGCCGGTTTATGACATAGCGCGGGATGTCGGGGAAGAAATCGCCCATGCCGTCATTGTTCAGGTCATAAACTGTTCCGCTTGCATCCTTGAGCTGCACCCAACCGGTGGTGCGTGCCTGATGGCTTTCGACATTACGGTTCTCGAACGTACCCGACACCAGAATACCCAGCGTGCCGTTGGCGAAAGTATCGCTCCCGATGACGGCGAGGCGCGGGTCCATATGGTCGCCGATGTCGGCATAGATAGCCTGGGCGGAACCCGCCAGATAGGGCTTGCCCCCATTGTCGAACGGACGACGTGTGATGACGCGCACCGTGCCGCCCACGCCGCCTTCGGTCATGTCTGCGGTCGCGGACTTCACCACTTCCAGGCGGTTGACGAATTCAGAGGGTAGATCGCGAAAATCCACGTCGCGGCCGCCACCGACGGTGGTTGACAGCGCGGTGGTGCCGTTGATCTCAACGCGGTTCAGCGACGGATCAGCACCGCGAATGGTGACGCCCGACCCTTCACCGTCGGATCGCGTCAATTGCACACCGGTCACGCGCTGAAGCGCTTCGCCGACATTCTTGTCCGGAAACTTGCCGATATCCTCCGCGGAAATCGCGTCCAGCACCTGCGGCGCATTGCGCTTGGCATTGAGCGCCCCTTGAAGGCTGCTGCGAATGCCCGTCACGACGATGTCCGCTGTGTCGGCATCTGCCTCTTGCGACCTCTGCGGCAGCGCGACGTCCTGCGCCAATGCTGCGAGCGGCATCACAGCCACCAGCGCCGCATAAGAAATTGAGGCCAGTTTCACATGTCGCAACCGCACCAGATATCCTCCCTTTTACCAATATTCCACATATTGAACTTCAATTGCGTTATTTGGAAAAAACTGCCCCACTTTGTCAAGGCACTGTTTCTTCACGCGGCCAGAATGAGCCTGATGCACGACGAAAGGATTCGCATCGATCGACATAACAACTTGAAAATATGATATTTTCTAAAGCCTGCGTGAGGCGATCGGCCGGATGCCATCGATGCTCCCATTGCCGAGGATGCGGCGAGTCGCATTCAAATGACGTCGCCGGTTCAATGGCTCCCCTTGTAACTGTCAGCGGATTTTCCAATTTCCGGAGCAGCGGGATGCGGGCCTATAAGTTCCCGGCGGCCGGAGGGTAGCGGCTGACCAATGAGAGGAGTCGATCCATGGACGCGAAGACGAGCGGAAGTCCCCTGAACGACCCGGCCAAGGAGCCGGTGGCGCTGAGAACCCTGCTAGGAAGAACCAATCGGGACTGGTGGCCCAACCAGCTATCGCTGGATATTCTCCACCAGCATGGCCGCACCGGTGATCCGCTGGGTGACAGCTTCGATTATGCAAAGGAATTCAACAGCCTTGATCTCGCCGCTGTAAAGCGGGATCTGACAGCGCTCATGACCGACAGCCAGTCCTGGTGGCCGGCCGACTATGGCCATTATGGCCCCTTCTTCATCCGCATGGCTTGGCACTCCGCTGGCACCTACCGCACCGGCGACGGACGCGGCGGCGCATCATCGGGCACGCAACGCTTCGCTCCCCTCAATAGCTGGCCGGACAATGCCAATCTCGACAAAGCGCGCCGCCTGCTCTGGCCGGTCAAGCAGAAATATGGCCGTAAACTGAGTTGGGCGGACCTAATGATCCTGGCCGGCAATGTCGCGATCGAATCGATGGGTGGCCCGGTCTTTGGCTTCGGTGGCGGACGCGAGGATGTGTTCGAGCCGGAAAAAGACATCTATTGGGGCACGGAAGAGTATTGGGTCGGCCAGGAAGGCAATGAAACCCGCATCCAGCCCGAAAAGAATATGGTGTTGGAAAGCCCACTGGCGGCGATCCAGATGGGTCTGATCTACGTCAATCCCGAAGGCCCCGGCGGCAAGCCCAACCCGCTCGAATCCGCGCGCGACATTCGCGAGACGTTCAGCCGCATGGCGATGAATGATGAAGAGACGCTGGCGCTGACTGCGGGGGGTCATACCTTCGGCAAGTGCCATGGTGCGGGCGATGCGTCCAAAGTCGGTGCAGACCCCGAAGGCGCGGACATCGCGCAGCAAGGGCTAGGCTGGCAAAGCGGTCATGAAAGCGGCTTTGGCGACCATACCATTACCAGCGGGATCGAAGGTTCCTGGACGCCAACGCCAATCCAATGGTCGATGAACTTTTTCCGCATGTTGCTCGACTATGACTATGAGCTGGTGAAGAGTCCGGCCGGCGCCTGGCAGTGGCGCCCCAAGGATCAGAAGCCCGAAGATATGGCGCCGGGCGCCCATAGCCCCGACAGGCGCGTGCCAACCATGATGACGACGGCCGATATGGCGTTCAAGGAGGACCCCACTTATCGGGCGATCGCCGATCGCTTCTACAAGAATCCCGACCAGTTCGCCGATGCCTTCGCCCGCGCCTGGTTCAAGCTGACCCATCGCGACATGGGGCCGAAGGTCCGCTATCTCGGCCCGGAAGTTCCGGCGGAAGATCTGATCTGGCAGGATCCGATTCCTGCAGGCCAGACATTGAGCGACACGGATATCGTGGCGCTCAAGGACAAGATCGCGGCCAGCGGCCTCAGCGTCAGCCAGTTGGTCAAGACGGCCTGGGCCTCCGCCGTCACCTATCGCGATTCCGACAAGCGCGGTGGCGCCAATGGCGCGCGCCTCCGCCTGGCGCCACAGAAGGACTGGGACGTCAACGAACCGGCGGAACTGGCCAGGGTGCTGACTATCTATGAAGGCATCAAGGCGGAGTTTGGCGGCAAGGTGAGCATCGCCGACCTGATCGTGCTGGGCGGCAATGTCGGTGTCGAGAAAGCAGCAAAGGCGGCGGGTCATAATATCGCCGTCCCCTTCGCTTCCGGGCGCGGCGACGCCACCGACGCGCAGACCGATGTCGAAAGCTTCGAGCCGCTCGAACCACGGGCCGACGGCTTCCGCAACTATCTACAGGTCCGCTTCAACGTACCGACCGAGGAACTGCTGGTCGATCGTGCGCAGTTGCTGGGCCTCAGCGCGCCGGAGATGACTGTGCTGGTAGGCGGACTGCGTGTGCTGGGCGCCAACCATGGTGGTTCGCCCCATGGCGTGTTCACCGACCGGCCGGGGCAGTTGACCAACGACTTCTTCGTCAACCTGCTCGATATGCGCACGGCGTGGAAGGAGGTCAGCGATCGGGGCGACGAGGTGTTTGTCGGCACCGACCGGGCGACCGACAAGGAGAAGTGGACGGCTACGCGCACCGATTTGGCGTTCGGGTCCAATTCGCAGCTCCGCGCCCTGTCGGAAGTCTATGCCGCAGCGGATGCGGGCGACACATTCGTCGCCGATTTCGTCAAGGCCTGGACCAAGGTCATGAACGCCGACCGTTTCGACCTGTGATATCGATGATCGCCGCCGGGGCACCCATCCCGGCGGCGATCGCCTTTTACATGGCCACGTCGCCGATCAGCTCCCCGACATCGTGGCTGACACCGTTCGCCACCACCTTCCGCACCTTGAACGTATTGGCGATATTCTCGCGCGGATCGCCGTCCAGCAGGACGATGTCGGCGAGCTTGCCTGCCTCCAGCGTTCCCGCCTCCAGGTTCAGCGCCCTGGCCGAATTGACCGTCGCGGTCTGGAGCGCCTGGAAGGGCGTCAGGCCCGCATCGACATAGGAGGCGATCTCCGCATGGAGATTGGTGGCGATCATCGTGTCGGTGCCCGCCACGACCCATGTACCGGCGTCATACATCTTCTTGAGGCTAATCAGCCCACCGGCCAGAAGCGGCCGGGTGAAGACCGCCATGGGATCATTGTTCCCGGTGACGGTTTCCTGCGCCCAACCGGGATAGAGTTTCACGCGCGGGTCGCTGCGATAGTCGGGATTCTTTTCCAGATAGCCGGTCAACGCGCCGAAATTGGTTGGGGTGAGCGTGCGGCCGCTGCGCCCGAATAGCTGGATCACATCCTCATAGGCCATGCCGCCCGGCCCCTGCTTGGGCGAATAGCCGCGCCGGCTGGTCGCGCCCATATGCTCGGTGCCGTCGACGCCGGTATAGGCGGCGGGAAAGATTTCGTGGCCCGATACCGGTATGCCCATGGCGTGCGCCGCCTCCACGATCCGGCGCTGATAGAGGTCGGGCATACGGACATAGCTTTTGACGATGTCATATTTGAGCGACCGCGCCCGATCCAGCTCCCGCTCCAGATGCGCCGGACTGGAAACGGCGATACCCATCTTGTAGTAGACGCGCTGCCATTCGAGCAGCGGCCCGCCGACATAGAGGCGCGGGCTGAGCCGCACACCCGCTTCGGCCGCCTCGCGATCCTCGACCGCGTCATAGACCTGGGTGCCGGGGTCGCGAACCGTGGTGATGCCATAGGCGAGCCAGGCTTTTTCCAGGTTAGACCCGAAATCCTTCTGAACGTGCGAGTGGAACTCGATCAGCCCCGGAATGGCGGTGAGGCCCGTCCCGTCCACGAACTTGCCGGTGCCGTGCAGCGCCGGATCATGATCGCGTATCGCGGTGATGCGGTTGCCGTCGATGACGATGTCCTTGTCATGCTGAGTCGTGTCGGTGACGGAATCGACCAGATTGCTGACATGGATGATGGTGCGGCCGCTGGGCTTGGCGAGGCGATAGCTGAGATCGATCGGTACGTCGGAAACGACGCCGGTCTCGACATTGATCGTCTTCAGCCTGTCGTTCGACTGGTAGAGGATTGTGCCCGAATCCGCGGTCCAAGTCGGATAGAAGGCTGTGTCGACGGTATAGCTGCGCACTGGTCCCAGCGGCTTGGCATCCTTGTCCACTGGCCAGATTTTCAGCAGACCTTCATAGATGCCCGCCATCTTGGTGCCATCAGGCGACCAGGCCGGGCCGCTGCCGCTGCGCGTGTCGAGCGACATGTTCGGTTCGGGTAGCTGCCAGAAGGGTTCACCCTTGCCATCCGCCGGGATCACATAGACCTGGTTCGTCCCCTCACGGAAACTGTTGGAATATTTGTAGGACAGGCTGATCGCGACATATTTGCCGTCGGGCGACCAGCTTGGACTGCCGGGCTGGCCGAGTGAACCCTGGAGGCGCGTCACCTTGCCAGTGGCGACGTCGATCACGCAGACGCCCGCCACGCCCCAGCGGCCGTCCACATCGATGAAGGCGATACGTGTCCCGTCAGGGGACCAGGCCGCGCCCAGCGGCTGGGTATCCATATGGGTGAGTTGCCGGTCCTTGCCGGTCTTGAGATCCTTGATCCAGAGTTGCGGCAGGCCGCCGACCCGGTCGGAGCTGAAGACAATGCTCTGCCCGTCGGGCGACCAGGAAGGGTCGGCGTCGAGGGCGGCGTCCTTCGTCAGGTTTTCGGGCGTACCGCCCCTGGATGAGACGACATAGAGGTCGCCCAGGGCAACGAAAGCGATACGGCTGCCATCGGGGGAGATATGCGGATGGACGATGCCCAATGCCCTGCGCGGCTCGGTGGAATCCCAGTCGCGCTTGGCGCGGGTATAGACCGGATGCACCACCTCCAGCGTGGCGGCGAAATCGACGGTCGAGAGGGCGTTGCCGCTGCGACGTCGGATATTGCCGTCTGAGACATAATAATAGCCACCCTTCCCCCAGGAGACGCGGAAGGGGAAGACATTCTCCTTGCCGCTCACCGGCGTGCCGTCGATTTCCAGATGGCTGCCAGCATCATCCGCCACGACATAGGCCAGTTCACCGGACGGGCCGAAGGAAGGGGCGTCAGCCTTGCCCTTTACCTCCTTGAGCAGGCTTTCCTGACCAGTGGCGAGTATGGTGGCGTAGATCGCGCTCTTCGTCATTCCCTCCGCCCCCGAATAGGCGATGCGCGCGCCGTCGGGCGACCAACTGGGCAACCGGTCCTCACGCGGGTTGCTGCTGATCTGCTTCAACGCGCCGGTCCCGATGTCCAGCGTCCAGATGTCGTAATTGCCGCTGCGGTCAGAGGAGAAGGCGATCGTCTTGCCATCGGGCGAGAAGGTCGGGTCGCGATCGTCATAGGGGCCGTCGGTCAGCTTCTTCATGTCGCTGCCGTCGGGTTTGATCGTCCAAAGATCATAGCCGCCATCGCGATAGGCAAAATAAATGAGCCGCGATCCGTCCGGCGACCAGACCGGCTGGCGCGCATCGTTGAAATAGTCGGTGATCCGCTTCGCCTTGCCACCTTTGGCCGGGATGATCCAGAGGCTGCCCTGCAAATCAACCGCAAGCCATTTGCCGTCGGGCGAGACCGACACGGCCATGGAGGTGCCTTCATGGACATCGAAAGCGACAGGCGTTTCCCCACCGGGCGGTGGCAGGTTGGCGGGTTGAGCCAGAGCCTGTCCGCCGCTGCCGAGCATCAAGGCGAGCGCAAGGCGCTTGAACGATGACATCATGTCGGATGATCCCCTTTCCGTACCGGCTGCTGCATCGGCAGTTCGTAACCATTGGGAACGAAAGAGGGTATGAAATCCGCAAGTTGATTGATTGGGAAAGCGAAAGCGAACCGGGCGGAACCCTCTCCTCCCGTTTCAACGCATTCCCCTTAGCTTCGCATGTTTCCCGCTGATTTTGACATGATATTACGCCGCCGCGATCCTATCGGAAAGCGGCAGCGTGGAGCATAGCAGGGCACGTCCCGATAGGACAGCGCGGGTCAGTCGTTCGCGAAGCTGAGCGACGCCATGTGATAGATGGTCGCGACTTTCTGGCCGGCCAGGGTCAGGTCGCCCTTTTCCTCATGCGTTGCCGACAGGATGTAGCGGCCTTTTTCCCTGAGCGGCAGCGCCACCTTGCCCTGCGCGTCGGTGGTGAAGGCCTTGGACCATTTGTCGGGCGTGAAGACGGTCAGCTTCGCGTTCGCCACCGGCTTGCCGTCGCGGACCAGGGTAAAGCTGTCGGCACCGGGCGCGGTCGGCACGATCTCCAGCGGCAACACCGCCTTCGCCTCGGTCCGCCCCGCGCGGGCATAATAGATGACGCCCTCCTTCTTGCCGTCCTCACCCCAGGGTTCGAACACGCTGTCATCGGTCACGCGCACATCGCCTGCGGGCACGGCGACTTCGATATAGCCTGCCTTGCGAACCTGCGCAGCCTGCGAGGCCGGGACGAGGCGCGGCGCCTTGAGATGATCGAACTCAGGATCGCCACCTTCGGGCAGCACTTCGCCCGGTTCGCCCAGATAGATGCGTGCCGGACCGGCGCCATCGCGCTCGACCCAGATTTCATGCGCCTGCGCCAGCGAAGGCAGGCAGGCGAGCGCCAGCAGCGCGGAAGTCCATTTCATCATTATTCCTCTCCCTTGTCAGAAACGATAGCCGATGGTGCCCATCACGTTGCGCGGCGCGCCCATGAAACAGTCGCCGCGCGCCAGGCAGGACGCATAATATTTGTTGTTGAGAAGGTTGGTCGCGTTGAGCGCGAAACGCCAGCTCTGCCAATTGATCTCCGCCAGCGCGTCAACCGTGGTGCGCGACGGGGTGACGATCGACCAGAGGGCATTGGTCGATATGCTCTTGCCGCTATACACTACGCCGCCGCCGAGGCGAAGCTGGGCTTCGTCCGCGAGGCCAAAAGTCTTGGTCGACCAGATCGAGGCGGTATGACGCGGCATATAGTCGAGGCTGGTGTTCACCTCCGACTTGAGCTTGCTGTAGCCATAATTGGCCAGCAGTTCGAAATTGCCCGGCAGGGTATGGCTCGCCTCGATCTCGAAACCCTTGGTGGTCAACTCGCCCGACTGGGTCGTGGCGCTGCCAGCCAGATAGAGTACACGGTTACGTTCCTTGATGTGGAAGGCCGTGATCGTGACGAGCGTGCTGGGCGCAGGTTGCCACTTCACCCCTGTCTCGAACTGGGTGCCGGTCTGGGGCTTGTATGGATCGCCAATGCTGCCGTCGAGGTTTACGATGGAGCCGGCGACCGGCAGGAAGCTTTCGGTATAGCTGAAAAAGGGCGAGAAGCCCGCGCCGATTTCCCCGATGATGCCAGCGCGGAATGTGATGGCGTGATCGGTGCTGCCGGCCGAGGAAGTTACGCGGTCGCGGCGGGCCCCCAGAACGACCGAAACCCGGTCGAAGAAACGGATCTGATCCTGAACATAAACGCCAAGCTGTTTCTGCGAATCAATGTTGAAGGGGCCAGTCGGCTTGTAGGCCGCCAGCGCATCACGATCGATGTCGTAGAGATCGACGATCTCGGCAGCGCCGTAGGTTTCCTGCTTGGCGACCTTGTTCCAGCTATAGTCGAGGCCGACCAGCAATTTATGCTCGATATTCGCGCCGGTGTTGAAGGTAAACTGGAGATTATTGTCGGTCGAGAAGACGTTCATCCGCGCATTGGAGGCGCTGGAATAAAGGCCGATGGTACGGCCATCCGTACCATAGACGGAGAAGGGATCGATCGGATTGGTGTAGCTGTCGGCATAATGGGTGTTATATTCAAGGTCGCTGTCGATATAGCGGGCCTTGAGGCTCAATCGTACATTGTCCGAGAATTTATGGGTAATCGAACCGCCGCCCTGGAGTAAGCGGCCATTATAACGATCCCAGCCTGGCTTACCGACGAAAGTATAGGGATCAAGCTTGCCGGCCGGATAGGCGGTGTTCGGGCGGAAGGTGCCGACGATCGGCAGGAACTGCGAGGTCGATCCGGTTTCGTCCTTCTGGTAAAGGCCAGTCAGCACCACGTCCGTATCGGGCGTAGGCTGCCAGCGGATCGACGGGGCGAACATCCTGCGGTCGTCGGGGACATGGTCGACATAGGTGTCGGCATCGCGAACGCGGGCAACGAGCCGGACAGCCAGATTATCCGCCAGCGCGACGTTGACGTCACCCATGGCTTCCTTGCGATCATAGCTGCCATAGACGAGGTTCAGTTCGCCGCCTGTCTTGAATTCCGGAGTCTTGGAGACGAGGTTGACCAGGCCGCCGATCGACCCCTGACCGAAGAGCACCGATGCCGGGCCGCGCACGATTTCCACGCGAGAGAAATTATAGGGATCGGAGGTGATGCTGGCATAGTAACTGAAGATGTCGCGCATACCGTCGCGGAACTGCAGCGCGTCGATACCACGCACGATGAAGCCATCCACGCGGGTGTCGCGGCCATAGGGATTGGCAAGAACGCCGGCGGCATATTTGACCGTGTCGCTGATGCTGATCGCACCCTGCGAGATGAACTGATCCGATGTGATGACCTTGATCGGCTGCGGCAGTTCGATGAGCGGCGTTTCGGTCTTCGTGCCCGCATTGGCGGCGGTGACGATGATCTGGTCTTCGTCGCGCGGAGCGTCGGCAGCCGCAGCTTCCGCAGCCTGTACGGCTGGATGCCACAGCGCGATGAGTGCCGCTCCGCTCAGCGCCAAAACTCGGATATTCATGTCGTCCCCCTTTTGCGACTCGTTCGCGATCGCACCTAGCGATAATGCGACCAATTCGCAAATTTGGGGAGCGTAACAGGCATGAGCGACGATCGGGACCATTGGCGAAGCGGATCGCGATCGCGATCGCCGGGAACACCTAGCCCAGATCGACATTCATAGTTTTAGGCATTTCCCAAACCGTCATTCCGGACTTGATCCGGCATCCAGGGCCACAAAAGGCGTCGCCTGCGACTCTGGATGCCGGATCAAGTCCGGCATGACGTTGAAAATGAGGCTGAGGCTTCTGCTTTAATCTGAATGTCGATCGGTCCTAGCCCTGATTAGTTGCCATAGTGGATGCCCAACTGGTCAAGATAGGTGCCATATCTGGCCGGATCATAATAATATTTCTCCATCTCCGGCCGCAGTTGCTTCATGATATTCTCATTGCGATGGATGGCCGGCTGATCGTCCGGCGCCAGAACCGGATCATATTTCTGCGTCTTGAGCTGCACGTCGTTGAAATAGGCCTTGGCGCTGGCCAGCAATTTCGGATCGGTCATCAGGTCGATCACCGTCATCGCGACCGCCTTGGCCCCTGCAACCGTCCCCTTGTGCGCGATCGGCGTCGCCATCGCCATGGCGGCGGTGGCATGGTGGAAGATGATATTCGGGATATTGGCCGGATAGCCGATAGTGATGGTCGGCACGTTCCACATCACGTCGCCAATATCGTCGGAAGCCCCGAAACCGCCGCCCGCGCCGCGCGTCTCAGGCGTCGACAGCGGCGTGACATTGGTGGCGAGAGGTTGCAGCTTCAGATGATTATTCTCCTGCACCGCTTTGGCGAAGGCCTGGTCCGCGGCCGACCAGGTCGGCATACCCACGGCCTTGATATTGGCATAGGCGGCTTCGGCCATCGGCTTGTTGCCGAAATTGGGCGCGGCATAACCCAATATGGTGCGCTTGACGCTGGTGCCGGTCGCCTGCGCCGCCGCTTCCGCAACGCTGGTCCCGGTTTCGTAGAGCGCGCGGACCGACGCGAAATCCTTGTCGCGGAAATAATACCAGACCGACGCCTTGTCAGGCACCACATTGGGCTGGCCGCCACCATTGGTGATGACGTCATGCGACCGCTGGCTGAGCGGCAGATGTTCACGCCGGAAATTCCAGGCCACATCCATGAACTCAACCGCGTCGAGCGCGCTGCGCCCTTCCCATGGCATGGCGGCCGAATGGGCGGTCTTGCCGCTGAACGCATATTCGACCGACACCATGCCGTTGAGGCCGAGGTCGCCATAAGCCGTGCCGAAGCCGGTATTCACATGGCCGAATATGCAGGCGTCGACATCCTTGAACAGGCCCGCGCGCACATAGAAGGCCTTGGTCGCGAGCAGTTCCTCCGCGACGCCGGGCCAGAGCATCAGCCGCCCCTTGATCCCGTTGTCCTGCATCACCTTCTTGGCCGCGAGCGCCGCCGCGATCATCATCGGCATACCCGAATTATGCCCTTCGCCATGGCCCGGCGCACCGGCGATGATCGGCTTGACGGTCGCAACCCCTGGCATCTGCGATACGCCCAGCAGATCGTCTATGTCGCTGCCCAGCGCGATCAGCGGGCCACCTTCCCCCCAGGTCGCGGTGAAGGCGGTAGGGATGCCTGCGACCCCGCGGGTCACGATAAAGCCATTATCCTCCAATATCTTCGCCAGATATTCCGACGTGCGGACTTCCTGGAAACCCGGCTCGGCAAAGCTGAACACCTGGTCGACCATGACCTGGATCTGCTTGGCCTGCGCCTCGACCCCGGCGGCGACCTGCGCCTTCATCGCTTTGGACGAGGCCGCCTGCGCGGGAATGGAAAGCGCCGTTGTGGCCAAGGCGAGAGCAAGAGCGATGGTGCGACCTAAAGGCTGTTTCCTCTTCATAACCGTCTGGTTCCCGATCATTGCGGCGTCAGGGTTGGATATTTGACGCCCAACTGGTCGAGATAGGTGTCATATTTGGCCGGATCATAATAATATTTCTCCATTCCCGGCCTCAGCAATTGCATCGTCTTTTCGTTGAGCCAGATGGCGGGCTTGTCCTGCGCGGTGATGACCGGGGCGTAGCTGTCGGTCTTGAGCTGGACGTCCTTGAAATAGGTCTTGGCGTCGGCCACCAGCTTAGGCGTGGTCATGAGGTCGAGCACAGTCATCGCCAACGCCTTCGCGCCCGCCACAGCGCCCTTGTGCGCGATCGGCGTCGCCATCGCGATGGCGGAGGTGACATTGTGGCCGATCATGTTGGGGATGTTCGACGGGAAGCGGATGGTGATAGTCGGCACCGTCCACATGATATCGCCGATATCGTCCGAACCGCCCCCCATCGATGGTTTGCGATTTTCCGGCGTGGACAGATCGCCGATTTCGGTGCGCAGCGGCTCCACCTTGCGCTGGTTGGTTTCCTGCACCACCTTGGCGAAAGCCTGATCGTCGGCCGACCATTTGGGCATCCCCACGGCCTTGATATTGGCATAGGCGGCTTCGGCCATCGGCTTGTTGCCGAAATTGGGCGCGGCATAGCCCAGTATCTGGTGCGTCACCGTGGTCCCGCTGGCCTTGGCCGCCGCTTCTGAGATGGTGTTGCCCAGTTCGTAGAGTTCCCGGATCGACTTGAAATCACGCTCGCGGAAATAATACCAGACCGACGCCTTGTCCGGCACGACATTGGGCTGGCCGCCGCCATTGGTGATGACATAATGCGACCGCTGCGTCAGCGGCAGATGTTCGCGCCGGAAGTTCCAGGCGACATCCATCAACTCCACCCCATCGAGCGCGCTGCGCCCTTCCCATGGCATACCGGCCGAATGGGCGGTCTTGCCGTGGAATGTATATTCCACCGACACCATGCCGTTATTGCCCATCTCGCCATAGCCGGTGTTGAAGTCGTTGCTGACATGGGTGAAGATGCAGGCGTCGACATCCTTGAACAGGCCGTCGCGCACATAATAGGCCTTGGTGCCCAGCAATTCCTCCGCAACGCCGGGCCACAGCATCAGTCGGCCGGGTATCTTGTTCTTTTCCATCACCTGCTTGACCGCGATGGCGGCGGCGATCACCAGCGGCATACCGGCATTATGCCCCTCGCCATGGCCCGGCGCGCCTTCCACCAGCGGCTTGATATTGGGGATGCCGGGAATCTGCGACACGCCCAGCACGTCGTCAATATCGCTGCCCAGCGCGATCAGCGGCCCGCCGCTGCCCCATGTCGCGGTGAAGGCAGTGGGGATGCCCGCCACGCCGCGCGTCACGGTGAAGCCGTTATCCTCCAATATCTTCGTCAGATATTCGGATGTCTTCACCTCCTGAAAGCCAGGCTCGGCATAGCTGAACACCTGGTCCACCATCACCTGTACCTGCTTGGCCTGCGCATCGACGGCGGCGGCGGCGGCGGTCTTCATCGCCTTGGGCGCGGCGGCCTGGGCCATGGGCGTGAGCAGCGTGCTGGCGAGCGCCAGGCTGGCGACGATTGTCTTCATGCGTGTCATGGAATGTCTACCTTCTGGCGGGTGTTAGAACTGGAAACGGGCGGAGATGCGGAAGACGCGGCCGATCACGTCATAACGGCCACGGCTGGTCTGGGCATAGGCCGGGACATTGTTGCCGTCAGGACCGTTGCCGATCAGCACCGGATCCTTGTTGAAGACATTATTGACGATGAAGCTGAGCTTGCCGTTGCCGCCATAGGCCTTGAACTTCACGCCGATCGACGCATCGACATACATGGCGCCGTTGATATGATTGTCGTTGATGGTGCGATATTGCGTCGTCGACGCCGGGCAGGCGCTGGTGCATTCGATATAGTCGTTGCCGTAAACGCCGTCGCTGAAACCGCGTGCGACAAGGTTCAGCGTGAAGGGATCCACCTCGTAGAAGGCGCTGACACGATAGACCCAACTGGGCGCGCTGTAGGTGCCGGACAGCGATCCCCCGTTCACGCCCGCATAGTCGATCGGAAAGCTGGAGGGAATGCCGTTATCGATGACATTCTTGATATAATGGGTTAACGTGCCATGCAGGCTGAAAGTACCCGGAATCTTATCTGAAATATTGGATAGCGGCAGGCGATAGCTCGCCTCTATATCGAACCCCTCGGTCGTCTGCTTTGCGAAATTGATCGGTTGAAGGACGATACTCGTCAGCGTGTTTCCGCTGAAGATGATATTGTTACAATAGGATGTGGCACCTTGATCGTAGCATAGGTCAACCGTGTCCTGCGCCGTTACATTGCCGATCGCCTTGTCGATCTTGATCGAATAATAGTCGAAGGATGCGGTAAAGCCCGGCAGGAAGCGGGGCGTCAGGACGGTGCCCACGGTCCAACTGTCGGCGACCTCCGGCCGAAGATTGGGGTTGCCGACCTGGTTCTGCACAAATTGCAGGGAGCCGGTCGTAGGGGCGTTCGCGCCAGTCGGAATGATGACCGTGTTGGTACGCGCCGTACCAGCCGCGAACAGTTCCTGCAGATTGGGCGCGCGGATATCGTGGCTGATATTGCCGCGCAGGCGGATGTCGGGAATGGGCTCGAACGTCGCGCCCAGCTTCCACGTCTGGACCGATCCGGATGTCGAATAGTCGGTGAAGCGGCCCGCGGCATTGAGGTTCAGACCCTTTACCACCGGCAGATCGACTTCGACGAACCCTTCCTTCACATTATATTCGCCACGATTGACCAGGAAATTGCCGTAGAGCCAGCCGCTATTAAACTGCGGATCGACCGACCCGTTAATCTGTTCCTTGCGCCATTCCACGCCGAAGGCGATGGCCACGGAACCGCCCGGCAGGGCGAACAATTCGCCGCTGGCGCTGATGGCGGCAACGTCCTGCTTGATCGTCTGTTCGCGCTGGGGCTGTTCGTCACCATAGATATAGGCCAGCGCATCAGCGGACGGCCCCATGGTGCCGAGGCGATTGATCGGCACGCAGCCATTGGTCGGATCGGTCAAGGTGGAGCGGCAGACGATGCTGCCGTTGGGCGCGAACACCGCATCCTGCGCCAGCGTCATGCGGGCGTTGTTCCAGGTGTTGGTCAGTTCCTCATGCGCCTTGGTGACGCCATGCTGATAATAGCCGTTCCATTCCCATTTGCGGTCGAACAGCTCGAACCGTCCTTCCGCGCCGCCGACGAAGCGATAGACTTCGCGCTTGATGTCGCTGCCGGGCACCGGGAAACCGGCATTGCTGGTGCCCATGGTGAAGGACGCCAGGCCCTGCGTCGCCATCTGCGCCGCGACCTGCGGATAATAGGTCTGGAGATAGGCATTGTCCGCGCGAATGCTGACGCCGGTGCTGGGGGTTTGCTGATAATAGCTGCGGCTAGTCGACCGATTATAGGAGAATTGGCCGAAGAGCGTGATGTCGGGCGTGATGTCGAACGCAGTGCGGTTGAAGAAACTGAGGCGTTCGTCGCGCGGGATCAGCGAGTTGGTGCCGACATGCCCCGCCAGCGTCACGTCGGTGTCGCCGCCGACCATCCAGGGGCTGAGCACCGTGCCATAGGTCAACTGCCCCGTCTGACCCGCGCCCAGGAAATAGGTGCCGCGCAGCGGTCCCGATCCGATAAGGCCCCCCGCCGTGTAACCCGACGGTCCGAAACCCGATCCGACCAATCGCTGCGGCTGGCCATTGGTGCCGTTATAGGCGGGGTTGTTAATCATGAAATAGCCGCTGTCGTTCCAGTCGCGGTCAATCGTATCGACGCCATTCTGCTTGAAATATTCGCCGTTGAACAACATGTGCAACCGGTCATCGAGCAGCGACAGGCCGGCGCTGGCCGTCAGCGTGGCGTTGCGCCCGTCGCCATAAGTACTGATGCCCTGGTCCAGCCCGATCCGAAAACCCTTATATCCCTTGTCGAGGACGAAGTTGACGACGCCGCCCACCGCGTCCGATCCATAGGCGGCCGATGCGCCGCCGGTCACGACCTCCACCCGTTCCACCAGATCCTGCGGGATGGTGTTGATGTCGACCACGCCGCCCACGGTCGAGGCGACCGAACGCTGCCCGTCGATCAGGACGAGGGTACGACCCACGCCCAGCCCGCGCAGACCGATCGAATTGATGCCGGCGCCGGCGTTCGACAGGCCGCCCGAAGAAGTGCCCGACGTGCCGCTTCCGGCGATCGCCGGAAGCTGGTTGACGAAGTCGGAGATATTGGCAGGTGCCTGGGCGGTAATGTCCGCCTTGCTCATGACCGTCACGGGCGTGGGCGCATTGTATCCGTCGCGGACGATGCGCGAGCCTGTGACCACGATCTGGGCGGGCGGGGCATCATCCTGCGGCGTGACCTCCTGCGCCAGCACCGGCGTCACCATGGCCGCCACGATCAGCGCGGCGGTGGTTTTCAGCAGGGATCGGCCCAACCGGCGGCGACGGTCGAAATTGTCACCCGTCATCATATGCATCATTGTCTATCCCCTGTTAGCGCGTCCAGTCGGGCCTTTCATTCTCCTCCGGCCACGCATCAGGAGCCGCGCCCGTATGGACGCGCGTTCGCCAGGGGTTGGCGGTGTTGCGATTGTCGACTTGTCCCCCGGACATAACCCTGTTTATGGCCCCGGCTTTCCGGGCACCTGCGCTGACCCTGATCCCGGCTGGCCCTTTGTCCCTCCTGCGGGCCTGCCGGAGACAAGGTGATGGTACACAAGAGCGGTTAGCGCTTCCCGCGAAATTCGGCACGGAACCTGGCTAATATTGATCGATTCCTGCGCATAAATCCTGATCCATGCCATATTGCTGCGCACTTGCCCGCGATTGCTTTGCCGATTCGTTCGTCAGCGCAACCCTTCGAACAGGGCGGGTGGGACGGTCCGCTGCGTGACCGGCTGCATCACGAAGCTGCTGCGGATCTTGGCGACATGCGGCAGGGTCGAAAGTTCCTTGCGATAGACGCGGTCATAATCGTCGAAGGAACGGACATGGACCGTCATCATGAAGTCGGTGTCGCCGGAGACGAAGCTGCAATAGCTCATCGACGGGCATTTCACGACGGCCTCCTCGAACTCGGTCAACACCTGCTCGGTCTGCGCCACCAGTTCAATCGAGACATGGACGACAATGCCGAAGCCCAGCCGGACCAGATCAGGACTGGCGGCATAGCGCGGCACCATGCCCCTCTCTTCCAATATCTTTCGACGCCGGGCGGCTGCGGTGCTGGACAGATGCACACGTTCGCCCAGCGCAACGTCGGAAATGCGGCCATCCTCCACAATCTCGCGCAACAGACGCAGATCTGTGCGATCCAGTTCATGATCGTGGGATTCCGTCACGAAATGCCTCCATCCAGTTGGAAAACATCAATTTTGATGCCAAGTTCTTTTGAATATGCCGACATGCCCAACGGATCGCATGATATGATCCGCCATCGGCCGTGATGCGATCGGCATGAAAAGGGGGATTTATGGCGCTTTCACCACGGGCTGTGGGCATGGTTTCGGCGTGGGCGATCGCCCTGGCGGCAGGCGGCACATTGCCCATCGCGGCGCTGGCGGAGCCTGTAACGATCGCCAATAGCGCCGACGGCGCCCTTTTGCCGGTGAAAGCGGACGTAACGGATGGCCGCATCCTTTTGACCCTGCCCGCGCCCGATGCTCAGGGCGTGTCCGGTCGCTTCCTCTACACGCCCTCGATCAAGACCGGCCTTGGTTCCGCACCGATCCGCATCGATCGCGGTATGCAGGGCGAAACGCAGCTTCTGGCCTTTCGCCGTTTGGGCAAGAAGGTTGCCATCACCTACGAAAACCCCCGCTATCGCGCCACCGGGGACGCCGATGTGCAAAGAAGCGCCACGAACAGCTTCCCCTTCAGCACGGTCGCGATGGTCGATATCGTTGCACCGGCGGCGAGCGGCGGCCTTGTCATCGACATCGCCCCCTTCCTCACCAGCGATACGATGAAACTGGCCGATGCGCTCAACAGCAATGGCAAGGGGTTCAAACTGGCCGAGAAGCTGAGCGCCGCCGACCCGGCATCGGTCAGGGTCTTTCCCGACAATATCGAGATGGAGGCGATCCAGACCTTCGCGTCCGATACGCCAGGCCAGGAGGTCGACACGATCGCGCCAGATGGCCGGCAGGTCAGCTTCACCGTGCATCATTCGCTGGTCCGTCTGCCCGCGCCGGGTTTCCGCCCGCGCAAATTCGACATCCGGTCCGGCAGCCACGCGACCCAGGCCTATGATTTCGGCAGCAAGCTGGGCGATCCGGTGATGGTCCAGTTCGCCAACCACTTCCGCCTCGACAAGCTCGATCCCGCCGCGCCGCGATCGCGCGTGAAGAAGCCGATCATCTTCTATATCGACAATAGCGCGCCCGAACCGATCCGCACCGCGCTCACCGAAGGTGTCGCCTGGTGGAACCAGGCTTTTGACGCTGCCGGCTATATCGACGCCTTCCAGGCCAGGATACTGCCGCCGGGCGTCGATCCGCAGGACGTGCGGTACAATGTCGTCAACTGGACCAACCGCCAGACCCGTAGCTGGTCTTATGGCGGCGGTGTGATCGATCCGCGCACGGGGGAGATCATCAAGGGCAATGTCGTGCTGGGGTCGCTGCGGCTGCGGCAGGACATCATCCTTTATGAAGGGCTGGTCGGCACCGCCCAGAATGACAGCGGCGGCCCCAACGACGCCGTTCGCGTCGCACTGGCGCGCATTCGCCAGCTTGGTGCGCACGAAGTCGGTCATGCCATCGGCTTCGTCCATAATTTCCAGGCGAGCCTGGACGATCGCGCGTCGGTGATGGACTATCCCGGACCACTGGTGAAGATCGTCGATGGCAAGCTGGACCTGTCCGACGCCTATGCCGTGGGGATCGGGAAATGGGACAAATATACGGTCGACTGGCTCTATGGCCAACCCGCGCCCGGCGTCGATGCCGACGCGGAGGCTGCGCGCAAGGCTGATGCGATCGAGGCGGCGGGGCTGCATTATTCGACCGACATCGACGGACGCGCCTCCGACCTGGCCGTGCCGGGCACGAATATGTGGACCGAGGGCGCCGACACGCCGGAGGATCTGGCGCATGTGATGGCGGTGCGCCGGATCGCGCTCGCCAATTTCGGACCTGGAGTCCTGCGCGCGGGCGAGCCGCTGTCCGACCTGCGGCGCAAATTCGTGCCGGTCTGGCTGTTCCACCGCTATGCGGTGGCGGCGATCGGCAAGATATTGGGTGGCGTCAACTATCGCTATGCCGTCGTCGGTGGGGCTTCCCCCACTCCTACCGTCGTGAATACCGCAGAGCAGCGCGCCGCGCTCAATGCGCTGATCGGCACATTGTCCGCAGATGTGCTGACCGTCTCCCCCCAATTGACGATGATGCTGTCTTCGGGCCTCAACGGCCGGTCCGACCCGCAATATGAGAGTGAGATATTCGACACAGCAGGGGCATCGGCGTTCGATCCGCTGGTCGCGGCCGATGTAGCGGCTCAGGTGACGCTGGAAAGCCTGCTCGCCCCATCGCGCCTGACCCGCATCCACATCCAGCATGGCAATGACCCGGCGCAACTGGGGTTGGGCGAATTGCTCGACCGGTTGCAGAGCGGGGTGATCGACCGGCGTGGATCGGCCGTCGAGCGCCGCATCGCCCATCGCGCCATCCTGACGATCGCCAGGACGCGCCAGTCGCCCGACACGTCGATCGACGTCGTAGCTGTCCTCGACGGGCGTCTGCGCCGCATCGCCGACCAGTTCGCCCAGGCCAAGGGCGATAGCGAGGATGCAAGCTGGCAGCGCAGCATGGCCGCGCTGCTACGCGACGATGCACGATTGATGAAGGAGATCGGCAAGACCAGCCGGCCCGAACCCGCAATCCCGCCGGGTATGCCGATCGGGGGTTGATTCTCGACCGCTTTCGGGATGGGGCAAGGGCTTGAAAAATGCGCATTTTGGCGCATGATGCGCGTCATCATTCGCTGCCCGTGTCAGAAGAGAATATCCATGCGATTTATGCCGGTAACTATCATGGCGAGCCTGGCGCTTGCATCCTGCGGCAGTCCTGAAACCGCCGAAAAAGCCGGTGCCAAGAATGAGGCCAATGCGAGCGGCGTCGATTATGCCGCTGCGGTCGCCGCCCTGCCACCGGGCCAGCGCAACGGCGTCTTCTTTCGCGCGGTGCGGGACGCGGGCCTGCCCTGTCAGAAAATCGTTTCGGCCGAGCTTTTGAAAACCAAGGTCAGCAATGGCGAATGGAAGGTCCAGTGCGACAATGGCGATGCGCACCTGATCTCCATCGCGCATGATGGACAGGCGATCGTCACCAGCCGGTCGGACTGAGCCGTTCGACTTCGGCCGCCAGTGATCTGCGACGCATCCTGGGCCTTATTTCAACTGGCAAATGTCGAGGACATCCATGTCCTCATAGTCGAGATTTTCGCCGGCCATGGCCCAGATGAAACTGTAGTTCCTCGTCCCTGCCCCCATATGCACCGACCAGGGCGGCGAAATGACGACATCCTCATTCTCCATCACGATATGGCGTAGCACATCTGGCTGTCCCATATAATGGAATATCCGATCATCATCCTCCAGGTCGAAATAGAGATAGATTTCGGAGCGGCGTTCATGGACATGGGGCGGCATGGTGTTCCAGACGCTGCCCGGTTCCAGGCGCGTCAGGCCCATGCAGAGCGAAGCGCTTTGACAAGTATGCGGCAGGATCAACTGGTAGATGGTGCGTTCGTTCGACGTCTCGATGCTGCCCCGCTGCATCCTGTTGGCGTCGGCGAGACCCATTTTGCGTAGCGGGAAGGCTGCGTGCGCCGGCACGCTGAGCAGATAGAAGCGCGCACCCTCTCCCGCGAAGGAGACATCCCTCGATCCCATCGGCACATAGAGCGCTTCATATTTGGCAAGCGAAACGGATTCTCCATCCACTATCACCTGCCCCTCGCCCACACCGATGTTGATGACACCCAGTTCGCGCCGTTCCAGCAGAGGATGCCCGGCGGCGCTTTCAGGTTCGGTCTGCAGCGGCAATGCAAGCGGCGTCGAACCCGGCACCGCACCACCGATGATGAACCGTTCTCCATGCGAGTAGGTCAGCACAATCTCACCCGACCGAAACAGGCCCGACACCAGATGACGATGGCGCAGCGCATCATTGCTGGCACCGTCCATCATGTCGGGATGCGCGGCATAATAGATTTTCTCGAACACCAACTCTTCTCCGTCTGTCAGCGGGGCTGGTCGTCGAGAGCCGCGACGGCCGTGGCGGCGAGCAGGAAAGCGCCAACGCCGAAATATTGCGTGTCGTTGGCGGCGACCTTGTCGGGTCGGTCGCCCACCTGCTGGACCCAGCCTAACCGACCATCAGGCTGGATCGCCTTTTGCAGCGCGGCCCACCCCTTGCGCACCACCGGCTCATACTCCGCGCGCGGCAGCAGGCCAGCCTTGATGCCCCAGGCAAGGCCATAGGTGTAGAAGGCCGTGCCGCTGGTTTCCGGCGGCGCATTTTCCGGCGCCAGCAGCGAGGGCGCCCAATAGCCGTCGGACTTCTGCAACGCCTTGATCTTGACCGCCATGTCCTTGAACAGCGCTTCCATCCGCGTGCGGTCGGAACTGCCGCTGTCGAGCAGCGGGATCACCCGCGCCATGCCACCGAAGACCCAGCCATTGCCCCGGCTCCAGAACTGCTTGCGCCTCTTGTCGTCGCGCCGTTCGAAAAACCGGCTGTCACGATAATAAAGATGTTCGGCCGGATCATAGAGAAAGTCGGTGGTGGCCCAGAATTCCTTCATCGCGAAGGTCAGGTAGCGATTGTCCCCCGTCTGCCGCGACAGTTCGACAAAGGCGGGCGGCGCCATGAACAGCGCGTCGCACCAGCACCAGCGCGTCAGGCACTCCGTCGCGCCATAGCCCTCTGGCGGGATAGCAAAGGCCAGCGTCGTCACCGCCGGCTTGTCGACCACCGTGTCGAACGCCGCTCTGGTCGGACCCAGCGCCTGTGTGCCCGCACCATGGCTCGCCGCCCAGATATAGGCCTGGGCGATCGCCTGATCGTCCGCAAAATAAACCTTGTCGCCCGGCCGCCAGCCATTGCTCCGTCCCATGGCGAGGATGGCGTCCTTGATCCGCGGCGGCGCACCGGCATCGGCGAGCGCGGTCATGCCCACCCAGAAAACCGCCTGCTCCCAGCCACGCGTCTTGCGCGTCTCGTCGGTCGCGCTGGGGATATGCGACAGGTCGTCAAGGCGGGCGAGTTGCCAGTCCGCAAGCTTGACCGCCGCCTCAATGGGCGCCCTGGACGGCTGGGCGGCCTGAACCGGGGCAGAAACGGTAGCGCAGACCAGTGCGACGGAAGCGAAGGGACGGAAAGTCACGATAGACGCGCTCCTGGCGTTGAGAGAGGGAGTATCTTGAACCAAAAATAGGCGTCCGACCGTGCAGCAGCCGGACGCCCAAGGGGAGAGCTAGAATTTACCACGAATGCCGAAAGACAGGGTTCGGCCATTGAAGAAGCTGTTGTCGCGCCGCGACTTGCCATTGCCCTTCGGACCGTCCGGATCCTCATAATAGATATAGCTGTTGACGTTGGTGATGTTCAGAGCATCCACGCGCAACTCTATCATATCGTTGATCTTGTAGCTCATGGTAGCATCCAGGAATCCTTGAGAGGAATTATAAGGAATCTGGTCGTTGCCATTGTTGATATTGGTGATACCGCTGCGCGCACGATAATTATAGGAACCGCGCAGGGCGAACGGCCCTTTCTCATAATAGCCGGTCAGGCTGTAGGATGTCTTGGGCACCAGCGCGACCGAGACGCTGGTTCCATCGCTGGTCACGAAATCATTGCCCTCCGTGAAGACCTTCGTGAAGCTGGCGATCGCGCCCAGTCCGTCAAAAGGCGCGGGCAGGAAATTGAAGGATTGCTGATAGGCAAATTCCAGCCCCTTCAGCTTGATCGTCCCCTGGTTGATATAGCTGGTCCGACGCAGCAGGAAATCGTCGGGGATGTTTCCATCCGGATAACCCAGCGCGATGGCGTTGAACGCGCTGTCGGGCAGGCCTGTCGATCCCAGCGTCACCAAATCGGTGATGGGGGTCGCCGTGCCCTTCAGTTTCTTATAGAAGCCGCCGACGCTCAGCAGGCCACCCTGGTTGAAATACCATTCCAGGCTGCCGTCGAACTGGGTCGCAACCTGCGGTCGCAGGTTCGGGTTGCCGACAGTGATGTCGCCGTTGAACACATTGGGAACCAATGTGCCCGAAGCGATATTCGCCAGCGCGGCGCGGGTGATGGTCTTGCCGCCCGAAGCGCGCGCCACCAGCTTGGGTGTAATATCGAACGCCAGGCTGGCCGATGGCAGCCAGTTATCATAGCCGCCCTTGCGGTTTTGCGGCGTGAAATTGCCGCCGCCGGCGCTGATATAATTGTCGATGATCGTCTTCGTGTCGGAATAGCGCAGACCGATATTGCCGCGCAGTTCATGTCCGCCAATATCCGCCTTGGCATTGAGTTCGATCCAGGCCGACGTTACATGCTCTTCCGCCGTGAAGGCAGAGTTGAGGCGCACCGGCGCCGCAGCATTGGCGCCGTTGGCATCGAGATATTTCATGACGAACGAACGTGGAAAAGTTGCAAATTGCGAAGGAAATCCAGCATTTCCGCCATTTTCCAGCGCCCCATATTGGACATAGGGGTTCATGTAGGAATAAACGTCGATCCCCGCGAGCTTGGCTGCCCCAATACTGCTGCCATCCTGTAGTGAGATGCTCTTGGTCGTTTCCACCCGGCTGCCGCCGGCCAGTGCAGACCATTCGACCCCGCCCCATTCGCCACCATCCCAATCCAACTGGATGCGTCCCGTTTTCTGCTTGTCGATCTCGCGGTTAAGCGCAAAGCCAAGTGCGGGATCGGCATAGACGCGCGGATTGGTCGCATCGACCGGCGTGGTGATCGTCGGATAGGTGACGTTGCCGGTCGGATCGAAGGTCGCCTCAACCGCATAGAGGTTCGATACGATCCGGTTAGCGGTATAGCGCGCATTGCTCTTGCTGGCGTTGAGCTGGGCAGACAGCTTCAAACTGTCAGTCAGGTCATAAACACCCCGGATGATGCCATAGGTGAATTTGGTCCGCGCATTGCGGAAGAAATTCTCGTTGATGAAGCTGGCATTGGCGAAGGTGCCATATAGATTATTATATTGGTCAATCGATACATTGACCGGAACCAGCCCTGAATTGGTGCCACGCCCCGGCAGGGATGTCGTCCCCGGCACGGTGCGTGAATTGCGCACCGCGACGCCGTAGGTAAACTCGTCGGCCTGATCCTTGAGGTCGGCATAAATACCGTCCACGCTGATCTCCAGCCTATCGCTCTTATATTGGAGCGATCCCACCATGCCGAGCCGTTCACGCTCATTATTGGACGAAAAGACGCGGAAGAAGCGCGGCAGATAGGCGTTCGCCACCTGATCCTGGGCCAGGCTGCCCAGATTGGCGCGCGGATCGTTGAAATCCAGTGCGAAATTGAACGGACCCGTCGTGTTCGGCGCAGGCGCCGGCGTGGCATAGGCCTGCGAAGCCAGAGCGGAACTATTATAGCCGCCAGTCGACTGGAAACCGGACCGTTCATTGATGCTGCGCGCATAGGCGATGCCGAAGAGCGCACCGAAGTTGCCCCAGGTGTCGCTCAGCATGAGCGAACCGCGGGGCGTCCATTCCTTAGACTGGGTGTTGTAATTGGCGGAACCGGCATAGCGGATGACCCGGCCCTGGCTGTCGAACGGACGCGGCGTCTGCAGGTCGATATTACCGCCAATGCCGCCCTCCTCCAGGTTCGCTAGCGGTGATTTGTAGATGTCGACCCGGCCGAACAGTTCGGACGGGAAAACGTCGAAATTGAAGTCACGGGTCGATGTTCCGACATTCTGCGACGATGTGGTACGGACGGGTGCGCCATTGATGGTCGTCACCGAATATTGCGATCCAAGGCCACGGATACTGATACGCTGGCCTTCATTGCTGGCGCCGTCGCGGCTCAGGAAAACGCCGGGGATACGCTGAAGCGATTCCGCCACATTCTGTTCAGGAAATTTGCCGATATCCTCAGCCACGATGGAATCGCGCACGCCCACAGCCTCGCGCTTCAGGTCGATGCCTTTTTGCAGGCTGCTGCGAAAGCCGGTGACGACAATATCGGCGGCGCTTGCCTCTTGCGGAGCGGTCGCCTGCGGCTGACCGTCGGCCCCACCGGTTTGAGCCAATACGGGCGCACAGGCCGCCGCGATCGCCATCGCGCTCACACCAACTGCGGCAGTTTGAACCCACCTTTTCATACATCCTCCCTCCATGCACGATTTGTGTCACGTAAAGAGAGTTATCATATAACTTTTCGAGACTGTCAATTGTCTGACTTTTCGGGGTCAACCAGGCATATCCGCCTCTGCTATGGCTTCGCTCAGCTCGGAATGGCGATGCAAACTCTCCAGCATATGGGCGCGCGCTGCCCCGCGCGCTTTCTCGATGTCCATCCGGATGATGGCGTCCAGCACCGCTTCATGTTCGTCCCGCACCTTGTCCGCATAGGCATGGTGCGCGTCATCGGACTGGTCACGCAGATAGAGGCTGCGCGGCGGCACCAGGCGGACACCGAGGAAATCGATGAAGCGCGCGAAATAATCATTCCGCGTCGCCCGCGCGATCGCCAGGTGGAATTGACTGTCCGCTACCGCAGAGGCAGCCGGATCATCGCTAACGTCCCGCATCTGCCGCAGGGCCGCGCGCATTGCGCCAATATCCTCCTGCGTACGGCGGGCCGCCGCCAGTCCGGCCATCTCCGTCTCGATCGCCAGACGCATTTCCAGCAGCTTGATGACGTCGGACAGCTCGGACAATTCTTCCCGCGTGACCTGAAACGCACGATAACGCGCATTTTCCGATACATAGACACCCGATCCCTGACGCGCCACGGCGAAGCCCTGCGCCTCCAGCCGCGCCACAGCCTCTCGCACGACGGTACGGCTCACCTCCTCCTCTTCGGCGATATCCTTTTGCGAAGGCAATTTTGACCCGGCCGGAATGTCGCCCGAAACGATACGCGCTTCGAGCTTGGAGTAGAGAATGTCCGCGAGGGAGACGGCTTTGGCCATGAAGGGAGACTTTCGTGAATCCGACAGAAACGACATTGCTGCCATGCGAATCTAACGCAAGCCCTTGGCAAACGACAGATGCTAATTTATCATCTTATCATATAAATATTGGGGATGCCTTTATGGGTTGGCTTCTGCATAAAACTGCATCGCGTTGCGGAATTGGTTTGATCGCCCTCCTCGCCGCGGCAAGTGCGCCGGCCCAGCCGCCCATGCCGGTGGACAAGCCCCTTCCCCCTCCACCGAGCAAGACCGCAGCGGCCGTCGCGCTGGTCGCCCCCTATCGCTATAACGACCTGCTCTGGGAGAATGACAAGACCGCCCATCGCATCTACGGCCATGCGCTGGAAGCGGCCGAGCCGCCATCGGGTTCAGGCATCGATAGCTGGGGCAAGAATGTCGCCTGGCCCTTCGCCGACCGGCAACTGCGATCAGGCGACCAGCATGGTTATCATGGCGAGGGGCTGGACTTCTACAATGTCGGCACCGGGCGCGGCGCTGGAGGCCTGGGCATCTGGCAGGACAACAAGCTCTGGACTTCACGCAACTATATCCGGTTCCACATCCTGCGATCGGGCGGCAAGGCGGCGGATTTCACTGTCGATTACGCGCCCTGGCCGGTGGATACCAGTCGCAAGGTTTGGGAATCGCGGCGCTTTACCCTGCCGCTCGGCACCCATTTCACCCGAATGATATCGACGCTGCAATCCGACAGTCCGGCGGCGCTGACCGTGGGCGTGGGCATCGGCAAGCGCACAACCGGATCACGCGACGGCGAGGTGACGGTCGATCGCGCTAAGGGCCTCATCAGTTGGTGGGGGCCGGAGGACGGCGATCATGGCCGCATGGCCATCGCCATCCGCGTCGATCCCGCCCGCATCATCGAGATACGGCAGGATTTCGACAATCATCTGATCCTGCTTATCGTCAAGCCGGGCGAACCCTTCGTCTATTATTCGGGCAGCGCCTGGAACCATGGGAAAGGGGGCTTCACCACGCGCGCCGCCTGGGACGCCTATGCCGCCCAACCCCTCGATTTCAGCCTGCCCAAGGAGTGACAATGCCAATCATGATGGATCGCCGCGCGATGCTGGCCGCCGCCGGGAGCAGCGCCTTGACGACCGCCCTGCCCGCCCTCGCGCAAGGACAATCTACGGCATCGGCCCCAGCCACCGGCCCGGACGACCGGCGCTATATGCTCGACCTGCTCGAACGCATGGCCACGCCCATCCTGTCCCGCATGGCGCAGGGACGCCTGCAACAACAATGGACACCCGAACTCAGCCCGACCTGGGACGGGCGCAATCCCAAGGTCGCCTATCTGGAGGCGTTCGGTCGGTTGATCGACGGCATCGCCCCATGGCTGGCGCTGGCCGATGACAACGGCCCGGAAGGACGGCTGCGCGCGCAATTGCGCACCCAGGCACTGCAAAGCTACGTCCATAGCGTCGATCCGCGCAGTCCCGACTATCTGCTGTGGAGCAGCGAGGGCCAGGCGCTGGTCGATTCCGCCTATTTCACCAGCGCCCTGCTGCGCGCGCCGCAAGCTCTGTGGGAACCACTGGATCGCAAGACCAAGGATCGCATCATCGCCGAGATACAGGGGCTTCGCCGCGTATCTCCGCCCTATACCAACTGGCTGCTGTTCGCGGCGATGAACGAAGCTTTCCTGCTGTCGGTCGGCGCACAATGGGACCCGGTGCGCATCGATCTTGCCATTCGCAAATTCGGCGAATGGTATGTCGGCGACGGCTGGTATGCCGATGGCGTCCATTTCCATTTCGACCTGTACAACAGCTATGTCATCCACCCGATGCTGACGCAGATATTGGAGGTTCTGGTCCGCACCGATGCCCGTTTCAACAGCCTGGGCGCCAAGGACCGGTTGCCGGTGCAGATCAAGCGGATGCAGCGTTTCGGTGAGGCACTGGAGCGGATGATCGGGCCGGACGGCGCCTTTCCGCCGGTCGGCCGATCGCTGACCTATCGGACGGCGGTGCATCAGCCGCTCGCCTATCTCGCCTGGCGCAAGCTGCTCCACGACAAGCTCCCCGAAGGACAGGTGCGCGCCGCCACCCTGGCGACGCAGCGACGCATCTTTGCCGATCCCAGCAATTTCAACGCGGATGGGTTCCTGACCATCGGCTTCGCCCGGCATCAACCGTCGCTGGGTGACATCTATTCCAACGCCGGCAGCATGTATATCACGGCCGAAAGCCTGCTGGCGCTTGGCCTGCCCGCCAGCGACAGCTACTGGACTGCGCCCGCCCAGCCCTGGACGATGCGCAAGGCTTATGACGGGCAGGATTTTCCCAAGGATTATTATGTCGACTTCTGATCGCGGAGGGAGACAGGTCAGACCGTGTCTCCGCACAGCGACGCATTGACGGCGGCGGTCTTGGACGGGCGAGCGAGGAAGATCGCCCCAAGGCCAAGCGCCGCCATCACTGCCCCTGCCAGCGCCACCGCCGGCAAGCCCAGACCCATTGCAATCACGCCACCCCCGATCGCCGCGCCAATCGCATTGCCCAGGTTGAACGCACCGATATTCATTGCGGAAGCCAGGTTCGGCGCGTCTGCCGCCGCTGTCATGATCCGCACCTGCAACGGCGGCACCAGCGCGAAACTCGCAACGCCCCACAGGAAGACCAGCACCGCCGTCGGACCGGCATAGGGCATCAACAGCGCGAACAGGAACAGGATGATCGTCAGCGATGCCAAGGTGACGATCAACGTCCTATCCACCGATCGATCAGCGAACTTCCCGCCCAGCCAGTTACCGACGGTCAGGCCGACACCATAGGTGACGAGCATAGCCGTCACAAAGCCGATCGAGGCATGGGTCTGCTCACGCAGGATCGGGGTGATGTAGGTGAAGACGGTGAACATGGCGCTGGCGCCCACCACGGTCAGGCCCAGCGCAGCAAGCACCGGCCCGCGCATCAACACACGCAGTTCAGATCGGGCATCGCCGTCAGCAGGCGCCGCCATCTTCGGCAGGGTCAGTCGCAACGCCGCCATGGTCACAAGGCCAAGGCCGGCTATGCCCCAGAAAGCAGCCCGCCAGCCGATCTGTTCGCCCGCCCAGGTGGCGAGCGGAACGCCCACTACATTGGCGATGGTCAAACCCATGAACATCGCCGCCACCGCCCCCGCCTGCCGCTGCGGCGGCACCAGCCCGGCCGCGACGATGGAACCAACGCCGAAGAAAGCGCCATGATTGAGCGAGGTGACGATCCGTGCGAACAGCAACATCCCGTAGCCGTCGGAAAGGGCGGCGATCAGATTGCCGAGCGTGAATATGCCAGCCAGACCGATCAGCAATGTGCGGCGCGGTATCCGACCGGTAGTCAAGGTCATCAGCGGCGCGCCCAGCATCACGCCGATCGCATAGGCGCTGATAAGCAGGCCTGCCGCCGGGATCGACACATTCAGGTCGCGGGCGATGACCGGCAGCAGGCCCATAGGTGCAAATTCGGTAACGCCGATGCCAAAGGCTCCGGCGGCGAGCGCCAGAAGGGGGGGATTGATCTTCATCTTGCGTCTCCAACCCATGCCAGCAACAGGTTCGAACGGGCGAAAAACTGCCGATATTCCATGTCACATCCCTTTCCGATTGATATGTGTGCGCATAGATGGAAAGCGCCTTCAAGTTGGAGTAGCGCCGATTGACGCGAAGGATTTTTGATATGGATGCAAAAATACCACTTCACGCAGATCGCGCCCGCGCGCTGGAAATATTCACTTCAGTCGCAGCCGAAGGCAGTTTCTCGGCCGCCGGACGCCAGTTCGGCTTGACCCCCTCTGCCGTCAGCCGGACGGTCGATCGCATCGAAGCGCGGCTGGGCGTGCGCCTGCTGCTGCGCACGACCCGCGCGCTCACCCTAACCGCTGAGGGCCAAGCCTATCTCGCCACGGCACGCCGCATCCTCGCCGATCTCGATGACGCGGAACAAGCGATCGCCGACCAGGGCGCACCACGCGGACGGTTGCGCGTCAACGCGGCGCACGCGCACGGGCGGCTGCGCATCATCCCCCTGCTGGGCGATTTCGTGCGCCTCTATCCCCACATCCTGGTGGACATCAGCCTCAGCGACCGGATCGTCGACGTGGCGGGCGGTCAGGCCGATGTTGCGATCCGGTTCGGTCCGCTCGCCGATAGTCCGTTGACGGCGCGCAAATTAGGCGAAAATCGGCGCGTTATCGTCGCTTCGCCTGACTATCTCACCCGGCATGGCACCCCCCGAACGCCGGAGGATCTGCACGACCATGTTTGCCTGAATTTCAACTTCCGCCGCGCCGAACCGGTCTGGCCGTTCCACAAGGACGGGCGCGATTATGCGCTGAGCGTCAAGGGAAGCATCGAGGCCAATAATGGCGAGACGCTGGGGCAATTGGCGGCCGATGGAGTGGGCATCGCGCGCGTGGGACGGTTCAGCGTCGAGGCCGAACTGGCGTCCGGACAGCTCGTCGCCCTGTTGGAAGACTATAACCCTGGCGACATAGAAACCGTCCATGCCGTCTTCGTCGGCGGTTCCAACATGCCCGCCAGGGTACGTGTCTTCGTGGATTTCCTGACCCAGAGGTTGGGCAGTTCGCTGTGAGGCCCGCAAGCAAATGCTCAGGATGATCCGAGGGTCATCAAAAACGCTTGCGCCTATCCGTCACGCGCAACCTGAAAACCGGCAAAAGACTGGCTGACCGGCATCAGTTCGATACGGTTGAAGTTGAGGTGGGGCGGCTGTTCCGCAACCCAAAGCAGCGTCTGCGCGATGTCCTGCGCCGTCATGGGGTTGGCATTGCCATAAAGCGCATCCGATGCGGCCTGGTTGCCGGTGCGTACCAGCGTGAATTCGGTTTCCACCATGCCCGGCTCGATCGAGGTGACGCGCACGCCCGTTCCGAGCAGGTCGGACCGCAAGCCCAACGAGAATTGCTTCACAAATGCCTTGGTGCCGCCATAGACGTTGCCACCCAAATAGGGATAGGTCGCGGCAACCGAACTCAGGTTGATGATCGCCCCCTTGCGCGCGACTAGCCCCGGCAGCAATTTATGGGTGATCGCCACCAGCCCGCCGATGTTGGTCTCGATCATCTGCTGCCATTGGGCAAGATCGGCCTGCTGCGCGGGCGCCGTGCCAAGCGCCAGGCCTGCATTGTTGACGAGCAGGTCGACGCCCCGGAAACCCTCCGGCAACGACGCCAGCGCGGCGTCGATCGCCGCATCATCGCGCATGTCGAAGGCCAGCGCCCGCATCTGCGGCCCGATCTCGGCGGCCAGCGCCTCCAGCCGGTCGGCCCGGCGACCGGTGCCGATCACCTGCCATCCCGCCGCGGCAAAGGCGCGCACGGCCGCCTCTCCAATCCCCGCAGTGGCTCCGGTGATGAACGCCGTCCTGTTCGTCATGCTATCTCCTGTTCCAAATCACTGCCCACTGCGAGCGGCACGCATATGGTCCCATAAAAGGCTTCAATCGAAGCGGGAAACAATATCGGCGAGCCTAGATTCGCGTAATTCTAATTTGGCAAGACCAATTCATTTTTCGGATTGATTTGTCCGACAAGGCGTGTCACCCACAGGCATCGAATCCCAAATAGGGGTTTGTGGGGTTACATGCTGGGAGCAGGTGGGGACGCTCCGGGTCCGACGAGAGGGGCAAAGCTCTGAAGGACACCAGCCTCAGCGAACAGGGTGGAGAGGGTGCATGAAACATCGATTCGATGTCCGTCATACTATGGCCGCGACCGTGTCGTGGTCGGTACTGGGACTGGGCTTGCTGTCCGGCGGACAGGCCGTTGCGCAAACCATAGGGTCGTCCGAAGTCCGCGATGCCGACATCGTCGTCGTCGGCTCGCGCGCAAGCCAGCAGTCCGCGAACAACCGCAAGAAGGACGCCAAGACGGCGACGGACTCGATCGTCGCTGACGATATCGGCTCCTTCCCCGATCGCAACGTCAACGAAGCCATTTCGCGTATTCCAGGCGTCGCGCTGGGTCGCAACGAGTTTGGCGAAGGCGAATCCGTCGCCGTACGCGGCAACGGCCCTGACCTGACCCGCGTCGAGCTGGACGGCATCGGCGTGCAGAGCACGACCGGCCTAGCGCTGGGCACGTCGGGCGGGCGCAGCGCGGACCTGCGCGAACTGCCGGCCGAAATCGTGAAGAGCGTGGACGTGGTGAAAGGTTCCACCGCCGATATGACCGAAGGGTCGCTGGGCGGATCGGTCCAGATCAAGACCCGTACCGGCCTCGACTTCAAAAAGCCCTATTTCTCCTTGCGCGGGGGCGCGGGGCAAAATTCGCTGGGCAAGGACTGGACACCCGATTTCAACGGCGTCGCCGCGCGCAAATTCTTCGACGATCGTTTGGGCGTCATTGTCAGCGGCAGCTATTCGAAGATCCAGAATAACGGCCATGGTTATGAAACCACGACCAGCAATAATCGCGGCTATGGACGCCTGTTCGATTTCGACCAGTCGCCCGAAAAAACCTTCGAATATAATCCAAGCACGATCGGCACCGATGCCGCCGACGTCCTCTTCCCCAACAGCACCGAAACACCCCGCACGCTCATCACCAAGGCCGCGTCGGCCCAGAGCAAGGCGGAATGTTTCGACATGTTCCCGCATAATCCCACCGGCACCGCCGGGCAGCGGTCGCAGCGCATCCTGGAACAGCAAAGCTGCCTCAATCAGTGGAACGACTATACGCCGTCGCTGATCCGCAACTTCATGAATACGCAGACCGACCAGCGTTATGCGCTCGATGCGCGCCTGGATTATCGACTGACCGACAATCTCACCATCTTCGCGAAGGGCACGATGGCCAATCGCAAAGTGCATGACCAGAATCGCAGCCGCAACCCGGTCACGCTGTTCGGCCAGAACATCAACGGCACATTCGCCGACAGCGCCACGGGCTATCCGCGCACCCGCACCGTATCGCCTACGGCGCCGGCCGGCTATTATCTGTTCGATGGCCTCAACAATCAGGGCAACAATGCGGTTTTCGGCAATGTGCTGAATGTGGTGCCAGGCAGCGTCGTCGTGGATGGGAACCACAATGTCACCCAGATGACGCTCACCAACAATTCGGTGAACATCGACCAGATCGAAAATACGATCGACACCAAGACCAAATATGGCCAGTTCGGCGCCGAATATCGCAGCGATCGGCTTGAAATCGATGCGATGGCGGGCATGACCCAGGCCAGGTCCAGCCGCGGCGACATGCGCACGTCGCGCAACTATGCCTATGGCGACGCGACTCTGACCCTTCAGCCCAACGGCCTGTGGGACATCGCCCTGCCGTCCAATTATGATGACACCAACCCGGCCAACTTCGTCCAGTTGAACCGGCCGGCCTGCATCGGCGGCGGCACCGCGCCCACCTGTACTGGTCAGACCGCCGTCGTGGCCGGCCCGAACGGCCCGGCGACCCCGGTCTATACAGTCGGACAAATGCCGCTCACCACGCCCTCATTCGGCGTGTCCTACTCGCCGCAGATGGGCGAATCCTCCGAACGGATCGCGAAGCTCGACCTTGCCTACAAGACCGACGAGTTTCTGCCCTTCATCACGCGGGTGAAGGTCGGCGGCATGTATCGCAAGAATAAACTCGATCGGTGGGGCGGCGGTGGATATACTGCCAGCAGCGCGGTCGGCACCTTTGGCCAGCCGGGCTATGTGCCCGCCGTGATCGTACCGACCGCCAATGTGCGCGGCACGTTGCGCGCGTGCGAACCGACAGCCGGTTCCTCGGCGGCGGGCGGCCTGTCGTGCAATTATGGCTTCGTGCCCAGCGCCAATCCAAACAATATCCGTTCGGGTGTCGATACGCTGACCCCGGCCGATCTGGAGGCCCTGTTCCGCCGGACGCTGGAGAACAGCGATTCCCAATATTTCGGTGGCCTGCCCAATCGCGGCAACCTGCCCAACGCCTGGCAGGGCATAAGGACCGACGAGCTGTTCGATGCGCTGGGCGGCTCGCAATATATGAATTTCGACTGCCTCAAGACCTGCATGGGCAGCGACGGCCAGATGTATGACCAGCCGGTCACGCGCGTGCGCGAAGAGATCAAGAATATCTACGCCATGGCCGATTTCGAACAACGCCTGCCCTGGGGGCTGGTGTTCAACGGCAATGTCGGCGTGCGCGGCGTCTTCGCCAAGGTCAGCGGATCGGCGCTGCTGACGCTCAGCACCATCCGCACGACGCCAACCTTCAACCCGGCCGATCCGGACAATCCGGGCGGCATGATCGTCCAGACCTTCAGCCAGAACACGACGCTCAATTCCAGCACCAGCGACTGGCTGCCCAGCTTCAACTTCAACCTCTGGGGTTTCAACGATTCCGTGGTGTTGCGCCTCTATGGCGGCAAGACCGTGGCGCGTCCGTCGATGGATCGCCTGATCGCCGGCGGCACCTGCACCATCGACCAGCGCACCCTGCTCGACACATCGGGGGACGACATCTTCGGCTGTACGGGTCGCGTCGGCAATCCGGGGCTGAAGCCCTTTACCGCCTGGAGCTACAACGCCTCGCTCGAATGGTATCCCAATGCGGATACGCTGTTGTCGGTCGCCTATGGCAAGCTGGACGTGAAGACCGGCAATCCGATCGCCGTGACCCGCGTCGATCGCCCGTTCGCGGGCAGCGATCAGGTCGATCCCGCGACCGGTCAGTCCTTGTCCGACTATGAGTTCAGCTATCCCACCTGGGATAATGGTCCCGGTTACAAGCGGTCCATCTGGGAGTTTTCGGCCAAGACCGCCTTCACTTTCCTGCCCTGGTTCCTCAAATATACCGGCGCGGACGTGAATATGTCGATCCTGGGATCGTCGGCGACCACCGGGCAGCAGGACCCGCTGACCGGCGACGTCATGGCCCCGCCCAACGAATCCAAGCGCTATACCAACGCCTCGCTCTGGTATGACGACGGCAAGCTCAATATGCGCATCGCCTATCAGAAGCGGAGTTCGACCTTCAACTGCATCACGCCCTGCGGCGGCAACAATATCGACATCAACTATCCCGGTGAACAATGGACCAATGTTCGCCTGGTTGCGCCCGGCTATAATCCCGGCGTGCCGCGCTTCACCGACGCCACGACCTTCATCGATATGAAGATTTCCTACAACATCACGCGCAACTTCCAGGTCTATATGGAAGGGCGCAACATGACGCGGGAATCGGCGACCGCATCGACGGGCAGCTATGTGCCTTTCGAAGACGGCACGCCGCGCGTCATGCGCCTGTCCTATGGCGGCCGCCGCATCATGGCCGGTATGCGCATCCAGTTCGGCAACTGATGCGTGGCCGGCGCGGGGCTTTCGGTTCCGCGCCCGATCAAGCTGGCAGAGCCATGCCCATTCGTTGGCGCGCGAAAATCCGCATGATCGAAACCATAATGGCCACAACCGGTGGCCGCAGGCTGTCAGCTATGGCATCGTCCCCCGCAAATGCAGAGGGGGGAATATATGCGGAAATTCATCGGGCTGATCCTGACATGCATGATGTTGACCGGCTGCGCGACGCGCGGCATGTTGACCGTCGACTGCAAGAACTTCGATAATTATCGCGTCAAGCTCGGCAAGACCGCACTCGAAAACGACATCCATAATCTGGCCCAGGACAGCGAACGGCTCGATCTTGACGTCTTCCGGGCCGATCTCGCCGAAACCAGCGGAGACGCATTGGACGGCACGGCGCGAGACGAAGCCATCCTGTTGCTCTCCGGCGGCGGGCAATGGGGTTCCTATGGCGCCAATTTCCTGCGCACGCTGCATGAGAAGAACAAGCTGCCGGATTTCCGGATCATCACCGGCGTCAGCACCGGCGGCCTCCAGTCCCTCTTCCTGGCGGTGGGCACGGACGCAGCCTATCAATTGATGACCGACAATTATGCGCCGACCCGCGAGAGCGAAGTGGTGCATCGCAACCCCCAGTTGCTCGCAATCGTCACAGGATCGATGGCGGGCCTGAAGCCGCTCAAGAAGAAGATCGAACGGTCCTTATGCCCCGATCTCTCCCAACGCTGCTTCATGGATGCGATCGCCGAAAGCGGACGACATGCCTATATCGGCTTCGTCGAGGCAGAAAGCGGCGATTTCTATTTCGTCGACGCCGTGAAACTGGCCGCGATCAAGGATCGCGAGCAGGCCCGCACCTGCCTGACCGGCGCGGCCCTCGCTTCCGCCGCCATGCCGGCCTTCTTCCAGCAGGTGAAGGTCGGAAAGAAGGTCTATTATGATGGCGGAGTGCGCCAGTCGGTGTTCGAGGCGCGGATCAACAAGGCTGCGGAGGAACTGACATCGGAACGGGTCGACCGCTATCTGTCGACCCATCCGATCAGACCGGAGGCGCTTGCCAACGACCGGCGAAAGGCGTTGTTCGGGTCCGCCCGCCTTCCCATCTTCGTGGTCCGCAATGGGCCGACCACTGCAAAGATCGACGAAAAGGCGAACGACACCGGCAATCTCGTCACCAATGCGCTGCGCGCGGAAACCATCATCGTCAATCAGTTGGAGATAATCTCCATCGCCGCCCTGCGGATCGAAAATCCGGTTGGACCCATCTACCTGACCACTGCCGACGGCTATGACCAGGAGATCATCCGGCCCGATGGCACGAAAGGGCCACGCTGCGAGAAGCGCGACAGCAATGCTATGTTCGAACCACAGTTCATGCAATGCCTGGCACGCTATGGCCAGGAACAGGGCAGCCGGAACGTGGCGTGGATAGCTTTGCGCGATCTGGTGCTTCCGTCTTCCGTCCGTGCGGCAACACCTTGATAGCAAGAAATGTAATCAGATGTTCCGTCCCTCATCAACCGCCTTGAACCGTTCCTGGGAGGCAAGACGCACACCGGCATTGGCGGCGCCATAGCCTTCATAGCGCCGCCGCTCGACAAATTCGAAGAAGAAGCGTTTGTGGAAGGCGCGCGTGTAAAGCTGGTGATAGTCCCCTTCCGCATCCGCGTCATAGAGCATGTTCGTGGCAGCCATTGTCTCGATCGCGCTATCATCGAGACCAAAGCGCGCGGCAAGGTCATCATAATAATTATCGAAGATTGGCAAAATATCCGCACCATCAGCGATGATCTCGCCAGCTTTTCGGATCAGATCCGGTGTCGCGAAAGCGATATGCTGATATCCGCCACCGAAATTATGCTCGACGAAACGGGAAGACAGAGTGCCCATAGCATCGGACGCATTGAGGGTCAGGCGCAAACTGCCATCCGGGGATTGAAGCGGCTGGCTGAGAACCAGGCCCGACGGATCGATGACGTCGGCCTGCAATGCCTGCTGCAAACCGAAAAGCGACCGCCAATATAATTGCCAGGACAGATATTCCTCGATCCGGACGACAGCCGCCAGATGATCGATCACCAACGGCGCTTCAGGAACCGAAGCGCCGGTCGCCTGAAATTCCCTTGCCCAGATCGAATCGACTTCCTGTTCAGCCATCAAATAGATGAGACTTCCGCCAATGCCGCGCAACGCCGGCAGCGCAAGATTGTCCGGAGCATCCTGCTCATCTACGGCCTGAATGCCAAGATAAGCTGCCCGCGCGGCGACCGCGTCGCGGTCCGGCACAACCAGCCCCACCGCACAGATGGACGGTCCGTGCGTCGTCTGGAAACTATGCCCGAAACCGGCTCTTTCAGCGTTGACGACCAGATTGACAGAGCCAGCCTGCCATCGCGACACGGCCTTGATCGGATGAACGCCCGTCTTGGCAAAGCCGATGGATTGGAACAAAGTTTCCAATGCAGGCGCATCCTGCCGATCGACGGCAAATTCGACAAACTCCGGACGAACATCGACAGGTGCGGCAGGCACGGCAGAGGGCCTGTCAAGGATGCGGCACGCAGCATCCTCGATATGGCGGAGCGATCGCAAACCATCGGCCGCGATCAGGTCGGCGGACCAGCCGCGGAAGCGATCGTTGAAAATTTCGAGCGAGAGCGGCCCGTCATAGCCGGTCTTCATGATCTCCACGACATAATCGGCGACGGGCAAGCCGCCTTGTCCTGGGAAGTTGCGATAGTGACGGCTCCAGTAGAGCAGATCCATGTCCAACCTTGGCGCATCGGCGAGCTGGACGAATGCGATCTTCTCGCCTGGAATGGCGCGGATGCTGTCACTGGCTATGCCGCGCGAAAGCGAATGGAAGCTGTCCAGGATGATGCCGATATTGGGATGATCGACCGCCTCGACGATAGCCCAGGCATCGCGATGATCGAACACATGTCGACCCCAGGCCAGCGCCTCATAGCCGACGATGATGTTGCGCTTGACCGCGCGATCGCCCAGTTCGCGCAGGTCGGCCACGATGCGGTTACGCTCGCCCAATGCCTGGGGCGAGCAGTTGGAGCAGAGGAGGATGCGGTCGGCGCCTAATTCGCCCATAAGGTCGAACTTCGCTTCAGCCCGGTCCAGCGCCTTTTGCCGCAGCGCGCCCGGCATCCCTTCGAAATCGCGGAAGGGCTGATAGAGCAGGCAGGCAAGACCCAGATCGTCCATCATCGCGCGCACGGCTTTGGGTCGCAGCGGCGAAGCGATGAGGTCATTCTCGAAAATCTCGACCCCATCGAACCCGGCGGCGGCCGCCGCCCTGAGCTTGTCCTCCAGCGTGCCGCTGAGGGAGACTGTGGCGATACCGAACTTCATCTGGAACCTCCTGCGCCTTCAATCCGCCAGCGCGGCGCGAAAATTGGCGGCCATACGCCGTGGGTCCGCGTGGCGACCGGTGAAATGTTCAAACGCGCCGGCAGCCTGATGCACGGTCATACCGCTGCCATCCAGCGTGACGCAGCCCGCCGCCTTCGCTTCGCGGAGCAATTGGGTCTCCAGCGGGAAATAAACGATGTCCGTCACCCAAAGATCGGGCCGCAGCAGGTCGCGCGGCACCGCCGAGCCGGGATAGCCCACCATGCCGAGCGGCGTCGCATTGACGATGCCATCCGCTTCGCCAATCCCGCTGGAAAGATCCTGACCCACTATCGCCCTTCCCTCACCATAATAGGAGCACAGCGACACACATAAATCCCGCACGCGATCGGTATTCGGATCGAACAGGACAAGCGTCCCCGTATCCATCGTCATCAGGGCATGGGCGGTGGCGGCGCCCGCACCGCCACCGCCCATCTGCACGACCTTCCGGAATTGCGACCCGGAAGGCAGCCCAGCACGCAAATTCTCCGCAAAGCCCTGGACATCGGTATTATGTCCGATCCGCCGACCGTCACCGAAGACGATAGTGTTGACCGACCCGATCTGCGCCGCTTGCGGCGACAGTTCATCGAGATGCGCGATGACGGCCTGCTTATAGGGGTGGGTGACATTGACGCCGGCGAAGCCCGCCAATTGCAGTGCATCGAGCAGGCGGGGTAGATCGCCAGCGTCCATACCTTCCGCCGCCAGATCGAACAGGCGGTAAACCAGCCGAAATCCCTGCGCATCCGCCTCGCTTTCATGAAGGAAAGGCGAAAGCGATGCCTGGATGTCGCGTCCGATGAGGCCTGTAAGGTAACGCGAAGGGACGGGGTGGAACTGGGTCAATGTCTTCCAATCCAAAGAGAAGATGAACCGCCCCCGCCCGATGGACGGAGGCGGCGAAGGTCAGAATTTGAACTTGGCGCCGACGTAAAAGGACCGTCCGACCATGTCGTAAGTTCCCGGATCGGTGCCATTTTGCGAACTGGCGACGAAGGGAATGCCCTTGTCGAACAGGTTGGTGATGCCGCCGCGCAGTTGAAGATTGTCGTTAATGTCCAGTGTCGAGAAGATATCGAACAGATTATAGGGCTTCACCCCCACCTGCTCGGCTGCAGGAGACGTTACTGCGCTGATGTCGCGCAGCTTGCCCTGGTAACGCCAGCGCAGGCCGACGCCGAAAACATCGGAGCTATAGCCCACGGTAGTCAGCGCCTTCCATTTGGGCAACGGACGGCCCGGCGTGCTGGTGCCGACAAAATCCTGCGATGCGGTGCCCGGCAGGGTCTGAACCTTATAATGGTTCAGCCAGCCGATGGCGGAGGAAGCATAGATCTTGCCCGAACCATCACCGATGCCGGCATCGGACAGTTTCAGCGACCAGTTGACCTGCACGTCGACGCCATCCGTGTCGAGCGCACCAAGGTTCAGATAAGGTTGGGCGATCGCGACCAACTGACCGGTGGGGTCGCGCTGGATCAACTGGCAGAATTCATTGCTGTTCGAATAACCGCTGTTGGACCCGTCCAGATTATAGCATTTGGCCAGCACGGTCAGGCCGTTGATGGTCGAGATGACGTTGCGGATCTTGATGTTGTAATAGTCGACCGAGAAGGAGAAGCCTGACAGCCAAGGTGTCGAGAATTTCGGATTGAAGACGAAGCCGACATTGAAGGTATTCGCCTTTTCCGGGGTCAGCGCATTATTGCCCTGGATGTTGCCGCCAGTTGCGGTGGTGGCGAACTGATAGGCGTCGATCGCGGCGGCCGGAATGCCCTGCGCCAGACAGAGACCGCGCACTTGCGCCCCATTGATGCCCGTCCGCGCGGTCGAACGGATGTCGCACGGATCACCGATCGCTGCCGGCGGCGTGCCGATCGCGAGTTGCGATCCGGTGACGGGGGAGAAGAGTTCGCCGATATTGGGCGCGCGGACTGCGCGCTGATAGCTGCCACGGATCAGCAATGCCTGCACCGGCTGCCAGCGCGCATCGAACTCATAGCTTTTCACGCTGCCGGTCGGATTATAGTCCGAATAACGGAAGGCGGCGCCCACGCCCAGTTCGTGGAAGAAGGGCGTATCCGACAGCAAGGGCACATCGATCTGCGCCGCAAATTCCTTAACGCTGATCTCGCCCCGTGCCGGGTTGGAGCCGACCACGGATTCCACATTGTTGGACACCAGGTCCGGGCTGGGATCATATTTATACGTGTTCTTGCGATAGCCAGCGAGCAAGGCGAGCTGCACCGGCCCGGCCGGCAGGTCGAACAGCGCGCCATTGACCTGACCCTGTGCCTGCGTCTGAGCCAGACGCTCGCGGCTCTGGACGGTAGCGGTCATATAATTCTGGCATTCCTGCGACAGGCTGGTCGCATTGGTGATGCCGAACGGGTTGAACCCGCCCGCACAAAGCGACGCGCCGCCATCCGCCGCGTTGAGCAGCGTCTGCACGCGTGACTTGAGCACGGCGTTGAACATCGACTGGCTATGGATCGTCTCGTCATAGGAAACGAAGGCATCAAATTTCCACGATCCGCTGATCGTGCCCTTGAGACCGCCCAGATATTGTTGGACCCGGTAATTCTCGTCCCAGCCCTTGTCGCCGATGCCGACATAGCGCCCGCTCCAGCGGAAGGGTGCAGTCGGATCAGCGCGTGAAGCCAGCAACGTGCGCAGATCGGTGGGGATGTGAGGGTTAGTGACCGGAATGGTGGTGAAGGGCGCAAACTGCGTCAGGCTGCCGCCACTCTCGGTCGTGACCGTGGAATCAACGTAGAGGAATTGGCCATAAGCGGTCAGCGATTCGGTCAGGTCGAACTCACCCTTGGCGAAGGCCGACTTGCGTTCGAACGCGTTCAGGATCTGGAGCTGCGGTCCCACCGGCATACGGACATTACCGCCGACCACGGCATAGCCGTCGCTGGTCGGTCCCTGATAATTGATCGCGCCGGTCTGAGCGAACAGCGACCCATTATTGTTGAAGCCCAGGTTCAAGGTCCGGTTGATCGGGGTCGTCACGCCATATTGGGCAAACACGCCGTTGAGCGCCGCCTGGCTCGGCAGGTTGAGGGCATCGGGAACGAAAGCGCCTGTGCCAATGAAGGAGGACGGTACCTTGTCCGCAAAGAAATCGCGTTGCGAACCGGAGAGCGGATCGCGCTTGCCATAGCTCAGCGCCAGCATCAGCCGACCGCGATCACCGGCGAACTTGGTGCCCAGCGCCAGCGAAGCGTTGAACTTGCCATAGTCGCCACGGAAGGAATCGCCATTCTGGATGTCGACGCGAACGCCGTCGAAATAACGGTCGGTCTTGAAATTGACCACGCCCGACATCGCGTCCGACCCATAGATGGCCGATGCGCCGCCGGTGATGACGTCGACCGATCCGATGATTGATTCCGGCAGGATGTTGATGTCGACATTGCCGTTAATATCCGACAGCGGCAGGCGACGGCCGTCCAGCAGGACAAGGTTGCGGTTGGAACCCAGGCCTCGCAGATTGAGCGTAGCCCGCCCACCCGCGCCCTGGCCGCCGGTCCCGGCATTGCCCGACGGGGTGAAGCCGGGAAGCTGGTTGAGCGAGTCCTCCAGCGTGATCTGGCCGCTCTGCTGCACCAGTTCGCTGGACACGGTGACGATCGGGCTGACCGCGACATTGTTGGGACGCGCGATCAGCGATCCGGTGACGACGATGTCGGCAACGGGTGGCTGATCGACGGCGGATGGCGTGGTGGTGGTGACCGGAGCGGCCTGGTCTTGCGCGATCGCAGGCACGACAAAGCTGCTCAAGGCAAGCGTCGCGAGCGATCCGCCCAGGCGCAGTCGGCTGTTAAGTGTCGGTGTCATTCTATCCTCCCTATTATAATACGAACTAGTTCGTACATTCAATATTATGCGTCGTGCGGTTTTCCGCTTTTTCAGTCCAGTTCCACCCGGCGCACATCCCCCACAATGAAGACATAGGCGGCGGCCCCCACCAGCGCGAGCACCCCGATGAAAGCGAGCGCACCGTAGAAGGAGCCGGTCTGACCCACGATCAGGCCGACCACGATCGGCGTCACGATTCCTGCCAGATTGGCGCACAAGTTGAACACACCGCCAGTCAGCCCGATGAATTGCCGCGGCGCGACATCCGAAATCAGCGTCCAGCCCAGATTGACCATCCCCTGCCCGAAAAAGGCGACGGACATGATCGCGATCACCAGTGCATTGCTCTGCACGAAATTGGCGGCGACGATGGTGGATGCCAACAGCAGCCCGGCAACGATCGGTAGCTTGCGCCCGATATTGGCGGACCCTGTTCGCCGGATCAGCAGGTCCGATACCTGCCCACCCAGCAGCACGCCCGCCGAAGCCGCGATATAGGGCAGCACTGCGAAAGTGCCGGACTTCAGCCAGTCCATCCCCCGTTCGGTCGCCAGATAGGTCGGGAACCAGGTCAGGAAGAAGACGAGCGTCGAATTGCCGCAAAACTGCCCGATCGACGCGCCCAATATCTGGCGACGGGACAACAGCTTGCCGACATTGCTCCAGGAAAAGGGGATGTTGTCATCCATCTTGGCAGCAGCCAGCCCGCCACCGGCGCGAATATAGTCCAGCTCCGCCGCATTGACACGATGGCTATCACCCGGATCGCGATAGCGGGCGTACATGAACAGGCCGAAGGCGACCCCTAACGCGCCGGCGATCAGGAACAAGGCGCGCCAGCCGAAGCTGCCGACCACCCAGAAGAGCACAGGACTGAAGAAAGCCAGGCCCGCATATTGCCCCACCGCATAGACCGAATTGGCGCGCGCCCGTTCATCCTGCGGGAACCAGCTACTGAGAATGCGGCTGTTGCACGGGTAGCAAGGCGCCTCCGCCACGCCCAGCGCCAGGCGGAAGCCGAACAGCATCGCTACATTTCCAGCTATGCCATGAAGGAGGGTGAAGAAGGACCAGAGGATCAATGATCCCGCATAGGTGATCCGCGTGCCCAATCGGTCGAGGATCAGCCCTCCCGGTATCTGCGCCGCCGCATAGGTCCAGGAAAAGGCGGAGAAGATGAAGCCCATCATCTCCGGCGAAATCCGAAGTTCGGCCGTCAAAGACGGAGCCGCCACACCCATGGCGGCACGGTCCATATAGTTGAGCAGCGTGGCAACGCTAATCAGCGCCAGCACGCCCAGCCGCGCCCTGGTTGGCCGCACCATGTCGGTCGGCGCCCTCATGCCGCGTCCCGCCGATCGATCTGGAGCAGATGGCGGACCGCCAACGCATAGCCGTCAACCCCCAGCCCGGACAGGATCGCAGTCACAGAGCGAGTCATGATGGAGCGCGCACGCCATTCCTCCTCTCGCCGGTGAATATTGGAAATATGCACTTCGATGATCGGGCAGTCGCACATTTTCAGCGCGTCCAGCACGGGATAGGCCGCGTAGGAAAAGGCGGCGGGATTGATGACGATGCCGAAGGCTCCCACCCGCGCCTGGTGCAGCCAGCCGACCATTTCATGTTCGGCATTGGTCTGGCGAAAGATTAGACCGATGCCGCTCCCCTCCAGTTCATGCAGGCAGTCGGCCTTGATATCGGCCAGGGTCCGATGACCATAAATTTGCGGTTCCCGCACACCCAGAAGATCCAGGTTGGGTCCGTTGAGAATATGAATGAAACGCTGGCCCATGGTTGGCCCGATCCTCCCCTAGTCAGGATATATCCCGATCTTGCTGAACCGCATCTACGCGGATTATCGACCTTGGGCAAGAAAAATGTACTAACTAGTTAATTCATTCCCGGCAGTCGCTTGATCGCGATCCGATCCGCCTGATAGGAGCCCAGCCACAGTTCATTGCCTATCACCACCGCCGCTGACACGCCGTTGAAAACCGGATCGGCCATGCCATGGGCGATCAGGGAAAACCGCCTGGTCATCGGATTCAGTTGCGCCACCGCATAGCCGCGATGGCAGGTCATGCCATCGGCCACGCCATTGATAATCTGCCGCACGCCTCCGCAGGCCGGCTCATCGCGCATCATGCCCGCCAGCAACAGGCGATCTCCATCCCAATGAATATTGTCGGGCATGAATTCCGGCGCTTGCGCCCGCCATAGCGGTTCATGCGTATCGCGCCGTGCATAGGCGACAACCTCGCGCAGACCGAACGCGATGACATAGAATCCGCTGTCGTCCTTCGCCGTTTCCAGCCCGTTATTGCCGGGCAATTCCGTCCCCGGTAGCAGGCGAAATGCCTTGTCGCTCGGCGCCCGCTCATAGACGCCGCCGGTCGCACGACCCAGCACGAAGTCCGTGATGCTGGTCCCCGGCCGGGTCAGGACCGTCGCGATCACCGTACCATCGCTGTAGGAAGCGACGCTGTTCGCGACATGTCCGTCCGGCATCGCCAAACAGCCTTGCCAGCGCAGTCGCGGCTGCGCCTGCGGATTGCCATAGTCAATGGCGAAAATCTCGATCGCCTCGCGCCCGCCATGGTTGACCACCAGCAACCGCGCGTGGCCGGGCGCCGTCACGCGCAGGCTGAGGCCCCGTGCGGTGAACAGCACCGGATCGGGCGGGGTGGCGCAATCGGGATATTGGGGATCGCGTGCGATCTGCCCGCTCGCACCTTCGAACCAAAGCCTCCCCTTGCGCGTCCGGCTGTCAACGATCTTGAGACCCGCGCCGGTCGCAAAGCCACTTGCGACCACCCAGGGCGTATCTGGAATATGCGCCAGATCCTCCGGCTTCATCGCTCCGCATATGAAGGCGAATTGCGCGGTTGGCGCACATGCCTCATGTGCTGTCGCGTCAGGCCGCGCCTTGGGCAAGGCGACGCATCCGCCGAGCAGGATCGCCGCCATCAGAAGGGTGAATGCCGCGGCGCGTTCCGTGCGATCGACCATGGCGCTCAATCCCTGATCCGGGGCCGTTCTGCCGGAACGGGTGGCGCGGCATCCTTGAACAGGGGCAGTGTCTTGAAATGTGGCCAATCCACCATTCCGCCCGCTTCGCCCAAGAGGTGCACACGCGGTTGCGAAACTTTCCAGGCAGGCCAGTCACGACCGGGATCGCCATCACGGGCGAAGGCGAGGAGTCGATCCATCATCTCGGCCGACAATTGCCGGTCGCCCTGCGTCCAGTCGCGCGTCACGCGGAAGAGGTTGAGGCTGTCCAGCGTCCCCAGCCAATAGGGGACATCGGCGGTATGATAGGCGCCAACCGTCGCCGGATCATGATCGGCAAAGGTGACACCCGGTCGATAGGGATGGGTGCGGGTGAAGAAATAGGCATAGGCCGGGGCCTTGCCCTTCATGGATTGCCCTTTCGCCCATTCCGCCATTTGCAGGCCCAGCGTCGCATCACGCTCAATGTCGCGAGCGGCACGGCGCGCTTCCTCTGCCATTCGCGCCGGATAGGCCTGCAATATCTGCGCGGCGTGTGCCGGGAAGGTCAGGCGCACCGCCCTCTCATATTCGGCGACGCCCGCAATCGGACCGAGGGACCGAAAACTCTCATCGCGCGTGAAACCGATCATCACCGGCACGTCACTCTGCTGACCCGCCGCAAAGGCGGCTTCCGGCGGCACCGGCACCACCCGCCCATCCAGCACGATCGGTCGACGCTTTACGGGCGCGGCTAGCGCGATCAGCCTGTCAGCGGGCATATCGCGCATCGCCTCGATCGATGACGCGCCCAGCGCTTTTTGCAGCGCGACACCCTCTACCTCCGCTTCGGCAAGGGGCGCAGGCGCCATCTGTCCGCCGAAGACGCCCCCGCTCATTCCAACGACGCGATGAAACAACCCCTTGGCCACCGGACTGGCTTGCAACAGCGACACCGACATCGATCCGGCAGACTGGCCCGCTATCGTCACATTGCCGGGATCGCCGCCGAAACCGGCAATATTATGCTGTATCCATTGCAGTGCGGCGATCTGGTCCTTCAGGCCGTAATTGCCCGAACCGCCATTCCCTTCTGCCGTAAGGGCGGGATGCGCCAGGAAACCGAGTGAGCCGACGCGATAGGCAATCGACACATAGACCGCGCCTTTGCTTGCCAGCGGTTCGCCGGAATAATTGGCCATGGAGGCGGAGCCGACATTGAAGCCGCCGCCATAGATCCAGGCTATTACCGGATAAGCCTTGCCCGGCGGTGGCGGCTCTGGCGGCGCCCAGATATTGAGATAGAGGCAATCCTCACTGGTCGCCTCCTCCCCGAAATAATGGTTGATGTTGCGCCCCCGCAGCGGCTGAATGCATTCAGCCGCTGCACGATCGGCGTTCCAGACGCCATTCCACGCCGCATGAGGCTGCGGATCGCGCCAGCGCAGGTCACGCACGGGCGGCGCGGCGAAGGGCACGCCAAGCCACGCGCGCACGCCGGACGGCAGTGTCTTGCCCGCCACCAATCCCGCCTCGGTCGATACCGGATCGCCCGCAGGCCGATCAACCACCTGCGCCGGGGCCACCGACGTCAGCGCCAGCAACCCCAGGGTCAACCCCAGACGGCGCATCATTGTACAGCCTTCAACTGCGTGTCGAAAAAGCGGAAAGTCAGGTCCAACGCGCGCAGGCTGGCCGCGCGCGTTGCGGCGGCATCCACGCCGATCCAGCTATGGCCGACATTGGGAATGATCTCCAACGTGACCGGCACATGCGCCGCCTTTAGCTTCGCCGCCAATTCCTGGGACTGGGACACGGGCACAGTCTTGTCGTCGGTGCCGTGGATCAACAGCATCGGCGGGTCCTTCGCATCGACATGGGCGGCTGGGCTGGCGGTGGAGATGCGGTCCGCGGGACAATCGCCCTGTACGCAATCGAGATACCGGTTCTCGGCGCGAGGGGTGGCCGATTGCGGCATGGTCGCGAAATCATAGACGCCATACCAGCCCACAGCCGCCTGCACGCAATCATTCTGCCCGGCATTGCTCTTGTCCGCACCGGCAGGCGCATGGCCGCAATCAAGCGCAGCGAGCGCGGCAAGCTGCCCGCCTGCGGAACCACCCCAGATCGCGACATGCCCGGTATCGATGCCGTAACGGTCGGCATTGGCCTTCAAGAAACGGATCGCCGTGCGAACATCGTCGATCGCAGCCGGGAAAGGCGCTTCTCCCGACAGCCTATATTCCAGGGAAGAAACGACATAGCCCTTGGACGACAGGTCGGCCAGTACGGCAGGAAAGTCGCTGAACGCCCCTGACTGGCGCGTATGACCCGCCATCCATCCACCACCATGGACATAGATGACCAGCGGCAGGCGCGCCGTCGCCTTGGTCGGGCGATAAAGGTCCAGTGTGAGCGGGCGATATCCGGGGATCGTGGAAAAGCTGATGTCCGTGCTGACGCGGACGCCGTTGGCGAGGCTCAATATGCGTTCCGGCATCGGATCGCCAAGGGCAGGCTCTGGCGATGTTGCGAGCCGCTCCATCTGCGCCTGGGCCGGGCCGGTTTGCATCGCCAAGGCGGCGATCAAGGTCAGGCTTGCGCCAACCCATTTGCGCATGTCTCTCTCCCACGTTGTTTAATATTGAGCGAACTATTTCGTACATATCTAATCAAAGCAAATATGGGAAGCAAGCCATGTTAGCGGCGGCACCAGCTTTCAATGACATCGATAACGCTCATGCGCCGGCGCGCCAGCGCCTTGGGAGAACTCATGTCCCGCTCAAAGCCATAGGAAAAGGTATAGCGGTTGGAGACATTGTAGAAGCACAGGGCGCTGATCGTCATGTGCAGTTCGACCGGGTCTATGCCTTCGCGAAAATGTTCGCTGGCGACCCCGCGCGCCAATATGCCGCGAAGCTGCTCGACAACCTTGCGATTGCGTTCGCGAATGCCCGGCACTTCGCCGACATGGGTGCCACGCAGGATATTCTCATTCATGACCAGCCGGACAAATTCGGGATGCTGGTTATGATAGTCGAAGGTCGCGCCCACCACGTCCCGCAACGCCGCGTCCGGCGCGAGATGGTCACGCCGATTATCCGCATCCACTTCCCGGACCGCTGTGTAAGCGCGTTCAAGCACGGCCCGGTACAATCCCTCCTTGCCGCCGAAATAATAATAGATCATGCGCTTGGAGGCATTGGTCCGCTCCGCGATTTCGTCGATCCGCGCACCGCTCAATCCCTTGTCGGCAAATTCGGCCGTGGCCACGTCCAGAATATTGAGGCGCGTTTCCTCCGCATCCGCAGCCCGACCGTTCCCACCGCCCTCAACACCCGTCAGTGTCGATTTGACCACCGCATCCGCTCCTTTCCATGTTCCGCCAAGCGCCATAGCATCTTAGCCACGAGACGCCATATTTCGAAAACGGAAATGAAGGGCGTGCTGATGCCCCCTGTTTCAGATGTCGACGCGCCGAACTTGTGCTCTGGCCGCCTTGGGCTTCTTGAACCAGAAGGTCCACACCGCCAATGTTCCCAACATTGCCAGAGCAAGGCCGGACAAGGTCATGACGATCCGGAACGGCAACCCGCCTACCTTGGCCGCATGGAGCGGATAGAGAAGATTATACCCCTTCACGGAAGACGGAAGCGTTGCGGCATCGCGCGCAGCCACAAGCGCGCCGGTATCAGCGGCGAACCAGAGGGTCGTACGCCCATTGGGCAGCCATTCCTCCGGCGACCGCATCCGCAAGGTGATCAGGCCATTGTCCTTTCGCGGCAGGCTGATGCTGCGCAATTCGGCGTCCGGAAATCGCGCGCGCGCCGTCCGGATCATGGCCGCCCAGTTCAGCGTGTCGGCGAGTTGCGCTTCGCGCGGCGGCGGCGCTTTGAGCGATGCGTCGATGGTCGCAGGCGCACCGGGGCCGAGCAACAGGGCAGCCATCGGCCTGAACACCAGCACCGCGCCCGTCACCAGCGACAGCAGCAATAGCGGCGCGATGACTATGCCCAGGTCTCGATGATGGCGCACGATGGCCGGACGGTTCATCCGCGCGGGCATCAGGCGGAACGCGAAGGTCTTGCGTGTCCGCCACCACAGCAGGACCCCGCTGATGACGAAAAACAGCCCGCAAAGGGCCACGATGCCGATCACCGTTTCACCCGCATCGCCGGAGAAGAGATGGTGGTGGAGATCGAACAGCCAGATTTCGGGCCGTTCCCATTGGCTCTGCCATTGCGCCACGATCGCACCATTCTGGTCGAGATAGGCACCACCGCCATCCCCATAGGCGGCCCGCAGCAATCCGAAACTTTGCGACGCATAGGTCAACGCCTGTGGCTGGACTGCGGAATCGGCCATGACCCTTTGCGTGACCATCGCCAGATGCGTGGTGTCCTGTACCAACGCATCATGCGCATGGGGCAGCATCACCCAGGCATCCTTGTGGACCAGCAACGCGCCGGTCAGGCCAAGCATCGCCAGCAGGAGGCCGACAATGCCGCCTGTCCAGCGATGCAACAGGTCGATCAGCTTCATCAGAAGCGATAATCCCATGACAGGGTGAAGTTACGCCCGCGCCCGGCGAAATAATTATTGACGAAGTCCGGCCGCACGGTCTGGCTGTAATAATCGATATAGAATTTGTCGAAGATGTTCTGCGCCGCCAATGTCAATGTGCCGAACCCGGTCTGATAACGGATGCTGGCGTCGGTCACGCTATAGCCGTCGAAGCGATAGAGCGGATCATAATTGCCCGGCGTCCGTTCGAACTGACGCGACAGGAAGAATTGCGTCTGCACCCGGAGCGACAGCGGCCCGCGCGCATAATTGGCGGCAACGTTCAGCCGGTCGGGCGAGATGTTCGCGCCGTCCAGATCGCGGTCCACCATGTCGATACCATTGTCCGACCCATCGGTGCGGCCGATCAGATGTGCATAGCCGGTCGATAGGCTCAGCCCCGGCACGGGCATCTTGACCGACAGGTTCAATTCCAGCCCCTGTATCTCAACTCGCTGGCGCTGCACCTCATAGACGCCGCCAGTCTGGACCAGCACCGACCCGTTCTTACTGGTCGACCAGAAATAGGCGGCGCTGGCATCGACCGGCCCGCGCTTCAGCTCGACCCCAATCTCTCGATTGTTGGACACGATCGGGGCGACATTGACGTTGCGGCCGATATCGAAGCCCGGCTTGGCCACGGCACGTGCGATGCGGCCGACATCTGGCACGGTATAGCCCTCGGCATAGCTGGCATAGGCGCGGATGCCCGCCCACGGCTCCAGGATGACGCCGCCGTTGAACAAGGTTGAGTTGAAGCGGGGCGTACCACCCTTCACATCCACGCCGCCGCCATAGGTCCACAGCGTATGATAATCGTTGATATGGATGCGCACATCCTCATAGCGCACACCGCCCGCAAACCGCAGCTTCTTGTCGAACAACGCCAGGTTGAACTGGGCGAAGGGCGCAAGGCTGCGATAATCGGTTGGCGGCACCCAGGTCCGACCCGTTGCGATCAACCGCTGTTCGGTCAGGTCGTAAAGCACATCGAGGCCCAGCGTCGTGGTCAGCGCATCGAAGCCCGGAACGGTCCGCTCATAGCTGATCTTGCCGCCATATTTGCGGCTGCGGTTCTGCGACTGGTCGAACAATGTGCCGACCGGCGCGATAGCGGGGTCCTGGAAGCTCGCGAGCGGTGCGATCTCCCCGCCATAGGTATCGCGGGAGCGGTTGAAGAAGATCTGCGCGATGAAATTGCCGCCCCACAAATTGCTGTCGGTCAACGACAGGGCTGCGCTTTCGGTACGGTTGGTCGCGGGCACGCCCGGCGGCGTCCCCCGGACAGAGGTGGTCGGGCGGTCGATGGAGGGAATACCGGGAATCGAGACATAATCGCCTTCACCCTTCAACTCGAACCGGCTCATTGTCAGGTCCAGTCGGGCACTGTCGCTCAGCGCATAGCCGAACCGGCCGAACAGAGACCAGCTCCGGCTGTCCTGCGTCTCACCCTGGGTCAGGTCGGTGCCGACCCGGCTGCCATGGCCGTCATAGAAGGCACCCCGCTTTTCGAAGGCCGCGCCCGCCATCGCATCCCATCGACCGCCCTTCCAGGCGATCAGACCCGCGATCTTCCCGCCTCGACCGTCACTGTTGAAACCGCTGTCGCTATTACCCTGCACCAGCACGCGACCGGAAATACCGTCATTAGCAGGCGGCGCAACCGTCACCTGATTGACGATGCCGCCAGCGCCGCCGATCCCCTGCAATGCGTTCGACCCGTAGATCAGCTCGACCCGATCGATAAAGAAGGGATCGATGGTGAAACCATCACGCGACCCGTCGCGCAGCGGCGTGGTCTGCGGAATGCCGTTGATGGCGTAAAGCGGCGACCGCCCCCGCAATGTCTCACCCGCGCCCGACAGCTTTTGCCGCGTGGGGGAGAAGGAAGGGGTCAGCGCCGACACGGCGTCGACAATCGATCCGCCAATCGCGACCTGCTGATTCAGCGTTTCCTGATCGATGACATCGATGGTCAGCGGCAGCGCATTAGCCGGCAGGATGGTGCGCGCAGCGGTGACAATGATGGAATCGCCCGATTCCGACGCATCCGGCGCCTGCGCCAAGGCAGGCGTGGAGAAGAGCAAGACCGAGACCGACGCGGAGCAAATAAGATGACGCATGATACCCCCAGAGAGCCGGGGCGCTCTATGCAATGTGCGATGCTTTTGCAAGTCATTCGCATGGACATGAGGCGAGCAATGGCGGGAGAGATGCCGGTTTGGCGATTGAACCTCCCAAATGGGAGGCTATATATCGATCATGCGACTGGATGATGATGGACTGCTGGCCGCGCTGCACGAAGGCATATTCGAGCAGCCCCTGTGGCATGGATTTCTGGAAAAGCTACGCGCGCGCACCGGCTCCCTCTATACCGCCCTGGCATTTCGCCCGATCGACGAAGATGCGATCATCGAACTGCATACCGGACCTGCAACGCCGCCACATCTCGATCGACTGTTCAGCGAAAAATACGGACAGCGCGACCCGCTGCCCTATCGAAACATGCGCGAAGCGCGCATCTACACGCTCGATGAACTGCTAAATCCCCTCGATCCGGTTCAACGCGCCTATCGCGACGAATTTCTTCATGCCCTTGGCATCATCAACATGCGCTCGGTGCGCGTTACCGAACCCAGCGGGGTCGATGCCTGGCTGACCTGCGCAGGCGACCGCGCTATAGGGTCGACCGTCAGCGCCCTTTTGACCGCGCTGGTGCCACATCTGAGGATCGCATTACGGAGCTTCGTCGCCCTGGAACGCGAACGCTTTCGGTCTTCGGTGACATCCGACGCCTTTGGACGGTTGAACTTCGGCTGGTTGACCCTGGATGCGCGCTGCCGGATCATCGACATGACCCCGCATGTCGAGCAATTGTTCCAGCGAACCACCGTCCTTCGTCGCGGCCGCTATGATCGGCTGACCCCTGCCTCTCCCGAAATGGACCGGAAGCTGACTCAACTCGTCAAATCCTATGCGGCAAAGGATGAAGGCAGACCGCGCGCATTCAACCTGAGCCGTGATCCCTGGATGGATATGCTGGTAACGCCCATCCACAACCGCTTCGCATCGCCGCATTCAAAGCCGGTCGCCATCGCCTATCTGAGTGGCGACCGTTGGTCCCATGCGGATCGGTGCGAACAGCTTGCCGATCTCTTCGGCCTGTTGCCGAGCGAGGCAAGATTGGCATGGGCCATCGCCAGCGGCTTTTCCATCCAGGAAGCCGCAATAGAACTTGGCATCACGGTGGAAACGGCGCGCAACTATTCAAAGAAGGTCTACGCCAAGACCGGCGCACGCGGCCAGGCTGAACTGGTTCGCAATATATTGACCAGCGTTTTGTCGATCGCGGGCAGTCCATGATCACCTCCAATGCAGGATCGGGAAAGTCCTCATCCCCCGCAGGACGATGAGCATCTTGATCGAATAACAGCCTACGTTCGCCGCAAATGCTTTCCCTGGTCGAAACACAATGTTCTTGTCGAACTTCCCGCTAATTTCTAACCTTTGACAAAATCAGTCATTGGCAGCTAAATAATAGCCATATCCGCAAGAATGACGAACATCGTGGATTGACATCGATATGGACAGGAAATCGCCATGGCAGATATTGAAAAGCCCGATTACACAACGCTGACTGTGCAATTGTTGAGCGCTTATGTTGCCAACAATCCCGTCCCCAGCAACGAGTTGGCGACCCTCATTCAGTCGACGCGATCCGCATTGATTGCAGAAACCGCGCCGCCAGAAGTTGAAACGCCGGAATTCAGCCCTGCAGTCAGCGTTCGCAAAAGTCTCGCGTCACGAGACCATATTATCAGCCTGATCGATGGACGCCCATACAAGACACTGAAGCGGCACCTGGCAACCCATGGACTGACTCCTGACGAATATCGCGAACGCTTCGGACTGGCCAAAACCTATCCGATGGTTGCCCCAAGCTATTCCGAGCGACGCAGGGCGGTTGCGCAGAAAATCGGCCTCGGTCAACGCGGCTCCGCCACGAAAGTCGTGACGCCACCCTCAACGACCAACGATACGGCAAGTGCGAAAGTTACGGGACGCAAGAAGCAGGGGAAATCCGAAGCCAAAGTCACCGCACCACGCTCCATAGCATCCGCACGCGCAACCAAGGCAAAACAGCAGCCGTCCGAACCGCAGCCTGTAATCACCGCTGCCGTGCCGCGCGCACCCAAAAAGAGCAAGCCTGAGGCCGAAAAGCCACCCGTATCCACCGGCAAGGCTTCCCCCAAGGTGAAATCGGCGGGAGCCCCTATCGATACTCACGAAAAGGGAGCAAAGCCCCGGTCTCCTAAAGTAAGAGCAGCGGCGCAGGGAAAGACCGAGACATCTGTGGCAGCGACCGGGACCTCGAAACCTGTCCGCCGAAAGCTCGGTATCAAGACCACCAAGTCGAAAACCGCAGCCGCATCAAACGGTTAGGAGTTTGTTTGAGAATGCGCCTTTCGGCGCATTCTCAAACAGGCCAAAACCCGGCCGATTGCCATCATGGCCAACGGAAAGCGCGAGCTATAGGAGACGGAGCCAGCCTGTCATCGAAGCTGGCTCCCGCAGCGTGTGGATCGAGGACGTCCATACGCGAATATTGACGAATATTTATCAGATCCTCCGTCCAACTCGCTGAGCACCCGATATCAAACAGATCGTTCTGGGCGAGATACTCATTCCTTTATCCGTGCCTTGAGGCAATCGACAAACCCCTTCTCCGGTTCGGCTACACCGTCTTCCACTACGCTGTCGCCCGCTATAAGGATCATCTCAGGTCCGACAGTTTCCAAGTCGTCGACAACATAAGGACGGGGGAGAGAATGACGCAGAGCGGATCGGCCATCAGACGCCAATTGGATGAAAGCCCCATGGGCCGAATCCAGATCATAGCGATTATTCTCTGCATCCTGCTCAACGCGCTCGACGGGTTCGATGTGCTGGCGATCAGCTTCGCATCCCCCGGCATCGCCACCGAATGGGGCATAGATCGCGCCGCGTTGGGCCTCGTTCTTTCGATGGAGCTGATCGGCATGGCGGTCGGTTCGGTCCTGCTCGGCAACCTCGCCGATCGCATCGGGCGCCGTCCGACCATATTGGGCTGCCTTGTGGTCATGGCCGCCGGGATGGGCGTGGCGACCCAGGCCTGGAGCATTCTTTCCCTTTCCATCATCCGCCTTGCGACGGGTTTCGGCATTGGGGGAATGCTCGCCTGCACCAACGCAATGGTCGCAGAACTGGCCAATGCCCGCGCGCGCAGCCTTGCGGTCGCGATCATGGCGGCAGGCTATCCGATCGGCGCGATCGTGGGCGGCTCGGTCGCCTCGCACTTACTGATCGCCGGGGGATGGCGCGACATCTTCCTGTTCGGCGCTATCGTCACCGCGCTCTTCCTGCCCGTCACCCTGTTGTTGCTGCCCGAATCGGTAGGATTCCTGATGCAGAAGCGGTCGCCCGACGCGCTGGCGCGGATCAACCGGATACTGACCCGCATGGGTCATGCCGCTGCCGACGCCCTGCCCCCCATCGATGCCGCTGCTCCCAAACCGTCCTTGTCCGCCCTGTTCGCGCCTGGCCTTGGGCGCACGACCGTTCTGCTGACGCTCGCCTATTTCTGCCACATCATGACCTTCTACTTCATCCTGAAATGGGTACCGAAGATCGTCGTCGACATGGGTTATGCGCCGGCAACGGCAGGTGGCGTGCTGGTCTGGGCCAATGTCGGCGGCCTGCTCGGCTCGCTGTTGCTCAGCGCATTGAGCTGGCGCTTGTCCGTCCGTGCCCTAGTGATCGCCGCCATGGTCGCATCGACCATCATGGTCTCCATTTTCGGCCAGGGACAGACGAGCCTGCAAGGCCTCAGCCTGGTCGCGGCGGCCGGCGGCTTCTGCACCAATGCCGCGGTCGTCGGCCTTTACGCGCTGGTAGCCCAATCCTTCCCCACCGCCGTCCGCGCGGGTGGCACCGGCATCGTCATCGGTGTCGGACGTGGTGGAGCTGCACTGGGACCGATCATCGCCGGCTTCCTCTTCACCCTCGACTTCGGCCTGCCGCTGGTCGCCTTCGTCATGGCGCTCGGTTCACTGGTCGGCGCGTTGCTGCTGATGCTGCTCCGCGTCCGCACCCCCTGACGATCGCAGCGAGCGCGCGTCGCCATCCGGGATTGCCTGATAGAGATTGCCGATCGCTGCCGCCCCAAAGCCCAGCTTGCCAAAATCCAACGTCACTTATGCCCCTCCTGTGCGGCCAGCCCGTAAAAGGCGCGCGCCGCGCCCTCGAACAGCCGCGCCCGCATCGGCGCATCCAGGTCGCCCGCCAGCCGCAGCGCATCATCGACCCAATCGATATAGCGATCCTCCATATGGAGCAGCACCGGCCAGTCGCTGCCCCACATCGTCCGGTCACCGAAGCTGCTCAGAATATGCGCGATATAGGGAGCCAGCGCATCCGCGCTTTGCCCCTGCGCCTGCTCGGTACGCAGGCCCGACAACTTGCACCAGATATTGGGATGGCGGGCGAGCATCGCGAGTTGATCCCGCCAGGGGTCTAGGGTCATGTCCGCCGCATGGGGCTTGGCGCCATGATCGATCACGATGGGCAGATCCGGCCAGCGTTCAGCGAAGCAGACAAGAGCCGGCAGATGTCGCGGCTGGACAAGAGCATCGAAACGCAGACCGTGCGCCAGCATCGCTTCGATCGCCGGAGCGAGATCATCCCGAAGTATCCAGTCGTTATCGTCTATCGCCTGCAGCATGGGCCGAAGCCCGACAAATTTCGGCCACGCCGCGAGTTGCGCGATCCGCGCGGGCGCGCGCTTATCCTCCAGCGCGACCCAGCCGACCACGCCAAGTATCAGAGAATCAGCCGCCGCCAGATCGAGCAGCCAGTCGGTGTCACGATCGTCCGGCTGCGACTGGACGAGTACCGTGCCCACCACATCCAGCCCTTCGATCGCGGTGCGCAAATCGCCGGGCAGAAAGTCGCGATGGAGCAAGGGCCAGTCCGCATCGGGCCAAAGCTGTTCCGGTCTTCCGATGCGCCAGAAATGCTGATGTGAGTCTATAATGCGTGGCCGTTTCATGTCATGTCACTCATGAACACATCCTCTCTTGCCTCACCATAATATTGCACCACCACAAAACATACGACATCACACAACGCGACTGGCGGCTGCCCATGCCGCTTGGACACGCTCTTTGAAAAGGAGTTCATAGTGAAATTATGCCGCATCGGGGAAGCCGGTCAGGAACGCCCCGCGATGATCGATGCCGACGGCAGGATTCGTGACCTGTCGGGCCATATCGCCGACATCGATGGCGCAGCGATCGGGCCGGAAGGACTGGCCCGACTGACAGCGATCAATCCAACCTCTCTGCCTTTGGTCGAAGGCCCCGTCCGTTATGGCCCGCCTGTCAGCGGCACGCGGCAATTTGTCGCCATCGGTCTCAACTATGCCGATCACGCCGCTGAATCGAACCTGCCCATTCCTGCAGAACCCGTAGTGTTCAACAAATGGGTAAGCTGCATCCAGGGTCCGAACGACCCCGTCATCATTCCCGCCGGATCGCGCAAAACCGATTGGGAAGTTGAGCTGGGCGTCATCATCGGCAGCACCGCGCACTGTGTCAATCAGGCCAACGCGCTCCATCACGTTGCGGGCTATTGCGTCGTCAACGACGTGTCCGAACGCGAATGGCAGATCGAACGCGGCGCGACCTGGGACAAGGGCAAGGGCTTTCCGACCTTTGGCCCCATCGGCCCCTGGCTGGTGACTGCCGACGAGGTGAACGACCCGCAGGCACTGTCCATGTGGCTCGACGTCAATGGTGAACGCAAGCAGGACGGCAGCACGAAGACGATGATCTTCACCGTGGCGGAAATCGTCGCCTATGTCAGCCAGTTCATGACCCTGCTGCCCGGCGATGTCATCACCACCGGCACCCCGCCCGGCGTCGGCCTGGGGCAGAAGCCCGAACCCTGGTATCTGATCCCCGGCGATGTCGTGACGCTCGGCATCGAAAAGCTCGGGGAGCAAAGACAGGTCTTCACAGGCGGCTGATCGAAAAAGGGAGGGGATCCATCGCGCCGATCCCTTCCCCTTTGGAGCATTTTCCAGTCAGGTGGAATCACCTGATGACCGGAGCCACAGGCCAGCGCAGCTAAAATGCGTTAAACCAAAACTTATACCAAACTGCGTAGAGAATGGCTCATTAAGATCGATCGGATGCTGTTCCCCGGCGAAAGCCGGGGTCCAGGTCCACGGTTCGAACTGGATCCCGGCTTTCGCCGGGGAACAGGCCGGCATGAGTTCTCATCAGTATATCTTGATACAGAGCGGCCGAGCCGATGCAATCGGACCGCAAACCGCTCTAAATCACCTGGAAACCGGCCCAGAAAGGATCGGCGCGGTCGATCCATATGGTGTTGAAGCCGGTCGCCACCGCCGACCCTTCGATCGACGGGACGATCGCGGGCTGGTCGCCCAGCATCACCGCCTGCTCGACCCGGCCGATGAAGCGGCTGCAGATATAGCTTTCGTGGACGAAACGATCGCCCACCTTCAACCGGCCCGATGCCGCCAGATGCGCCAGCCGCGCAGAGGTGCCGGTGCCGCACGGACTGCGGTCGATCGCCTTATCCCCATAGAAGACGGCATTGCGGCCATCGGCACCATCGCTCTTGGGCCTGTCTGCCCACAGAATATGGCTGACGCCGCGGATGGTGGGATCAAGCGGGTGGACCGGTTCATACTTCTCCCGCACCGCCGTGCGGATGCGACCACTCAGATCGATCAGCCGCGACGCCCCCATATCGTCCAGGCCGGTATAAGCGCCCTGCGGCTCGATGATCGCATAATAATTGCCGCCATAGGACACATCGATCGACAACGGGCCGATGCCCTCGACATCCACCTCGATCCCCTTCGCCGCGACATAGGCCGGGACATTGGTGATGCGCACCGCCGTCACCTTCTGCCCTTCCGTCTCATAGGCGATGTCAATCACACCCGCAGGCACCTCGACCTTCAACCGCCCCGGCGTTGCGGGCTGGATCAGGCCATGTTCCAGGCCGAAGGTGATGATACCGATCGTGCCATGACCGCACATGGGCAGGCAGCCACTGGTTTCGATGAACAATATGCCGATGTCATTCTGCGGATCGACCGGCGGATAGAGGAAGCCGCCCGACATCATGTCATGCCCGCGCGGTTCGAAACAAAGCCCGGTGCGTATCCAGTCGAAACGCGCCAGGAAATCCTGCCGCCGTTCCGACATGGACGCGCCCTTCAGCAGCGGCGCCCCGCCCGTCACCAGGCGGACGGGGTTTCCGGCCGTGTGGCCGTCAATGCAGAAGAAGGTGTGACGCATCGCCGCTCGTCTCAGGCCGCAGCCGCGACCGACAGGTCGGGACGGGTCGCCGCCGCCTTCTCCACCATGGCGATGACCTCGGCGCGACGCTCACCCTGCAACACCAGGCGCGGGGGCAGAACGCGCTCCGAACCACGGCCCATCACCTGCTCGGCCAGTTTGATCGACTGGACCAGATCATGCTCGGCATCCAGATGCAGCAGTGGCATGAACCAGCGATAGATTTCCATCGCCTTGGCATGATCGCCGCGCTCGAAGGCGCAAACCAGTTCGACCGACTCCTTGGGGAAGGCGTTGGTCAGACCCGACACCCAACCCTGCGCGCCGAGATACAGCCCCTCCAGCGCCACGTCGTCCAGGCCGGCGAACAGCGTATAGCGATCCCCGAATGCGTTGCGAAAATCGGTGAAGCGACGCGTATCCGGCGCCGATTCCTTGACCGCGACGATATTCTTCACATCGACCAGCGCGCTCAGCACATCCTGGTCGATGACGGTGCGATAGGCTGGTGGGTTATTGTAGAGCATGATCGGCAGGCCGGTCTGGTCCGCAACACCCTTGAAATGGGCGACCAGTTCGTGCGGCTTGGTGACATACACCATCGGCGGCAGCAGCATCAGGCCATCCGCGCCAGCCTTTTCAGCCGCCTGAGCATAGCGGACGGCGCGGCGCGTATCAAACTCCGACACGCCGGTGATGACGGGAACGCGGCCCGCAACAACCTCCACGATCGCGGAAAGAACCGACACTTTCTCATCATATTCCAAGGAGTTGTTCTCGCCCACCGTACCCAGCGCAATGATACCGGTGACGCCATCCTTGATAAGATCGTCAACGACGCGCTGCGTATCGGCGAGGTCGATCGACAGATCCGCACGCAGTTGCGTAGTGACCGCCGGGAACACGCCCTTCCAACCAATTGCCATAGATGTTCATCCTGCCTTTTCTGATAATCTAAATATCGTATACGATATTACGTTAAAGGTTGCAACGGATTTTTTGCAGTGCGGCAATCCTATAGCGGTTTGGGTGTAGCAACGATCGGGATCGCCCCAAAAGAGAAAGGGCTGCGACGTCTCCGTCGCGGCCCCTGGTCCTTCTTCCGTCCCGTCCGTTCAGAAGCGAAACCGGACGCTGGCTTGCGCTGTCCGTGCAAGGGTGCGAACGCCCAGCGGCAAGAGATTCTGGCTGCCATGGTAACGGAACACATCACTGCCCAGGAGGTTCGTCGCCTCCAACGACAGGGTCATGAACTTGACTGGCGTGTAGTTAACGGCAGCATCGAGCCGTTCCGTTGACGCATTATAGGGCGAATAGGTCGCATCCTGCGTACCGTCGCTGGTATCGAGCCAGATACCCATGCGATAGGACGAACGGTAGTTATAAGCGACGCGCGCGCTGAACTTCGTCGTGTCGTAGAACAAGGCCAGATTGGCGGTCCATTTCGAAGTGTTCGGGGAGTCAAACTCGCCCGGAAAACTTTCCTCATCATCATATTCGACCCGCGCCTTGAAGATGTGCGACGCATTCAGGCTGACGCCGAAATTGCGAAGTGCGCCCGGTAGAAAGTCAAAGAAAGTCTGGAACGTGCCTTCGACACCCGTAAAGGTGCCGTCACCAACATTGCGTAACTGCTCGATATAACCGAAGGATGCATTATACTTGGCCAGGTCGATTCCATAGAGAGCCAATTGTGCAGCGTTAGCCTGCTCACGGCTGCTGAGCAGGAATCCCGTGGCCTTCTTGTGATAACCAGCGAGTGAAATCTGCCCTCCGCGCCCGAAATAATATTCGGCGCTGATGTCGAAGGCTTGCTCACGCTGGGCTTTCAGGTCCGGATTGCCCGCATAGACGACCGGCGGATTGGCGCGCGTCTCGGCATAATAGAAGGGACGCGAATCAAAGAAACTGGGGCGCTGGACGTTCGTGCTGTAGGCAAGGCGAAGCTGCATTTTCGGCGTGAAGTGGATGATCGCCGAAGCGCTGGGCAGGACATCATAATAATTGCCGTGACCCGGCGATGCCTGGACAATGTCCTGATAGCCGTTGGTCACGTCACCCGGACGGTAGTTGAAGCTTTGCGAATTGCCCCATGTATTGGTGTAACGCACGCCGGCCAAACCATCGACGGGAATGCTACCCAGCTTAAAGCCCCAGTTGAGTTGGGCGTAGGCTGCGAAATTCTTCTCGTTGGACTCGAAGGTTTGGCCACGGTCGCTCGGCGGATAGACGCTCGAAAACCGCTCGGTGTTGGCGGGATCATATTGCTGGATGAAGGCGCGAATATCGTCAATATTCGAAAGTACCACCGATCCGGGGATGCGATACCATTGGGTGGTGGCACCGCCAATGTCAGGACCGACCAGCGACGCGCTGTCATAGCCGGGGAATAGGCTCAGCGGCGCATAAGTCCCGTTCACACGTGGAAAGCCGTCCCGATAGCCATAATAGCGGCTGGTGCGGCGCTGATTGTAACGTCCGCCGACCTGCAGGCTGCGCAGGAAGGATTCGTCGCTAAGCCGCAGGGTCAGGTCGGCCTGGCTGGCGAATTCCTTGTTCTTCGATCCGCCACGATTGTCCTGGAAGCGGTCTATCCCATAACTCGACAGGTCGGAAAGATCGACGCCGTTGAAGGTGATCGACGGCGCACCCTTGCTGTACAGGTCCGAAGCGAAATCGACTGTGGCCGAGTTCAGGTTCGTCGGGCGCAAAATGGTCTCGACGAAATAATTGCCTTCATTCGACCAGTTATACTGCGCACTGACGTTAAGTTGCACGCGATCATTATGCCAATGTGCTTCGAGGTTGCTGGTGTAGAGGTTCGAGTGGATTGAATTATATTGGGAATCTATGCCCGCCGGAATACCGTTCGGATTGCTGATCGTCAACGACTTCACCGTCCGGCCGTCAGGCATGAGCACGATGTCACTATAGTTGGTGGCGAACGGCATATCTTGGACGTAGAGGCGTTCGACCGAGCGCTTTTCGCGCGATCCCAGATAGCCGCCTTCCAGCACAAAATCGAGATTGTCGCTCGCCCGCCACTGCAACACGGCATTGATGGAGGGGCGCTTCACATTGCCCTGCTCAATGCCGTATTGCGCTCGATACGGGATCACCACGGTCGAGCCATCGATGTTGGTCTTGAAAGGCGATTCACTCTCGATATAGTTTTCGCGATAATTGTTTCTGGTCAGCGAAGCGTTCACCAGGAAACCGATTTCACCGATGCCGGTATCGAAGCGGTTCGCCACCAGAAGGCTGCCATAGGGGCTGACTTTCTCGGAGATGTCGTCATAGGAGCCGCGAAGGCTGCCCGCGACAGTCCAGCCCTTCTTGAGATCGAACGGCCGGCGCAATTCGACATTGACGGTACCGGCGATGCCGCCCTCGACCTGATCGGCCGAACGGGTCTTGTAGATGTCCACCGATTTGAGCAGTTCAGCCGGAATATCCGCGAGATTGAGCGAACGGCCATCACCAAGGTTGGTATTGTTGCCGTTGACCGTGGTCTGCACCTGGGCAAGGCCGCGAATTGTCACGCTTTGCCCCTGACCGCGCGCGCGGTCGATCTGCACACCGGTCACGCGCGCCAGCGCTTCAGGAACGTTATTGTCCGGCAATTTACCGGCATCTTCCGCGACAATCGAGTCGACGATCTGCTTGCTGTTCCGCTTTTTGGTGGATGCAGCCTCGACGCTGCCGCGGACGCCGGTGACGATGATGTCTGCCTTGGTGGTATCCTTGGAGTCCGAGGAATTGGGCGCATTCTGCGCCATTGCCATGGCGGAAACGGACGCAAATGCAAGGACGGACAAAGCCGCCGACATGTTGAAAATCGTACGTGACTTCATCCCTTTTCCCCTTTTATCAGACTTAACGCCTTACTTTATATCGTATACCAACTACATTATTTTGTCGGAGTCAAGAAAATTGCAAGCTGCCGGCAACAAAGCCGCAAAGGTGCAAAATCACCCGCCCAAGTCACAGAAAATCAAAGAAAAAGGGGAATGCGGCTCATCCGCATTCCCCTTGTCGTGGAACTGTCCGTTTTGCTGTACGGTTCAACCGCAGGCGGGCGCCGGTCCTTCATCCCCTTTGCGCGTAATCGGCGGCGCAGCCTTGGGTGCCAGCACCGCCCATTCCTGGACGGCAAGGCCGGCGTGGCTCTTGCCGTCACCCGACGCCGTCATGACCGCCCGCAGGCAACGGGTGCGGATCGGCGGGAAAGCAACCGCCTGGAACATGCCAGGCGTGGTGCCGTAAACGCCATGGCCCGGCACGGCTTCCCACCCCTGGTTCCAATATTCCAGATGCCAGGCGGCCGGCGGCGCCACGCCGATGCCCGATCCGGCCGGCTGGTCGTTCCAGAACCAGATGCGCGATCCGTTGATCGTGACCGGCTTGTCCCAGCGATATTCGATCCATTGGCTGGGCGGATTGTTTGCGGTCCAGCTTCCCCACATATCGGGCGGCAAGGGTGCAGCCTTGGTGATGCCGTCATTCAGCGCCTTGATCCAGAACTGGACCGGCACCGGATCGTTGGAGGCGTTCGCAGAGGCCGCGCGCGCGATGTTGCGGGTAGGCGGCAACGGCGGCTGGGGCCGCAGCGTCGGCACAACCGTGCGGATACGCGCAGGCGTGACGCTGTCATCCCATTCCATCCGGTCGATTGCCACACTGCGGCGGAAATGCCCCCCGCCCTTCGCATCGGCGGTGTGATAGGCCAGATACCATTGCCCCTTATAGTCGACCGCGCCCGGATGGGATGTGGTCGAGGATACCGGTTTCAGCACGACCCCGCGATAGGTCCACGGTCCCATCGGCGAGGACGCGGTGCCATAGGCGATACAGGCATGATAGACCGCCTGGGTGCAGTCGGAGGTCGGACCGGCGTTGTTGCCGGCATAGAGCATATAATAGACGCCCTTGCGCTTCATGATCCAGGGCGCCTCGAAGAAGCCGGTCAGCCCTTCGATCGCCTGTTCCGCTCCCTTGGGCGTCACCATGTCGCGGTCCAGCTCAATACCACGCAATTGGCCGAACGTACCCCAATAGATATAGGCGCGGCCATCATCGTCGATGAGGATGGTCGGGTCGATATTCTGGATATCGTTCTTCACCGGCACTCGTTGGGAGATGATTGGTCCCGACGGATGCGCATCGCGCCACGGCCCGATCGGACTGTCCGCCACCGCCACGCCGATGGCGAAACGGTCCTTGGCGTCACTGTTCTTTTCCAGCACCGGCGCGTAGAAATAGTAACGCTTGTCCGGCCCCTGCACGATCTGCCCGGCATAGGCGCGCGCCTCCTCCGCCCAGGCGAAGACATTTTCGGGCCGGGCGATGTTCGGATAATGGGTCCACCTGCCCGCCACCGGATCGTCGGTCTTGAGCAACTGCCATTCGCCCATGATGAAATCATTGACGTCGGGCGGCGCCTGGTCGCGGCCCGCCAATATCCACAATGCGCCATCGGCGACGAAGGGCGCAGGGTCCGTCGAATAATAGTCGCCATCCGCCAGGATGGGATTGCCCGGCACGCTGATCTGGCGCGGCTCTTCCGCGCGGGCCGAACCGGCCACCATCGCCAGCGCAAGGCCGACGAGCAGTCTATTCCTCATCGGGATACGGCCCCTTGCCGCCATCGGCGATCAACTGGTCTACGCGCTGGTCAATCACCGGCAACGGCACCGCGCCCAACGCCAGCACCGCGTCATGGAAGGTGCGGATGTTGAACTTCGGCCCCAGTGCCTTTTCCGCCTTCTGCCGCGCGCCGACAAAGGCCAGTTCGCCCATATAATAGGACAACGCCTGCCCCGGCCAGGCGATATAGCGATCGACCTCCGTCTCGATCTCATGATCGGACAGGGCCGTATTGTCGTGCAGATAATCCTGCGCCTGTTTGCGGGTCCAGCCCATCGCGTGAATGCCCGTATCGACCACCAGCCGCGACGCGCGCCACGCCTGATAGCTCAGCATCCCGAACCGGTCATAGGGCGTTTCATACATGCCCATATCCTCGCCCAGCGCCTCGCAATAGAGCGCCCAGCCTTCGCCATAGGCGGAGAGGTAAGTATCGCGGCGGAAGGCGGGCAAGGCCTTGTTTTCGGCCGCCAGCGGCATCTGCATCGCATGGCCCGGCGCGCTTTCATGCAGGGTCAGCGCGACCTGTGAGTAGAAGGGACGCGAGGGCAGGTTATAGGTGTTGACCAGATAGATGCCCGGCCCGCCACGCCCGCCGGTGTAGAAGGGGGCGATATCGTCCGGCACCGGCTTGATCGCGAAACGCATACGCGGCATTCGGCCGAAATATTGCGAAGCCTTCCCGTCGAAGGTCTTGGCGATCCAGGCGGCCCGGTTGAGCAGTTCCTGCGGCGTCTTGGCATAGAATTGCGGATCGGTGCGCAGGAAGGTGAGGAAGGCCGGAAGGTCGCCCTTGAAACCCACCTGTTGCATCACCTCACCCATCTGGGCGCGGATGCGCGCCATTTCGGCAAGGCCGATCTCGTGGATCTCCGCCGGGCTTTTGTCGAGGGTGACGAACTCGCGGATCTTGGACTGATAATAGGCCTTGCCGTCGGGCAGCTTGTAGGCGGCCAGATCCTTGCGCGCGCCGGGAATATACTCCCGCCGCAGGAAGGTCAGCAGCGTCTGGTGCGCGGGCACCACCGCCTGCGTGATCGCGGCCTGCGCCTCGGCCTTCAGCTTGGCCTGCACATCGGCGGGGATGGTCGCGGGTAGCGTTTTGAACGGCGCGTAGAAAGGCGACTCCTCGACGCTCTTCGCATCAACCACCTGCGCGACACCAATGTCGCGGCCCTGGAGCGTGATCTGCGCGGGCGTGAAACCGCGCTTGAGGCCCGCGCGCATATTGGCGATCTGCTGGTCATAATAGCGCGGAATGTCACGCAGCATGGCGATATAGCGCCGCGCGCCCGCCTCGTCGCGCAGCGGATCACGCGCCCAGCCCGCCAGTTCGCCCCAGAAGCTGGTGTCGGCGTTGAGCGGCTTTTCATAATCGCGATAACGCTGCTCGGCGAGGAGCGCGTCAATCTGTCCTTTATAGACGGCGAAATTGACGGCTTGTGCCTGCGTCAATTGATCGACTTTGATCGCGGCAAGCTGCTTTTCAACCTGCTCCCAGCGAGCGAGCCGCGCCGCCTGCGCCTGCGGGCCAACATCGGGCAGGAACAGCCCCTGATCCTTGGGACCATCCTCGCTGGGACCGAACTGCTTCTGCCGCCAGTCATATTCCGCCGTATAGATCGCCTCGAACGCCTGGTCGGCGGATAGGGCCGTAGGCTGGGCCTGGGCGGACGGCGCCGTCAGGCTGAAGAATGCAGCCCCGGCAAGCAACCAGGTCCGGCCGCCAAAGATCGTCACGCCATTTCCCCTTCCAACAATGCCAATATGTCCCGGTGAAGCTGTACCGGAATGCACACGCCTTCCACGTCCGACCGTGCCCGCGCGGCATAGCGGCGCGATCCGGGCAGGCGCGCGCCCTGCCCCTCGATCGCGTCGAACATCGCCTCAGCGCGGCGCAGATGATCCTCGACGCTGGCGCCCAGAAAGCCCGCCGGATCGACCGCAATGACCAGTTCGCCGCCGATCGGCGATCCCATCCGGCCTTCGTCCGCCGCCATGGACTCCGCGCTGGTCATGTCGCCGATCAGCGGCCCGGCGATCAGCTCGACCATGGCGGCGAGCGCCGACCCCTTATGCCCGCCGAAAGTACGCATCGCGCCGTCCAGCACCGCCTTCGGGTCGATCGACGGATAGCCTTCCACATCATAGCCCCAATCGAGTGGGATCGCCTTGCCCGCGCGGCGGTGCAGTTCGATCTCGCCCCGCGCCACCGCGCTGGTGGCAAAGTCGAAGACGAAGGGCAGCTTGCCGGGGCGTGGCCAGCCAAAGGCAATCGGGTTGGTGCCGAAGACAGGCTTCGTCCCACCCTCCGGCGCGACCCAGGCATGGCTGGGGGTGAAAGCGAGGCCGACCAGTCCCTGTTCGGCGACCGCCTCGACTTCCGGCCAGAGCGCGGCAAAATGCACGACATTGTTGAGCGCCATGGCGGCGATGCCGAACTTGCGCGCCTTGCCGACCAACAGCGGGAGGCCGCGCTCGAAGGGTAATTGCGCAAAGCCGCCCTTGCCATCGACACGAACCAGCGCAGCGGCCGGTTCGCTCACCACCGGCACGGCGTCGGGTACGACGACCCCGCGCTCGATCGAATTGGCGGCGACCAGCAGGCGATAGAGGCCGTGCGACGCGCAACCGTCCCGCTCGCCCGCCACCATGGTCCGCGCGACGGCGGCGGCGTGATCGGGCGCGAGGCCACGGCTTTCAAGCACCTTGCGGGCCAGCGCATCCGCTTGCCCCAGCGTCAGCGCGACATCACTCACGCCGGGGTGCCGGGCTTGGCGGTGAAGAGGCGCACGCCGAACACCGGCCCGGCCGAACTACGATCATGCGGCACGAAACGCACCTTGACGCTGTTCTTGCCCTTGGTCAGCGCCTCCGGGATCGGATAGTCGACATCCAGGAACTTGCCCGGTCTGTCGTTATCGAGGCTCTGGGTGGCGAGCGTCACATTGTCGATCACTATGTCGAAGCTGCGTTTGCGCTCGCCACCCCAATAGGTCGCCTGGAGCAGCAGCGGGCCGGGCTTCACCTTCATGGCGAACTCGAAATAGCCGCCCGATCGCGCATCACGTCCGTTGCGTCCGCGATAGGAGACGGGATAGCTGATCTCCGACGTCAGCGCATGATCGCGTTCGGGCTGCATCTCGCCCAGATGCATGATGTCGATCGATCGGGCGGCGAGATCCTTCTGCCGCGCCTGTTCGGCAAGGAAGGCGGCCTCCTCCTGCTTCCACGCCGTTTCGGAGAAACGCTTGAAATAGACCGCGCTGCGCCGTTCATATTGGCTGTAGAAAGGCACGAAGGCGAGGTTCGCCGGACGGATGATATTCTGCGTGCGATAGCGCGGGCGATCCGACACGATCGGGGCGAAGGCGGTCAGCGGCTCTTCGCCGACCATTGCGGGTTCGACGCCGGTCCAGTCCATTTCCGCCGGACCAAGGTCGGCCGCCATCACCATCGGCCCGCGCACCACCGCAACGACATCAGGTGCCCCCGGCGCGGATTCGAGGCGCAGGTCGAGCGGTAACGAAAGCGACACCACATCGCCCTTCTTCCAGCGCCGGTTGATGACCGCATAGCCATTGGCGGGCATCGCCGACACCGGGCTGCCGTTGACGGTCAGGGTAAAGCGCCCGTTCGCCCAGCCGGGAATACGCAGCGCGAGTGCAAACTGCCCCTGTCGCGCGGCGTCTATCGTCAGGCGGATGCCGGGCTTGAACGGATATTCGGTATCGAGCGTCAGGCCGACACCCTTCGCCTTCCATTGGGCTTCGGACGGGATGTAGAGATTGACGAACAGCGTGTCGTCACCCTCCCAATAGATGGAATCGCCATGCTTCGCGTGGCTTTCCATGCCGGAGCCGACACAACACCAGAAGGCATCCTCGTCGGGCTGCGAATAGCCGCGCGGCGCGCCGCTCATCATCGGCGTCATATAGGTGAAGCCGGCATTGGCGGGGTTCTGGGCCGACATGACATGATTAAGATGCGCGCGCTCATAATAGTCGAACAGCGCGCCGTCGGGCTGCCAGCCATAGAGATGCCGGGTGAGCTTCAGCATATTATAGCTGTTGCAATGTTCGCAGGTGGATTCGGTCAGGTGCAACGCCACCGTATCGGGTTCGAAGAAATATTCGCGGTCGGCATTGCCGCCGATCACATAGCTGTGATGCTGCGTCACCCGTTCCCAGAAGAAGCGCGCGGCCCGCGCCGGTTCCTCCTTGCCGGTCAGTTCATGGATGCGCGCCAGGCCGATCAGCTTGGGCACCTGCGTATTGGCGTGGAAATTGGCGAGCTTGTCTTCCTGCGCCACCAGCGGATCGAGAACCTTACGGTCATAGATGCGCTCCGCCACCACCAGCCAGCGCGCGTCGCCGGTGCGAGCATAAAGTTCAGCATAGCTTTCGTTAAGACCGCCATATTCGCAACCCAGCAGTTCCTGCATCTGCGCGTCATTGAGCGCGGCGAACACCTTCTCGAAATAGCCGGCGAGGCCGGTCGCCACATCCAGCGCCGTGGCATTGCCCCAGGCGCCATGGACGTCGAGCAGCCCAGCGAAATATTTGTGGACGGTGTAGAGCGGCGACCAGCTTCCGTTGAGGTCGAAGCCGCCGGACTTGATCTGCCCAGCCATGACTTCGGGGAAAATCTGCTCGCCGTCGACGATCTTGCCATCCTTGGTCTTGCGGCCGAGCGCGCCGATATAGCCGTCCTTACGCTGTGCCTGGCAGAGCGCCAGTTCATCGACGATATAGTCGGCGCGGCGGCGGCATTCTTCATTGCCCGCCTGTTGCCACCCCAGCACCAGCGCTGTGATATAATGGCCTAGCGTATGGCCGGCGATCGTATCTGACTCCCAGCCGCCATAAATGGGCGCTTTCGGCTCCAGCCCGGCATATTTGCGGAAATTATGCAGGAAACGATCGGGGCTGAGCGACAGGAGATAGGCGATATTTACCTCGACTGCGGTCGCATAGTCGGACGGGTTCAGCCGCACATCGGTCAGCGGCAGAGGCTTGGCGCGCAGCGGAATCCGGGGCGTGATCGCCGCCATGCCCGAAAAGGGGACGGTGCACATGGCAAGGGCAGCAACCCCCGCCAGCCACTCGCGGCGATTGGCTTTCATGATCCAAACACTCCTACTGAATATCGTATACTATACGATAGGCCGTGCCTTTCTCCTGTCAATCCCCATTTGCCGGACGGTCCAGAAACTGCATCTATTCAGGGACATGAGAGGGGTCGGCGGCGGCGCCCGCCTCGACCGGAAAGACATGTCTGTTGGGCCATAGCAGCGCGATCTTCTTCATGCGACATTTGGCGCCGCGCCAGGAAAGGCCAGATCATATATCGTATAATTTTATTGACGCATCCATGATGAATGGTCATGACTGCGCCATCTTTCCTGAAATCATGGGCAGCACGCAGTCATGGGCATGTTCCCTTATTCCGTTTCGAAATCGATCAGTCTGCTGGCGCTGGCCTGGGCAGCGACCATCCCGACCACCGTTTCGGCGCGACCGGCGGCGCCTATGGTGGCGTCCGCGCCGGATATCGCCACCCGTTATGCGCTGGCCGACACATTCAACGGCCAGGCCCTTGGCGACCTGATCGACAATGCGGACGTCGCCCCCCATTTTGTGGGCGACGGCAAGGGGCTGTTCTATCGCACCGGCAATCGGCTGAACCAGACCTATGCCTATGTCGATCTCGCTACGCTGGCCAGGAAGCAGATCACGACCACGACGCAATTGCTCGCCGCCCTGACGTCCGCGAGCGGCAAGCCAATAGACATCGACGCCGCGAAGATCGCGGATGTCGACTATGACCCGGCAGCCAACATCGTTCGCTTCCGCGCGCTCGACGGACTGTGGCGTCTCGACACTAGCGGAAAGGCGGAACGTGTCGCCGAGGAGAAAGCGGACGATCATGCCCTTCCCTCCCCCGACGGCCGGTTCCGCATCGTCGCCCGCAACTATAATCTGATCGCCATCGACAGCAAAAGCGGCCGCGAGGTGGCGCTGACCATCGACGGTACGCGCGAGCAGCCCTATGGCCGCTCCATCCCGCAACTGGCCGACATATTGCGCGAAGGCACCGAAGAACCGGACATGCCAGTGTCGGCCCAATGGTCGCCCGACGGCCGCTATCTTCTGAGCTGGCGGCTCGACACGCGCGACGTGAAGAAACTGTCCATCACCCAGCAGAACCCGCCAGGCAGCTTCTATCCGCGCAGCTTCTCCTACATCTATCCTCTCGCCGGCGCGGAGACGCTGCCGCAGGCGACCCGCTTCGTCGTCAATGTCGAACAGGCGATGCGCCAGGGCAAGGCGAAGATCGTGCCGCTAGCGATTCCCAGCGAATCCATCCTCTATCCCTCACCGCCCGACATGGGCTGGATCAACGGCAAGCCGCGCATCCTGTGGACCGAACGCGGCTACAAGCAGCAAGCCGTCTATCAGGCCGATCCGGAGACCGGCGCAGCGCGCATCGTCGCGCATGAGGCAGTGGAACCGCTCGTCACCGTCACCTCCAGCATGATCTTGCCCGCCCCGGACCTGGGCGGGGAACTCTCCATCTCCGAACGGTCCGGCTGGGCGCAGCTCTATCTCGTCACCCCTGATGCGCCCGATGGCGGGAAAATGCTTACTCAGGGGGAATGGGAAGTGCTGTCGGTCGACCATGTTGCCGGGGACAAGACATCGCTCGTCGTGACCGGCGTCGGCCGGGAAAAGACCCGCAATCCCTATTGGCGCGCGCTCTACCGCGTGCCGCTGAACGGTGGCGAGCCGACCGAACTGACGCCCGAACCACTGGATCATGACGCGACGCTGTCCGACGACGGCAAGTGGATCGTGGATCAGATGTCCAGCCCGACCAGCCCCACACGCGCCGTGCTGCGCGACGGGCAGAGCGGACGGATCGTCATGGAACTGGCAAAGGCCGATGACAGCCGCCTGCGCACGGCGGGATATACCGCGCCCGAACCCTTCCGGGGCGTGGCGGCGGATGGCCATACGCCGATCTATGGCATGATCTTCCGCCCGGCGCATTTCGATGCGAAGCGCCGCTATCCGATCATCGACAATGTCTATACCGGGCCGACCACGACCGACGTGCCGGCCACCTGGAGCGACGCCCGTCGCGTCGCGGGCAACAGCGTGGCGCAGTTGGGCGCGATCGTGGTGATGATTGACGGCACGGGCACCTCGCGGCGTGGCCAGGCGTTCCGTCTGCCCGCCTACCAGAATCTGGGCGAAGTAGGCCTGGACGATCATATCGCCCTCATCCGCCAGATGGCCGCCCGATATCCCTATATGGACGTGAACCGTGTCGGCGTCTTCGGCGGGTCGGCGGGCGGATATGACACCGCGCGCTTCGTGCTGCGGCGGCCCAATTTTTTCAAGGTCGGCGTCTCCTCCTCCGGCAATCACGACCTGCGGCTGGACAAGACATGGTGGCCCGAAGTGTCCATGGGCAATGCCGACGAAGCGACCTGGGAGCGCAACAGCAACATGTCGGTCGCGGGCAATTTGATGGGCAAGCTGCTGCTGATCCATGGCGATATCGATGACAATGTGCCGGTGACGGAGAGCTTCCGCCTCGCCAAGGCGCTGATGGACGCCGGACGCGATGTCGATCTGGTCGTGCTGCCCAACACCACCCACCGGGTCTACCAGCCCTTCTTCTGGAAGAAGCTGCGTGACTATTTCACGCTGAACCTGCTCGGCGAAACGCCGCCGCCGTTGGATGTGCCAATTGCCGGACCGCAAGCTGCCCGCACCGCTGCGGCCAGATGATTTCCATGAGGACAGAGATGACAAAGACACTGCCGCTCATCGCCCTGCTGCTGGCGTCCGCGCCGGTCATGATGCCTGCCGCAGGCGCCCTCGCTCAGGCCCAGCCGGCCAAGAAGGTCTTCCCGCCGATCGCGAGGACCGCGTTCAGGACCCCGGCCTTCGACCTCGCGCTGCGCACCGACACGCAGACGCTGGCGCATCTGTCTCCGACCGGGGAGACCACGTTCGACTTCGTGCCTGCGGGCCGGGAGGCCGAGCGAGCGGGCGATGGCTATGTCCATATCGGCGACATCCACATCCGCCTGAAAAGCGGCGACGGGGCGTGGCAGGATTTCTCCTCCGCCCATGCGCGCAAGCCCATCGTCAAGCTGGCGGTGCGCGGCGACATGCTGGCGGCGGCGGACATCACGGCGTCGATGGGCGCGGACATCCCGCTGCGCGTCGAGCGGCAGTGGGTCAATGACAATGGCGTGCTCGCGCTGCGCTTCACGCTGGTGAACACCAGCCGCGCGCCGGTGGAGATCGGTGCGCTCGGCCTGCCGATGGTGTTCGACAATATCATCCTCGATCGCGACCTGGATCAGGCCCATGCACAGGCGAGTTTCGTCGATCCCTATATCGGCCGCGACGCGGGCTATGTGCAGGTCACGCGCCTCAACGGCCAAGGCCCCGCCCTGCTGGTGCTGCCCGAAAAGGGCACTCCGCTCGAAGCCTATCGCCCGGTACTGGAAGCGCGCGCCGCGCCCAAGGACGACATCTTCATCGACCGCAGCCCCCGCAGCCAGGTGTCGGAAGGCTTCTACGACTGGACCATCGCCAGCAAGGGCTTTGCCCAGAAGGAATGGGCCAAGGCCGGGCAACAATGGAACGAGCCGACCAGCATCACGCTTACCCCCGGCCAGAGCCGCACCATCGGCCTGCGCTTCGTAACCTCCCCCGGCATCCGCGCGATCGAGGATATACTGGTCGCCAACAAGCGGCCAGTTGCGGTCGGGATTCCCGGCTATGTCGTACCCTCCGACCAGTCCGCCAGCCTCTTCCTGAAATCACCCAGCCCGGTCGCGAAGATCGAAAGCTTCCCCGCCACCGCGCTGACCGCAACGCCCGCGGACAGCGGCACCGGCTGGGCGCGCTATGATGTGAAGGCCAGCGGCTGGGGTCAGGCCCGTCTCACCATCACCTATGCCGACGGGCAGGCCCAGACCGTCAGCTACTATATCACCAAGCCGCTGGAGCAGGTGATGGCCGATATCGGCCACTTCACTACGACCAATCAGTGGTTCGAGGGCAAGGATGACCCTTTCCACCGTTCGCCCGCCATCCTCACCTATGACCGGGAGGAGAATAAAATCCTGACCCAGGACGGCCGCGTCTGGGTCGCCGGGATGAGCGATGAAGGCGGCGCGGGAAGCTGGGTCGCCGCCGCGATCAAGCAACTCGACAATCCGAACCCGGAAGAGGTCGCCAAGCTGGAGCGGCTGGTCAACGAGACGGTCCTCGGTCATCTCCAAGTCGCGGAAGGCGACCATGCCGGGGCCGTCAAGAAGAGCCTTTTCTATTACGATCCCAAGGCGTTTCCGAACTTCTACGATCCGTCGATCAACTGGAAGAACTGGACCGCCTGGCCGAAGAAAGAGGCCGACGATCTCGGCCGCTCCTATAATTATCCCCATGTCGCGATCGGCCATTGGGTGCTCTATCGCCTCGCCCGCGAAAACCAGGGGCTGGTGAAGCAGCATGACTGGCGCTTCTATCTCGACTGGGCTTATCGCACCTCGGTCGCGATGATGCGCGATGCACCCTATTATGCCCAATTCGGGCAGATGGAAGGCGACGTCTTCCTCGACATCCTCAAGGATCTGAAGCGCGAAGGCCTGACCACCGAAGCGGACGAGATGGAGAAGCTGATGAAGGGTCGCGCCGACCATTGGCGCACGCTCAAATATCCTTTCGGTAGCGAAATGGCCTGGGATTCGACCGGCCAGCCCGAAGTCTATGCCTGGATGCGCTATTTCGGGTATCAGCCACAGGCCGACATAACCAAAGAGGTAATATTGGGCTATGACCCGACCATCCCTAGTTGGGGCTATAACGGCAATGCCCGTCGCTATTGGGACTTCCTCTACGGCGGCAAGGTATCACGGATCGAGCGGCAGATTCACCATTATGGATCAGCGCTCAACGCCGTGCCGCTGTTCGACGCCTATCGCCAGAATCCCGAAGACCTGCACCTGCTGCGCGTTGCCTATGGCGGGATGATGGGCGGCATCACCAATATCGACCAGCAGGGCTTCGGTTCGGCCGCCTTCCATAGCTGGCCCGACATGATGAAATGGGACGCGATCAGCGGCGATTATGGCATGGGCTTTTACGGCCATGCGATCGCATCGGCGACTTATGTGGTGAAGGATAAGACATTCGGCTGGCTGGGCTTCGGCGGCAAGGTGCAGGCCGATGGCGCAATCGTCCATGTCGTGCCGCAGGACGGCGCGCGCCGTCGCCTGTTCATTGCGCCGGCAGGCCTGTGGATCACGCTGGAGGCGGGGCGGATCGCCGGCGCCGACTATGACAGCGCTTCGGGACAGGTCATATTGGCGCTCGATCCCGCCGATGCTGCCACTCCCAAGGCGCGGCTGCTGTTCGAGACAACAACCAGGGACGGCCGCCCCTATGCGATCGACGGCGCAGCAGCCGATCGAGGCGGCTATGCCATCCCGCTGGACGCTGGAGTGACGCGCGTCACGCTGATCCCACGCTGACATGGCGATCACCATTCCGTCCCATCAGCCCGAAACGCTCTGGGGCCATCCCAAGGGTCTCTACGTCCTCTTCTTCACCGAATTATGGGAACGCTTCTCCTTCTACGGGATGCGCGCGCTCCTGATTTTCTATCTCACTCGCCATTTTCTCTATTCGGGCAAGGAATCGGGCCTTCTCTACGGTTCCTATCTGGCCCTGGTCTTCCTCTCGCCGATGATCGGCGGCTATCTGGCAGACAGGTGGCTGGGGCAGCGCAAGGCGGTGCTGTTCGGCGGGATGGTGATCGCCAGCGGCCATATATTGCTGGGAACGGAAGATTTCCTGGGTGGATCGCAAGCCACGTTAGGCGTCTTCTGGATCGGCCTGTCGCTCATCGTTGTCGGCACCGGCTTTCTCAAAGCCAATATCTCGGCGCTGGTGGGCAAGCTCTATGCCCAGCATGATCCGCGACGGGATTCCGCCTACACACTCTTCTACATGGGCATCAACATCGGCGGCGCGGTCGGTCCGTTGATGTGTGGCCTGCTGGGCGAAACGCTGGGCTGGAGCTACGGCTTCGGCGCGGCGGCCATCGGCATGATCGCGGGCATCATCGTCTTTGCGCGCGGCAAGCGTCATCTGCTGGGCGGCGGCGAAGCGCCCGATCCGGCAGCCCTGGCGCAACCCGTGCTGGGCGTGAAACGCGAATGGCTGATCTATGGCAGCACCATCCCCCTCACCCTGCTGAGTTGGCTATTGTTGGTGTCGCCCAAGCTGACCGGCACGCTTCTCGCCGCAGGCGGGCTGCTGGTCGGGCTGCTGCTGGTCTGGATCGCACTGGCGCGGCTGGAGGGGGAGGAACGGCGCAAGCTGCTGTATGCGCTGGCGCTGGTCGTCATTCAACCGGTCTTCTGGGGCCTCTATGAACAAAGCGGATCGTCGCTCAACCTCTTCATCGACTATCATGTAAACCGCATGATCCTGGGCTATGAGGTACCGGCTTCGGTCTTCCAGGCGCTACCCCCTCTCTTCGTCTGCCTGATCGCCTTGCCCTTCGCCGCGCTGTGGCTGCGACTGGCGAAACGCAACCGAATGCCGACCCCGCTCAGCAGCTTCGGTTTCGGCATCATCATGGTCGGCGGCGGCTTCGTGCTGATGGCGGCGGCGCAGCTTGTACCGGCGGATCAGAAAGTGCCGCTCACCTTCATCTTCCTGCTGTTCCTCTGTCATGCCGTGGGGGAAATGTGCCTTTCCCCGGTGGGCCTGTCCGCCATGTCGCGCTTCGCGCCGCGCCACATGACCAGCTTCCTGATGGGCACCTGGTTCCTGGCGACGGCGGCGGGCAATTTCAGCGCGGGCGTCATCGCTTCGGTGATCGAGGTGATGGGCGGCGGCGCCAATGGCGGCGACCGGGCGATCATCCTCGACGCCTATCTGCGCATCGGCCTGGTCGCGGCAGCGATCGGCGCATTCGTCCTGACCCTCAATATCGGGGCGCAGCAATACATCCGCTGGCGAGGCGCTATCCCGGTCTAAGCCGGTCCGCCGCTCTGGCAGGAAGGCGGAAGCGAAAACGCATTGCATCCTCGATAATTTATCGTATACCTTATATAAATTATGCACAGCAACAGGCCTTGCTCCACCATGCGCGACATCCATCCCAGTATATTATCGTCGGCTCGTGCCGACGTGCGTGCCGGGCGATGATCATGCTGTCGGGCATCGATAAAGCCACGCCTTTGCAGTGCAACACCACATCATCTACCATATACGGTCTGGTTGCGACGCGCTATTCCGGCATCGCAGCGCCCTATATGGAGACAGACAGGTGACCATCGTCGTCCGCACTCTTGCCGAACGTATCTTTGAAGTGATCCGCGAACGGATTGTCGAGGGAAAGTTGCCTGACCGGGAGCCGGTACGGCAGGATGCTCTCGCGGCCGAACTGGGCGTCAGCAAAATTCCCTTGCGCGAAGCGCTGGCGCGGCTGGAGCATGAGGGATTACTGACCAGTCAGGCCAATCGCGGCTGGTTCGTCCGCCCCATGTCGGCCGACCAGGCCGAGGAAATCTACCTGCTGCGCCTGGTGATCGAACCGGTCGCTGCCGCCTTTTCCTGCGTCCGCGCGACGGAAGAGGACAAGCAGGCGGCGATCAAGGCCTTCGAACTGCTGGACGCCGCAGCGCATGACAATCTGAACGATGTCGCGGTGCGCAACCGGGAATTTCACGTCTCGCTGGTTCGTCCGGGCGGGCGGCTGCTGACCACCCAGTTGGTCGAGCGGCTGGAAGTGCTGGCCGAACGCTATGTGCTCGCGCATCTGGAGCCAGCCGGCCGCGGCGACCGCGCTCATCTGGAACATCAGGCGCTGCTCGACGCCTGGCTCGCGGGCAAGGGGGATGACGTCCAGTCATTGCTGACCAGCCACATCGCCAGCACGCTGGACGATCTGCGGGCGCAACTCGCCGCCAGCCACACACAATGATCCGGACGCCATAAAGGGGACAACATGCTCGGACCACGCAAATCCATCGAAAAGCTCGCCCAGCGCGAGTCCGGGCATAGTCTGGCCAAGACATTGAGTTGGCCCCATCTGATCGCGCTGGGCGTCGGCGCGATCGTCGGCACCGGCATCTATACACTGACAGGTGTCGGCGCCGAGCGCGCCGGCCCCGCCGTCATCCTGGCCTTCGCCATTGCCGGCGCGGTCTGCGCCTGCGCCGCGCTCGCCTATGCCGAAATGGCCACCCTTATCCCGGCGGCGGGCAGCGCCTATACGTTCAGCTATGCCGCCATGGGCGAAACCATCGCCTGGATCGTCGGCTGGAGTCTGATCCTCGAATATTCGCTTGCCTGTTCGACCGTCGCGGTAGGCTGGTCGGGCTATCTGGTCGGCTGGCTGCAATCGACGGGCGTCCATCTGCCCGCGATGTTGCTGGTCGGGCCGCATGGCGGGGGTCTCATCAACCTGCCTGCCGTCCTCGTCGCATTGGCCGTGATGGGGATGTTGATCGCCGGGACGCGCGAAAGCGCAACGCTCAACATCATCCTCGTCATCATCAAGCTGATTGCCCTGTCGATCTTCGTCGCGATGGCGCTGCCTGCCTTTCAATCGACCAATCTCGAACCCTTCATGCCCTATGGTTTCGCCAGCACAGAGATTGAGGGGCAGAAGCGCGGCGTGATGGCGGCGGCGGCCATCGTCTTTTTTGCCTTCTATGGCTTCGATGCCGTCGCTACTTCGGCGGAAGAAGCCAAGAATCCGGGTCGCGACCTGACCATCGGCATCATCGGGTCGATGCTGGTCTGCACCGTCATCTATATGGCGGTCGCTATCGCCGCCGTGGGCGCCCTGCCCTTCCTCCAGCTCGCCAATTCGCCGGAGCCGCTGGCGCTGGTCCTGCGCCAGCTTGGCCAGCCGGTCGCCGCCCACCTGATCGCGCTCGCCGCCGTCATCGCCCTGCCTTCGGTCATTCTGGTGATGATGTATGGGCAAAGCCGCGTCTTCTTCGTCATGGCGCGCGACGGGCTGCTGCCGCGTAGCCTGGCCAAGATCAGCCCGCGCACGGGCGCGCCGACCCGCATCACACTGATGACCGGTATCTCGATCGCCCTGGTCGCCGGTATCTTCCGCCTGGATGAGATCGCCGAACTCGCCAATGCCGGCACCTTGATCGCCTTCATGGCGGTGGGCGCCTGCCTCATGATCCTGCGCCGCCGATCGCCCGAATTGCCGCGCCTGTTCCGTTGCCCGCAACCCTATGTCGTCGGCACGCTGACCATATTGGGCTGCGCCTATCTGCTCTTCAGCCTGCCCGACGCCACGCTGGTGCGCTTTGGCGTCTGGAACGTGATCGGCCTGCTCTTCTACTTCCTTTACAGCCGCAGCCGCAGCGATGCCCGACGGGATGCCGCCATCGCCTGACGGCGGCGCATCCTGTCCATATCAGCTCCAATCCGATGCCGAAGGAGATCGCGATGTCACGCGCCCTTTTCACCGCAACCGCCCTTGCTGCCGCCTCCCTCTGTGCAGCATCTCCTGCCGCTGCCAAAACCGCTTTCGACGGCGTCTGGCTGTTCGACAAGGCGCCCCCGATGCCCGGCGTCACGATGATGGAAGTAAGGAGCAAGGGCGCGAAAATCGAAGGTCATGTCACCACTCTCTGGTACGGCCCGATCGAGATGATGAACCCGCGTATCCAGGACGGCCGCCTGCTGTTCGAAGCGCGCAACATCAATGATCGCGATCATCCCACACGCCCATGGAGTGTCAGCCTGGACAAGGGGCAGGCACATCTGAAAGGCCGAATCTGGGCGAGCGAGGTCGATACCCAGGGCTATCGTGGCACGACGAAAGACGCCAAGGCCCGCACCTTCCGCTTCACCGCGCTGCCGCCGCTGGGCCAGCCCATTCCCGGCAAGCTCGCCACGACACCCCCCATGGGATGGAGCAGTTGGAACAAATTCGCCGAACATATCGACGACAGGACGGTGCGGGCCATGGCCGACGCGATGGTGTCAACCGGCCTGCGCGATGCGGGCTATCTTTACATCAACATCGATGATGGCTGGCAGGGCAAGCGCGACGCCAATGATATGCTCCAGCCCAATGAGAAGTTCCCGGACATGAAGGCGTTGACCGCCTATGTCCATTCGAAGGGGCTGAAGATCGGCATCTATAGTTCGCAGGGGCCGCGCACCTGCGCCGGATATGAAGGCAGCTACGGCCATGTCGCGCAGGATGCGAAGAGTTTCGCCGATTGGGGCTTCGACTATCTGAAATATGATCTCTGCTCGGGCGAATGGTTCTACGCCGATGCCGATAGGGTGAAACGCAGCTATCATGAAATGGGCGCAGCGTTGCAGGCGACCGGGCGGGACATCCTCTTCTCGCTCTGCGAATATGGCCGCTTCGACGTGGGCAGTTGGGGCCGGGACGTGGGTGGTCAGCTCTGGCGCACGACCGGCGACATCACCGACGATTATGAGACGATGACCAAAATCGGCTTCGACAAGAATGGCAATCCCGCTCATGCTGGCCCGCATGGCTGGAACGATCCCGACATGCTGGAAATCGGCAATGGCGGGATGAGCGCCGCCGAATATCGCACCCATATGACGCTATGGGCCATGTCGGCCGCGCCGCTGATGATGGGCCATGACCTGCGCGAAACGAGCGCGGAGACCTTGGCTCTGCTGACCAATCGCCGCGTCATCGCGGTCGATCAGGATGCGCGCGGCGTGCAGGGCAAGGCGGTGCGCAAACAGGGCGCGCTGGAAGTCTGGGCCAAGCCGCTCGCCGATGGTCGCGTGGCGCTGGCCCTGTTCAATCGCGGCGCCGAAAGCGCGTCTCTGGAGCTGACCGCCGCCGACGCCGGTTTCTCCTCTGTTACCCAGGTCGAGGATCTCTGGTCGGGCGCCACCGCCGCCATCCTGCCAACCAGCTACACCGTCCCGGCGCATGGCGCGGTGATGATCGCGGTGAAGGGGCAATAATGATACGAATACTGATGCAATCCTGCGCCGCCAGCGCTTTAGTCACCAGTCTTCTTCTCGTTCCAACCTTTGCGCAGGTCGATCCGCCCGAATGGGAACAGCCGGAGGTGACCCGCCAAGGTGCCGAGCCGATGCACACGACTTTCGACGGGTTCGAGACGCGCGCGGGCGCCCTGTCGCGCGATACGGCCAAGTCCCGCTATCATCTCTCGCTCGACGGCGAATGGAAGTTTCACCTTTCGCCCACACCCGAAAGCCGCCCGGTCGACTTCTATCGTCCCGATTATGACACCAGCGGCTGGGGCACGATAACGGTGCCCGGCATCTGGCAGGCGGAGGGCCATGGCCGCCCGGTCTTCGTCGGCAGCGGCTATCCCTTTCCGCGTAACCAGCCGAAAATCGATCACAGCCTCAACGAGGTCGGCTCCTATCGGCGCGAAGTCGTCATCCCCGCCCATTTCGCCGGCCGCCGCCTGCTGCTGACCATCGGCGCGGCGGGCGCGGCCTATTATCTCTGGGTCAACGGCCAGCAGGTCGGCTATTCCGAAGACTCCAAACTGCCCGCCGAATTCGACATCAGCCGTTACGCGCGCCCCGGCCGCAATCTGATCGCGATCGAACTCTATCGCTTCGCCGATGGCAGCTATCTGGAAGATCAGGACTTCTGGCGGGTCAACGGCATCGAGCGCAGCATCAGCCTTTATGCAGCGCCGCCAACCCATATCCGTGATCTGACCGTCGATGCCGGACTGGAGCATGACTATCGCGACGGACGGTTGGGTCTGACGGTCGATGTCGGTGGCAGCGGTCCAGCCGCGACGCGCGTACGCGCGACCCTGCTCGATGGCCAACACAGCCTGTTCGTGCGTGAAGCAAACGGCCGCCCTTCCGTCCGGATCGCCGCCAGTCTGCCGGACGTGAAGGCATGGACCGCCGAAACACCCAATCTCTACACGCTGCTGATCGAACTGCTGGATGACAAGGGCAAGCTGATCGAGGCGACCAGCCGCCGCATCGGTTTCCGCACCGTCGAGATCGCCGAAGGCGAAGTGCGGGTGAACGGCAAGCGGATCATGATCCGCGGCGTCAATCGCCACGAACATGATCCCAAGACCTTCCGCATCGTTTCCGAAGCGACCATGCGCCGCGACATCGAACTGATGAAGGCGGCCAATATCAATGCGGTGCGCACATCCCACTATCCCAACGATCCGCGCTGGTATGATCTGGCCGACGAATATGGGCTCTACATCATGGATGAGGCCAATATTGAGAGCCATGGCTATCTCAGCCTGTCGCAGGAGCGGGGCAATGATCCTTCCGTGCTGCTGGGCAACGACCCTGCCTGGCGCGCCGCGCATCTCGACCGGGTGCAGCGGATGGTCGCGCGCGATCGCAACCATCCTTCCGTCATCTTCTGGTCGCTGGGCAATGAGACCGGCATCGGCTCCAGCTTCGAGGAAGCGGCGAAATGGGTGAAGGCCAATGACCCGTCGCGCCTCGTCAGCTTCCTGGGCTGGAGCATGAGCGGCTGGCGCCACCCGGTGAACCCCTATGTCGATATCTTCGCGCCCATGTATGACGATGTGCCCAAGATGGTGGATTATGCGCAGGACCCGGCCCTCAAACAACCGCTGATCCTCTGCGAATATGCCCATGCCATGGGCAACAGCCTGGGCGATCTGGAGGGATATTGGCAGGCAATGCGGTCGCATCGAAAGTTGCAGGGCGGTTTCGTCTGGGACTGGGTCGACCAGACGATCCTGATGACGGACAAGGACGGGCGGCCCTATTGGGGCCAGGGGCTGGACTATGATCCCGATCCCAAGGCGCCCGGCGTGCATGGCGACGACAGCCCGGTGGGCGACGGTGTGATCCAGTCCGACCGCACGCCCGATCCGGAATATTATGAACTGGCCAAGGTTCAGTCCCCGATCGCCTTCACAGCTGACGCCGGCGGCTATCATATCCTCAACCGCCACGACCATATCGACCTGTCGCGCTTCACATTGGACTGGACGCTGATGGAGGACGGCGTCGCCGCCGCGCAGGGCAGCCTGCCCATGCCCACCGTCGCGCCGGGGGAAAGCGCGCCGCTGCCCCTATCCCTCCCCGCGCCGAAAAATGGATCGGCCGAGCGCATCCTTATATTGCGCGCCCGCGCCAGGGCAGGTGCGGTGCCGATGCTGCCCGCTGGCCATGTCGTGGGCTGGGAGCAATTTCCCCTGTCCGCGCCCGCCCTCCCCGCGCCACCGCCCGGCGATATTGTGCCAGTCGAGACGTCCGGCACGCTCAGCCTGTCGGCCGGCGGCAATGTGCTGGAGATCGACCGCGCGACCGGGCTGGTGCGGCGCTATGCGCGTGGCGGTACGCTGCTCCTCTCCGGCGGCGCACCCAATTTCTGGCGCGCGCCGACCGACAATGACATCGGCGCAGGCGTCCCCAAAAGCCATGCCATGTGGCAATATTTCTCCGAGCATCGGCGCGTGGAATCGGTCGAGCGATCGGGCAACGCCATCATCGTGCGCCACGATATGGGCGTGGGATCGGTGAAGGTCGAAACCCGCTGGACGATGGCGGCGGACGGCCGCGTCGGCGTAACGATGCGCTTCGATCCGATCCGCGACACGCTGCCCGATCCATTGCGGGTCGGCCTTGCCTTCGACACATCCGCCACCCTGACCAAAGTGAACTGGTACGGCCGTGGCCCGCAGGAGACCTATGCTGACCGCAAGACCGGCGGCCTTATCGCACGTTGGAGCGGGACCGTCGCGGATCAATATCATGATTATGCCCGTCCGCAGGAATCGGGGAACAAGAGCGACGTGCGCTGGATCGAGCTGACCGGCGGCGGCACGGGCCTGCGTGTCATCGGCGCGCAACCGCTCTCGGTCAATGCGCTCGCCTTCCCCTATGCCGACCTGGCGATGAAGCCACCGGCCCAAGCGCACAGTTCCGACATCCGCCCGCATGGCAATGGCACGCTGCTGATCGATGCGGCGCAGGCGGGCGTGGGCGGCGACACCGGATGGAATCTGGACGGACGGCCCCACATGCCCTTCCGCATCCCGCTCAAGTCGATGACCTATTCCTTCACCATCGACGCATCGCGCTGACACCTCCCGGTCCGGCACGATAAAAGGCCCGCCTGCATATCGATGCAGGCGGGCCTTTTGTTTCAGCGTGACCGGACTTGCATGATCCGGTCACCACTATCGTTTATACCAAGTTGCAAAGAGAATGACTTACCGAAATCGGCTGGTTGTTCCCCGGCGAAGGCCGGGGTCCAATTCAGACCGTGAAACTGGACCCCGGCCTTCGCCGGGGAACAGGTCGGTATGGGTCCATCAATGCTTCCTTATATTAGAAATTGACCGTCGCCCCGAAGAAGATGTTCCGGCCCAGCGAGTCATAGACGCCCGGATAGGTGTTTCCGTTGCCGAAGGACGACAGAATGCCGGCGGCTAGTGCAGGCGGGTCCTTGTCGAACATATTGTTGACACCGGCGCGTATGGTCAATTGCTTGCCGATCGACTGGGTCAGCGACAGGTCGAAATAATTATAGTCGTCAATCTTGCGGTTGATGACGCTGGACGGCGAACCGTTCAGCAGAGTATTATCCGACAGGCTGGACAATGTCGTGCCGCCGATATGGCGCCAGGACAGGGAAAGCACCGTATCGCTCGGCGCCATCCAGCTAAAGCGGGCCACGTGCCGCCATTCGGGCGAAGGCTGGCCGCAGGTATAACCGAACATGCCCTTGCAGTCATAGCTGCCCAGCCCCGGCTGCGGCTGCGCCACCTGTTCGGCAAGCCAGGTGCCGACCATGTTGACGTTGACCTTGCCCATCTTGCCGATGCCGAACGTATAGTCCGCGGTCACATCGATGCCCGATGTCTTCAAATAGCCGGTGTTGAGCGTGGTCGAGACGATATAGCCGTTCTGGCCGAAGATCGCACCGGAGCGCGGATCGCGATTGAACAGGCTGCAATAATAAGGATCGCCCGACCTGGTGCATTCACTGATAATCAGCGCCGGGCTGATCGAATTGATATAGTCCTTTACCTTGATCTTGTAATAGTCGACCGACAGCGAGAAGTTACGCAGCGCACGCGGCGTCAGCACAAAACCGGCGGTGATCGTATCGGCCGTTTCCGGCTTCAGGTTGCGGTTGCCGCCGCCCAGTGCCGAACAGGTTTCGGCCGGGCACTCGACGATGTTGCCATATTGCGCAGTGGTGACGCCGGTGAGTGCACAGGTTTCCGGCGATGCGACCGGGTCCGTACCCGCACATGGATCGGAACCGGCGACGTTGCCGACCGACTGCGACGCGAACAGTTCGGTAATATTCGGCGCGCGGATCGCGTGATTGTAGCTGGCGCGCAGGCGCACATCATCAACCGGCTGCCAGCTCAACTCGCCCTTGTAAGTCCAGACACCATAGCTCGACTTGTAGCCGGTCGACTTCTGCTCATTCTTGTAGGAGGAGTAACGCAGACCGCCGTTGATCGTCAGCGAGCGGATGAACGGCATATCCTGGATCAGCGGGATTTCGATTTCGCCATAGCCTTCGGTCACGCTGATGATGCCATCGGCATTGGTGCTACCGCCCTGCTGCGCGATCTCGTCGGCGAAGAAGTTCAGCGTTTCGCGGCGATGTTCCGCACCCAGCGCGATACCGACGCCCCGGCTGGCCCACGGGCTGGTAATGCCCATCTGGCCCAGGTCGCCGCTCAGCGTGCCGGAGAATATCTGCTGCGCATTGCGCGAAGACGTATTGCTCGGCGTGAAGAGATAGCTGCCCTGCTCGGCGGTCACGCCGCCTGCGGCGAAGACATTGGCCGGAATGCAGTTCGGGTCGGTGCCGTCGATCACAGAGCGGCAGGTGGCGACGCCGTTGACGCTGACCACATCCAACGCGCGCTGCGCCTTCACCGCGTCGACATTGTTGAGGTAGCGTTCCTTGAACCGGACCAGCGAATAGAGATAGTTCACATCATAGCTGAACCCGCTACCCAGATCGCCGCGCACACCGGCGGTATAGCGATAATCATTATATTTCAGGTCATCGCGGCGCGGCGCGATCGACATGCGATAGCCGACCAGCGCGTCGGCGGTCTGGGCCGTCCCGGCCTTGCTGCCGCACAGGGTCTGTAACTGGCTCGCGCTGGCGAGCGGATTGTTGCACGAAATGGCGAAGGGCGACCCCAGGAAGATCGCCGACGGCGCCACCTGCGAAAATGTATGGTCGCGCATGAACATGAAGCTGCCATAGACTTCCGCCGCCTTGCTCAGTTCGAACTTGGCGAAGGCGCCCGCGGTGATACGCTCGTCGGAACGCTGGAAATAATTGTCCGGCGCATAATTATAGGCATAGCTGTTGTCATAAGGGACGAAAGTCTGCGTGCCGTCCCGGTTGTTGGTCAGCGTCCGCCCCTGGGACGCGCCTTCCAGCGGGACGAAGGTGCCATAGGGCGTGTTGCTCGACCCGCCGCAGAAGAGCGCGGTGCCTGCATCATCCGCCTGTTGCAACGCGCAGGAGGAAACGTCGCGATTCGACTGGCGGACCGGACTGAAATGGCGATAACCGCCATAGACGGTGATGTTGCCGCGGCCGTCGGCAAAATTCTTGCCCGCCGAAATGGTGATATCCTGCTTGCCGCCATCCATCACCGACCCGTTGGCCAGGCGATAGCCCTTGTCGTCCAGCAGGCTGCGCACCGCGCCATTATTATTGTCGTGCTGGAAGAAGCCGGTCTGGGCGTCGATGCGGATGCCGTCCAGATTATCCTTGAGCACGAAATTGACCACGCCCGACATCGCATCGGACCCATAGACGGCCGAAGCGCCGCCGGTCAGCACATCGACCCGCTCGACCAGGCTGCTGGGAACGAAATTGAGGTTGACCGCCTGCTGCGGCAACATGCGCTGGCCGTTGACCAGCACCAATACGCGGTTGGAACCCAGATTGCGCAAGTTGATCTTCGACGTGCCGTCCGATCCGTTCGACACATTCTCGTTCTCGGCGGCGGTAAACTGCGGCAGGCGGTTGAGCACGCCCTCCACCGTGGTCGCGCCCTGATAGCGAAACTCTTCGGAACCGACGACGGTCTGGGGACTGTTGCTCTCCAGATCCGGGCGCTTGATGCGCGTGCCGGTGACGACGATTTCACTGGTGCCACCCGCATCCGCAGCCTGCGGTGTTTGAGCATTGGCTGCCCCTGCCAGCAGAGCGGACAAAGCCGCTGCGCAATAAAATTTCGTGCGGTGATTCCGCATTGTCGCGTTCCTCCCTTTTAGGACCGCTCTTTATTGCGATATATGACAGCTCCTGTCAAATACCGTATACGAAATATAATAGACTGATTTGATAGGCCTACGGCAAATCGACCTGCATCGGCCGGGACAGGCAAACGAAAAGGCGTCGCACCAATGGCGTAATAGAGTTGCAAATCCGGATGATAGGCGGCCAGATCGTACAATCTCGTCAGCGATCCGCTCGACACCAGCTTCGCGCGCCATTATCAGCATATCGCCCCGTCCCTGACGGACCTGCGCCAGCGAACAACCAATAGATTTGCGCGCCCGCAACATTGTTGCCTCCGCCGATCGACATTATGGTCGCGCCATGCCGACGGTCCCTGTTCCCAGCTTCTATCTCTATGGCGAACCCCAACGCAGTGTGGCGGAAGGCTTCGTTCATGTCGAAAACCTGGATGATCGCTCCCGCCCAAGCGAATGGACGATCCGCCCGCATGTCCATCACGACCTCAACCATATCATCCTGATCGCCGAAGGCGGCGGCGCGATGCAGGCGGAGGCGACCCAGCTATCCTTCGAAGCGCCCTGCCTGCTGCTGATACCCGCCGGTATCGTTCATGGCTTTACCTGGCATCAGGAATCGCGCGGCCATGTCACCACCATCGCCGCCAGCTATCTGCGTCATCTCATGGCGCGCGACACCGAACTCGCGCCGCTTTTCGCCTGCGCACAGGCAGTGGCGCTGCCGAATGAAGAGGGCCAGGACGCCGAAACCGTCATCGCCCGCATGGCCAAGGAGCTGAGCTGGTCCGGCCCTGGCCGGCGCGCCGCCGTCGAATCCGCTCTGTTGCTGCTCATGGTCCTGGCCCTGCGGCATGTGACGATCGCGAAAGCGGCGCAATCCGGCACCACACGCCAGGCCGCGCTGGTCGCGCGGCTACGCGAACGGATCGAGCAGCGTTTTCGTCAGCGCGAACCCGTATCGATCCAGGCTGCGGCGCTGGGCACCAGCCTCACCGCCCTGCGCCAGGCCTGCGCCCGCATCGCGAACAGCTCGCCTGCGCAGATGCTCGATGATCGCGCCCTGCTGGAAGCCCGTCGGCTGCTGCTGTACTCACAGCTTTCCGTGGCGGAAATCGCCTATGCGGTGGGCTTTGAAGATCCCGCTTATTTCTCCCGCTTCTTCGCCCGGCATATTGGTCAATCGCCGCGCGCCTGGCGCGCCACGCGCGAACGATCCTGACCATCATGCACGAAGAAAATCCCTCCATTCGCTGGCGCGCATTGGAAACCTATCTTGACCTGCCTGGCCACCGGTCGGCATGGGGCGACGATGACATGTGACATGATGACCGACCTGATCGTCGCAAGGCTGCTGCGTGACCATGGCAAGAGCAAGCATCATTGGCGCAAAGTGATCGGTCCGATCCGTCTTTACAGCCGCGAGACACATCCCCATTGCAACTGGACTGCGACACCTACCGGCAGTCTACGGGATATCGCGCTGATCGAATCCCTGCTCGATGACCTGCGTTTCCTTCACCCGTTGCTCGGTGCCTGACGCGAAGAAGGGCGCGACAGGTTGGCCCGCCGCGCCCTTCCCTGCGACCCCAGAGGGATAGCGATCAACCCAGTTGCCGTTCCAACTCGCCCAACACGCGATAACAGTCGAACACCTTGGCGACGCTCGAATTGGGATCACGGCCTTCGCGGATGGCGCTGATGAACTCACGGTCCTGCAGTTCGATGCCGTTCATCGACACCGCGACCTGGCTGACGTCGATTGGTTCTTCCTTGCCGTTCACCAGATCGTCGTAGCGCGCGATATAGGTGTCCGTATCGCCGATATAGCGAAAGAAGGTGCCAAGCGGCCCGTCATTGTTGAAGGACAGCGACAGGGTGCAGATAGCGCCCGTCTCGCTTTTGAGCTGGATCGACATGTCCATGGCGATGCCGAGTTCGGGATGGATCGGCCCCTGCATCGCATGGGCCGCCACGATCCTGCCAGCCTGATAGGCAAACAGGTCGACCGTGTGTGCGGCATGGTGCCACAGAAGATGATCGGTCCAGCTACGCGGTTCACCCTTCGCATTGATGTTCTTGCGGCGGAAGAAATAGGTCTGCACGTCCATCTGCTGAACGTTGAATTCGCCGGCAGCGATACGGTTGTGAACGAACTGGTGCGACGGGTTGAAGCGGCGGGTGTGGCCGACCATGCAGGTGAGGCCGGTTTCCTGCTGCTTGGCAAGCACCGCCTGCGCGCCGGCCCAGCTATCGGCGAGCGGGATTTCGACCTCGACATGTTTGCCCGCATCCATGCAGGCGATCGCCTGGTCAACGTGCATCTGCGTGGGCGTGCAGAGGATCACCGCATCGACGTCGGCCCGCGCCAGCGTTTCGTTGAGGTCGGTCGTCACATGGCCAATGCCATATTTCTCCGCGACCTTCTTCGTCGCTTCCAACTCGCGGCCGATGATCGAGGTGACGGTCACGCCGTCGATGTTCTTGAGGCCGTCGAGATGCTTTTCGCCAAAGGCGCCGGCACCAGCCAGGGCAATACGCATAGACTAAACTCCGTATTCTTCTCCCCTCCCTTTTAAGGGAGGGGCTGGGGGTGGGTGCGAGCGAAGCGAGCCTGCGCCCATCTGAAAGGTAGAAGCGATTGCTGCCACAATCGCCCCCACCCCAACCCTTCAAACGAGGCACGTGACTCGTTTGAACCTGAAGGGGAGGGGCTAAATATCGTTATTCCGCCGCGAGCGCGCTCACGCCGCTGCCGGTCATATCCAGACCTTCGCCATTGTCGGGGCGCAGAACCATATGGCCGATCGCGGTGTTGGAGCAGGGCACATGATAATGGCGGTGCAGCGCGCGGGTCTTTTTCCCCAGCGCACCCCGCATAACCAGCCACATCACCATCTCGATGCCTTCGCTGCCCGTCTCGCGCAGATATTCGATATGGGGAATATGGCGCAGATGATCGCTTTCGCCGATCAACCCATCCAGGAACCTGTTATCCCATTCCTTGTTGATGAGGCCGGCGCGCGGTCCCTGCAACTGGTGGCTCATACCGCCCGTACCCCATATCTGGACGTTCAGATCCTCGGGGAAGCTCTCTACCGCCTTGCGCACCGCTTGGCCCAGCGCCCAGCAGCGATTGCCCGACGGTGGCGGATAGGTGACGACGTTTACCGCCAGCGGCACGACCTTGCACGGCCAGGCGTCGGGCTTGCCGAACATCATGGAAAGCGGCACCGTCAGGCCATGATCCACATCCATCTCGTTGATGATGGTCATGTCGAACTCGTCCAGGATCAGACTTTGCGCGATATGCCAGGCAAGGTCGGGATGCCCCTCCACGTCCGGCACCGCACGCGGCCCCCATCCCTCATCGGCGGACTTGTAGCGTTCGCCGCACCCAATCGCGAAGGTCGGTATGATCTTCATGTCGAAGGCGGAGGCATGGTCGTTATAGACCAGGATCACGACATCGGGTTTTTCCGCTTCTTCCCACGCGCGGGTCCAGTCGTAACCGGCGAAGATCGGCCCGAAATATTCGTCACGATCCTTGTTGAAGTCGGACGCCACGCCCAGCAGCGGCACATGGCTCGACGCCACGCCAGCAGTAATCCGCGCCATCTCAGCGGCCTCCTTCGTCAGTATCGCCGCCGATGGCGGCGTTGGCCTTTATCGAGCGGACACCCTCAGGAGAGCGTCCACCCTTCATCATCATTTCCCGATACTCGGGAAAGCTCATGTCGGTCATGGTGCTGACCGCTTCGGCGAACGGAATCCCGTCGGTCGAAAACAGCTTGGCGAGGAAATAGACATTGCCGCCCAGGTCCAGGCAGCGATTATAATCGCGTGCCAGCAACGCCTGCTTCTGTTCCTCGCTCAGCTGCCATTCGTCCATATAGGCGCGCTCGTCCGCCTTGAACCGCGCGCGATTTTCCGCGTTCATCAGGCTCATCGCAAACTGGTTCATATGATAACCGATGCGCGCGCGCGCCGCGGTATAGACGCGGGTGCCGGGAATATCCTCCAACTCGGCCAGATATTCGTGGATGTCCTGATGCTTGGGATCTTCGGTTATCACAATCCCCTCTCCTTCAATTTGGTGTCGAGGCGCGGGAAGACGCGGCGGGCGTTACCCGCAAAGATAGCGTTGCGTTCCTCGTCGCTTATCTCCAGCGCATCGACATAGCGCTTGGTGTCGTCGAAATAGAAGCCGGTGGTGGGGTCGATGCCGCGCACCGCGCCGACCATTTCCGATCCGAACAGTATGTTCTTATTGTCGATCACGTCCGCCAGCAGATTGACGCCTGTCTGGTGATAGACGCATGTGTCGAAGAAGATGTTGTTCATCAGATGCGTCGACAGGTCGGGCTTCTTGAGCATATCGGCCAGACCCCGGTAGCGCCCCCAATGATAGGGCACCGCGCCGCCGCCATGCGGGATGATGAATTTGAGCGTGGGGAAATCCTTGAACAGGTCGCCTTCCAGCAACTGCATGAAGGCGATGGTGTCGGCCGCGATATAATAGCCGCCGGTCGCGTGCATCGCCGGATTGCAGCTACCCGACACATGGATCATCGCCGGTACGTCCAGCTCGACCATCTTCTCGTAGAAGGGATACCAGTAGCGATCGGTCAGCGGCGGATGGGTGAAATGGCCACCGCCCGGATCGGGATTGAGGTTGCAGCCGATGAAACCCAGTTCAACGACGCAACGTTCCAGCTCGGCGATGCTGTTGGTCATGTCGGCCTTGGGCGACTGGGGCAACATGCACACGCCGACGAAGGTTTCAGGGAAAAGACCGACGACGCGCGCAATCAGGTCGTTGCAGCGTATCGCCCATTCTTTCGCCACCGCTTCGTCACCCACATGCGGCGCCATGGCCGAAGCGCGCGGCGAGAAAATGGTGAGGTCGGCGCCACGTTCCTTGATGAGACGCAATTGGTTCGCCTCGATCGTCTCGCGAATCTCGTCGTCGCCGATCTCGGGATAGGAAGGACATACTGTGCCAGCCTTGAACGCCGCCTTCTGCTCCTCGCGCCAGGCGTCATGCCCCTTGGGCAGAACGGTATAATGACCGTGGCAATCAATAATCAGGCTCATCCGTTCGCTTCTCCAATCTCATTCTGTCGACCCGACTTGCTCATGTCCGTGCTCCTGCGGGAGAATATTCGGAAATCGCTCCAATCTTCCCCACCAGTCCGTCAGGCGGGGTCTTGAGGCCCAATGCACCGATCGCCCGTTGCCGCTGCACCGTGCCGCGCGTCATCGCCGCATCAAGGCCTAGGCCCTCAAGCGTCTTGACCACTTCCTCCATCTCGGCCGCGCGGCGCGCGCCATGCACCAGCATCCGGTCGAGATTATAATCCGCCCGCGCATTCCAGGGCCGCGCCTTCTCGCTCGCATCGAGTGAGACAAGCACCTCGTCCAGTACATCCGCCTGAGCCGCCGCCAGCACGCATTCGGCCGTCAAGGCCTCAATGCCCTTGACCACCACCGACCGGATCATCTTGATCGACGAGGCCCGGCCGATGTCCGCGCCGACAACACGCATCCTGGTGAAGCCCAACGCCCGTAACCGCTCTTCCGCTGCCTCGGCCGACGCTCCGCTCAAGAGCAGCGGCACACCCAGACGCGCCGGATCGACCGGCGCCATCACCGCGACATCGACATAATGGGCGCCTGCTGCCTCGATCGCCCGCGCCGCCGCCTGCTTGGTCTGCGGTGCAACACTGTTAAGGTCGCAATAAAGGACACCTGGCGCGATCAACGCAGCCGCCGCTTCCGCCACGGCCAGCGCTTGATCTGCCGTCACCAGCGACAGAACCAGCGGCACGCCTGCCAGCGCATCCGCCAGAGCGCGCGCGGGCCGCACGCCCGCATCGGCATAGGCCGCCAATGTCGCGTCGCATGTCGCTGCTTCGTCCGTCTTGATATCGAACACATGGGCATCCGCAGCCCAGTCCCCCGCCAGTGCAAAGGTGGACCCCGCTTCGCCGAACCCGATCAGACCAACTTCCTGCTCCATGACGCCAGGGGATGACGCATCGGGCCGAAAGCCGCCAATCGAATCCACCATGGCAGCATAAGAATTTACGAAGTGATATCCTTTGCCGATGCTTCCACCGCCGCCATGAACTGCTGCTGCAGACGGGTCGGACGCCAGTCCGCCCGGGTGGTCAGCCCGATGGTCCGACTGATCGCCCCCGGCGCAGGACCGATATCGGCCAGCAGTCCCGCTTCCAATTCCAGCGCCAATTGGTCGTAAGACAGCAAGGTTAGATAGTCGCCCCCCACCAGCAATTGCCGGATCGTCATCACCGATCCGCACTCGATCGGCACGGCGGGCAGATCGCCGCCCAGTTCGGCAAACATCGTTCGCCACAATTGACGCAACGGCGTCCCCTCTGGTGGCAATATCCAGGGAAAAGAGCGCAGCGCGTCGGCGTCCCAACCCTCCGCCAACGGATGCCCACACCGCGCCAAGATGGTCGGACGGTCCTCGAACAGCGGGCTTTGGTTCAGATCCAGCACTAACGCCGGGTCGCGCAGCGCGCCGATCATCATGTCGATCTCACCGTCGCGCAACGGCCCGACCAGTTCGGCATGGGACCCTTCAAGGACACTGATGTCCACCTGCGGAAAGGTTAGGCGAAAGCGGGCAATGGCATCGGGTAACAGGCGCGCACGGGACAAGGGCATCGCCCCAACCAGGATGCGGCCGCCCTCCTCGCCCTTGAGGTCAGCCAGATCCTCCAGCCCCTGCCGCAACTCCGCCAGCGCCAGCCGCAATCGCTGCGCAAGTGCCATTCCCGCTTTGGTCAGCATGACCCCCCGGCCGCGCCGGTCAACCAGGCGATTTCCCACCGCCAGCCCAAGATCGCCCACAGCCCGGTGCAGCGATGGCTCTGCAACGCCGGTCGCGGCAGCGGCGGCCGCATAGCTGCCCGCGCGCGCCAGCGCGACGAAAGCGCGTATCTGTGCCGCCGTCACCCGATTGCTGCCGATCAGCCGCAACGCAACGTCGATCCGGGGTTTCAGCCGGAGCGCAGCCTCCAGCGCCGCCATCCCGCCCGGCTGTCGTTCGAACAATGGCAGGCCCAGTTGCGCCTCCAGCTTGGCAATGCCCTGCGTCACCGCCGGCTGGGTCAGATTGACGGCGCGCGCCGCAAGACTGACGCTACCCTGGTCGACGACGGCCACCATGGCGGCCAGGTGGCGGATATTGAACTGATCGGGCTTCATATCCGATGATTATCAAAATTTAATAACCTTGCGCCAGTTCGGATTTGTGGATTGCCGCGAAGCTGTCCATGTCGCTGTCCATCTTGGGAGAAGGAACAGTTCCATGTCCGGTGTCGTCGTCCAGAATATCGAAAGGGCGCAACGCGCTGTCGTCGACGGCCTCGCCAAATGCGGCGTCGCCACCGTCCATGAAGCGCAGGGCCGCACCGGATTGCTCGCTCCCTATATGCGCCCCATCTATAATGGCGCCCGTATCGCGGGTAGTGCGGTAACGATCTCCGCCCCTCCGGGCGACAACTGGATGGTCCATGTCGCGATCGAGCAGTTGAAGGAAGGCGACGTCCTCCTCCTCGCGCCGACCAGTTCCTGCACCGACGGCTATTTCGGCGATCTGTTGGCGACATCGGCCCAGGCGCGCGGCTGTCGCGGCCTCATCATCGATGCCGGCGTGCGCGACGTGCGCGATTTGACCCAGATGAATTTCCCGGTCTGGTCGAAGGCAGTCCACGCCCAGGGCACGGTCAAAAACACGCTGGGCAGCGTCAACATACCCGTGGTCTGCGCCAATGCGCTGGTGAACCCCGGAGACGTGGTGATCGCGGACGATGACGGCGTGTGCATCGTACCCCGCGCCAACGCCGCCGCCGTGCTGGAAAAGGCGCAGGCCCGCGAAGCCGCCGAGGAAGCCAAGCGCATCCGCCTCGCCGCCGGTGAATTGGGCCTCGACATCTATAATATGCGTCCACGTCTTGAGGAAATGGGCCTGAAATATGTCTGACCCCCAGAGCAGCGCCCGCGTTATGTGGATGCGCGGGGGAACATCCAAGGGCGGCTATTTTCTGGCCGAAGACCTGCCTGCCGATTCCACTGCACGCGATGCTTTCCTGCTGCGTATCATGGGTTCGCCCGATCCGCGCCAGATCGATGGCATGGGCGGCGCCGATCCGCTGACCAGCAAGGTCGCGGTGGTCAAGAAATCGGAGTGGGAGGGCGTCGACGTCGACTATCTCTTCCTTCAGATATTCGTCGAGCAGGCGATCGTTACCGATGCCCAAAATTGTGGCAACATCCTTGCCGGCATTGGTCCCTTCGCCATCGAACGCGGCCTCGTATCCGCACGGGATGGCCAAACGCCGGTTTCCATCTTCATGGAAAATACCGGCCAGATCGCCATCGCCACCGTCGAAACGCCTGGCGGCAAAGTCCGCTATGACGGTCAGGCGAAGATCGACGGCGTTCCGGGATCAGCCGCCCCCATCCCGCTGGAGTTCCGCGACACCGCCGGCTCCTCCTGCGGCGCGCTCCTTCCCACCGGCAATATTTTTGATGAAGTGGAAGGTGTGCGCGTCACGCTGATCGACAATGGTATGCCCTGCGTGGTGATGAAAGCCGAAGATGTCGGCGTGACCGGCTATGAGGACCGCGATACGCTGGACAATGACGGCGCGTTGAAGGCCCGGATCGAGAAGATCCGTCTGGCTGTGGGCGAACGGATGAATCTGGGCGATGTTCAGGAGAAGTCGGTGCCCAAGATGATGCTCGTCGCTCCGCCCCGCAATGGCGGCGCCGTCACGGTGCGCAGCTTCATACCACACCGCGCCCATGCCTCCATCGGCGTGCTGGGCGCTGTCAGCGTCGCCACGGCCTGCCTGATCGAAGGATCTCCAGCCGCCGAGGTCGCCCGCATTCCCGAAGGACAGCGCAAGACGCTGTCGGTGGAGCATCCCACCGGCGAAACAACCTGCGTCATGGAACTGGACGAAAGTGGCGCCATCACCAGCGCCGCCATGCTGCGCACCGCACGAAAGCTCATGGACGGAGAGGTTTTCGCATGACGACCGATCAAGGCCAACGCATCGTCAGTTGGCACGGCAATCCGTCCAGGCCACGCTACACGCCACCGGCGGGCGCGGTCGATGCGCATTGCCATGTGTTCGGGCCGATGGCGGATTTCCCCTTCAGCGCCAAAGCCAAATATCTGCCCGACGACGCCGGTCCGGACATGCTGTTCGCACTGCGCGACCATCTGGGCCTCGACCGCAACGTCATCGTCCAGGCCAGTTGCCACGGCACGAACAATGCCGCGACCCTGAACGGAATCGCTAGGTCGAATGGAAAGGCGCGCGGCGTCGCCGTGGTCGATCCAGCCATTTCCGAAGCCGAACTTGCCGCCCTGCATGACGGCGGCATCCGCGGCATCCGCTTCAATTTCCTTAAGCGTCTGGTCGATGACGCGCCCAAGGACAAGTTTCTGGAAGTCGCCAAACGTCTCCCCGCCGGCTGGCATGTCGTCATCTATTTCGAAGCCGACATTCTCGAAGAACTGCGCGCCTTCATGGACGCAATCCCTGTGCCATTGGTCATCGACCATATGGGTCGCCCCGATGTTGCCCAGGGGCCGGACGGCACCGATATGAAAGCTTTCCGCAATTTCCTCGATAGCCGTGACGATATCTGGTTCAAGGCGACATGCCCGGACCGGCTCGACACAACCGGCGCGCCATGGAACGCCTTTGCCGACGCCGTTGCGCCGCTGGTCGCCGACTATCAGGATCGCGTCCTCTGGGGCACCGACTGGCCGCACCCGAACATGCAGGACGCCATTCCCGATGACGGCCATCTGGTCGACATGATCCCCCGCATTGCACCCACCGAAAGACTGCAACGCAAGCTGCTCATCGACAATCCGATGCGTCTTTACTGGCCGGAGGAATGGGACCGCTAAAGGTCTGTTTGCGGATGCGCCTACCGGCGCATTGCGGCACCAGCCCTCACCCCTACTGCATCAAGGATCATTAGGGGTGACAGGCCGATGCCAGGTTTCAAGAGGCCAACGCCGGACCGACATCCGCCCCATTCCATGCCCGCCATCGTTCTGCATCAGGACATGCTTCAACTCGGTCGACAAGGTTGAAGAGCATCGTCTGGCCGCTATCGGGCGTATAGCGCGGCCAATCATCGGCGGGGCTGCCGTGACGGACAAAATGGGCGATATGATTGGTCATACGTTGACCTAAAACTGCGCGGCGACCTGTCATCGGCCCGCCTCTTGCCAGAGCGGCGCGCAGGCCACGCATCGGCCAGGTCAACGTCAGATCAAGCCCGTGGGTCGCCCCTGCGATAGGGTGGGCATAATCGAAACGGTAGAACCAGGTCGGACTGTGCGCCGCATGTCTGTCGGCGAAATGCCGGGTCGACATCGCGAAAGCGAGATCGCTCGCCAGCGCTCGCCGTCCAGTGGTCGTGCGGGGATAGGCCTTCACGATCCGCTGGCTTGCCTCGCTGCCCAACTGATCCTCCAGCAAAGTTTCGAGCGCGGACCAGGAAGTCGGCAGGATATCGCCCGGCATGAGTTCAAACAGGCGTATCTCAAGCCCCGTCGCGCCAGCCATAAGAGGCACAGCCGCCGCCCGCTCCTGATGCAGGGCCTCCAACGATGGCGGCACCAGATCGCCGTCCAGCCAAGGCGCGGCAGGCACCGTGCCGGGGTTTGCTGCACCAGCGGCAGCCTGCGCCTCGAACAAGCGTCGCAGGTCGAGCGCCCGCAAGTCCTCGATCTTTGCGCCCTTGAGACCCAGGGCCGTGACATAGTTCCGCCCGATCGCTTCGCTGCGCGTCCGGCTGTGAATGAGGCTGGTCGCTCCGCTCTGCATGATGGCCTGCTGAAACAGCCCATGGGCCAAGGGGGCATGGAGCAGCAATGCGACGGACATGGACCCCGCCGACTGGCCCCCGATGGTTATATGTGATGGATCGCCGCCAAAGGCCTCGATATTGTCGCGTACCCATTGCAGCGCCGCGATCTGATCGCGCAGTCCCAGATTGGAAGGGATGGAAGGATCATCCAGCGCATCGCCGAAATTGACGAAGCCCAGGACGCCCAGCCGATAGTTGATGGTGACGACGATGATGCCGCCCATCCGGGCGAGATGCGTACCGTCATAGGGATTACCGCTCCCCGCCACGAAAGCGCCGCCATGAATCCAGACATAGACGGGAAGGCGCTCCCCCTCCAAACGGGATTCAGGCGCATAGATGTTGAGCGTGAGGCAATTTTCATCGAAGGCGGGAGGGGAGAGACGTGCCCGTTTCGCCGAGTTGCCATACATTTGCGGGCATTGCGGAGCAGGCATAGTGGCATCCCGCTCGCCGGCCCATGACTGGGGAGCGACCGGCGCCGCAAAGCGGTCCGCCTGTGCATAGGGGATGCCCAGCCAACGCAACACACCATCTACGCACATGCCCACGATCCGGCCAGCCTGCGTGGTGACGTTTCGCCTGTCCATACCCAATCCCCTTCCAACTCTTTTCATTTTTGTACGCTTGATCGCCGCACCACATCTGTTCGAAAAACCGGGGCCGCCACATTGATCGCCTTCCCGATATCGACCGACCAGCATCGACTAAAATCATGATTTGCGCCGAAGCACGAACATGACGCCAGGCCCGATCCGCCGCGCTATGCCAACCATGGACTCTGCAATCGGCGTTCTTCACATAACGCTGACCCTCGATTTTCGCGGAGGCGATCTTCGCCGATACAGACTTGACAGCCTATGGCTCACAATGTTGATCGCCTGTTCAACATAGGAGCCAGCAAGGCTCGATAATCTTACGGGAAGGATATGCGATGACACGCTCTCTCAACGGCAAGGTCGCGGTGGTGACGGGTGCGGGATCAGGCATCGGACGCGCCATCGCAATCCGCCTAGCCGAAGACACGGCGAAAGTCGCGATCTGGGACATCAACGGCGCCGGGGCCAACGAGACCGCGCAGATGATTGAAGATGCGGGCGGCACCGCCATCTCGATTACGGCCGATTGTGCGAACAAGGAGGCAATTCACGCCGCTGCGGAAGAAACTCGCGCCAAACTGGGGCCGGTCGCGATCCTCGTCAACAATGCCGGCATCGCGCCCTTCACGCCCTTCATGGAGATTGACGACGATCTGTTCGACAAGGTGATCCGCGTCAATCTGCGCGGTCCCTATCTGGTGGTGAAGGAAGTACTGCCTGACATGCTGTCTACCGGTTGGGGGCGTGTGATTAACATCACGTCGTCGTCGGTCCAGTCCGGTTCCTTCGCTCAGGGCCATTATGTCTCCTCCAAGGGCGGGCTTATGGGTATGACCAAGGCATTGGCGCTGGAGTTCGCGGCAAGCGGCGTCACCTTCAACATGGTGCCGCCCGGCTTTATCGACACGCCAATGCTGCGCCAGGCGCCGATCGATGTCGAAGCCTTTGCCCAGACCCTGCCGATGAAACGGATAGGAAAGCCGGAGGATATCGCCGCGGCCTGCGCCTATCTGGCCTCCGAGGAGGCGAGCTATATCACCGGCCAGACGATCAGCACCAATGGCGGTCGCTACATGGGTTCCCATTGACATCGGCCTGGAAAGGACAGCCGGATGCGGCTCGCGGGCAAGATTGCCATCATCACCGGTGCTGCCGGCGGCATGGGGGAAGCAGCCGCCTCCCTCTTCGCGCGCGAAGGCGCAAGCATCGCCGCGGTCGATCTTGATGAAGCGAGCCTCGCGCCCATAGTGCAAGCCATCCGCGCGCAGGGCGGCAAAGCGATCGCAATCGGGGCCGATGTCAGCCGGACAACAGACGTGTGCCGAATTGTCGCTCGCACCGAAGCCGAACTCGGTCTGCCCACGGTCCTTTTCAACAATGCCGGCGTCGATACCGAGAATAAACAGTCCATTCTCTCGATCGACGAAGCGGCCTTCGACAAATGCCTTGAGGTAAACCTCAAGAGCGTGTGGCTCATGATCAAGCATGTCGCCCCCCATATGATCGAGGCAGGTGGTGGATCGATCGTCAACACCGCCTCCATCGCGGCGTCGATCGTTGCAGGAACGGCCGGTTATTGCGCCTCCAAAGCGGGCGTAGTGGCCTTGACAAAGGTTGCTGCGGTGGAACTGGGAAAGCATGGGATCAGGGTCAACGCCCTGTGCCCCGGCGCAACCGAAACGCCCATGGCCAAACATCAGCGTGCCGAAATGAAAAAGGCGGGATTGCCTACATCCCAGATGCTGATCGGTCGGATGGGTGTCCTAGGTCGCATGGCCGAACCCGAGGAAATGGCGCGCATGGCGCTGTTCCTGGCCAGTGATGAGGCCAGTTTCGCAACCGGCGGCGTTTTCAACAATGATGCGGGCTGGACAGCCATGAGCGGCATTTCGGTGCAGGATTTCGCCCGGTGAAAGCAACGGAGGACAGACCGCTCCTCCAACAGCCTTGCACAGGCGGCGGCGACATCTATGCTCCTGTCATGGTCCAGAAACGTCGTGTCGGCACCGAAAGCTCCGAAACTCGCGTCCGCATCCTTGATGCCGCCGAACAGGTCATCCGCGATGATGGTTATGGCGCAGCCAGCAGCCGCCGTGTCGCGCTGCGGGCCGGCCTGCCGCCTTCACTCGTCCATTATTATTTCCCCACGACCGATGATCTGCTGCTCGCCGTCTTTCGCCGTGGCGCGGAACAGAGCGATCGGATGATATCGGAGGCGCTGGACAGCGATGATCCGGTGCGTGGTCTTTGGCGATTTTTCATCGACACCAGCCGCACCGCGCTCGCGATGGAATTTGTCGCATTGGCCAATCACCGAAAGACCATCCGTACAGAGATCGCCCGTCACAGCGATGCGATGCGTACACGACAGGCAGAAGCGCTGGAGCGAATTTTGGGTGATCGGCTGGCCGCGCAGGGTGTGACCGCCGCAGGACTCACCCTGCTACTGGCCGCATCCGGCCGTGCGCTTGTGATGGAGAGCGGCCTGGGTGTCATCGCCGGGCATGATGACGCCCGCAGCGCCATCGAGAATTGGCTCGACCAACTGCTTTCCCCAAAAAATGAGATAGGTTGACTTTCCCCCAATCTCATGCTGAACACATGTTCAATGCATTAGGAAAGAGGAGAGTCGGAGATGTCCGCCACCACGATCACGCGCTTTGTCCATGAAGAGATCAAACCGCAGATCGGCAGCCGTATCCTGAACAACAAGGAGGAATTGCTGGCCGGTGATCTTGGCCCGCAAATTCGCGAATTGCTGGAACAACGCGGCGTGCTGGTTTTCCCGAAAATCGACTTCACCGACGAAGAACAGGTTGCCTTCACCAAGACGCTCGGCGGTTTTGCAGCGGAAATGCGCGGCGGCGAGGAAATTCACAAGATCACCCTCGACGTGAAGGAAAATCCGCAAAGCGCCGAATATCTGAAAGGCTCGCTCTACTGGCATATCGACGGCACGATGAACGACCTGCCCATCCTCGCTTCGCTGCTATCCTGCAAAGTACCGGCAAGCTGGGGCGGCAACACGGGTTTCTGCAACACCTATGCAGCCTATGAGGCGTTGAGTGACGAGCAGAAGGCCGAATATGAAAAGCTGCGCGTCATCCATTCGGTCTGGGCCAGCGTCTTCTATTACGAGCCGGAACCCAGCCTTGCCAAACTCAAGGGAATGCAGGCGATCGGCGAAAATGAACTGCCGCTCGTGTGGAACCACCGGTCGGGCCGCAAGTCGCTGGTGCTGGGCTGCACGGCACATCGCGTTCTGGACGTGCCCGCAACGAAGAGCGCGGAAATCCTGGTCGGCCTTCGCGAATGGGCAACGCAGGAGGAGTTCAGCTACAGCCATGAATGGAGCGTCGGGGATCTGGTGATCTGGGACAATACCGGCACGATGCACCGCGCCGAAGCCTATGATTCCAGTTGCGGCCGCATGATGCACCGTACCAAGTTGCAGGGCGAAGAGCCGTTCGAATAACCGGCTCTTGCCTGACGAACAGCGACCCGCCGCCATTTCTCTGGCGGCGGGTTTTTATGTGGAGGAAGGGGCGGATAACTGCCCCTTCCCATAACTTATACCAAGATACATTGATGAGAACTTTCGCCGGGGAACAGCCACCGGTCGATCTTGATGAGTCATTCTCTACGCCGCTTGGTATTAATCCACAGCGATCGGCGCACCCGCATCCATGTAACGGGCCAGATTATAATGCAGGCTCGCTACCGCACGCTCCATATAGGGATTGGGCTGCGTGCCCCGGAAACCGACATTCTTCATGCCCTGCTGAACGGCCGCCATGTTGGTGAAATCCTGTTGCAATACCGGCGGCCAATCCTGTGCCTGCGTATATTCCCATTCGGTTTGGGGCGCTTCGCCTTCAGGGAAAAGTTCGAAAACCGCCGCTTCGAAAATGCATTTGTCCGGGTTGGCGCCATAGGGCCGGGCCGAATAGCAGAGCATGTTGTTGACGGCATGGCCTATCTGGAAATTGGGGAAGATCTGCCAGGCGGTGCCGCTCTTGGCCGTATGCGCCGAGTCCACCACGGGCCAGAAGACGCCGCGCTTCTCATCATCGGCACGGGCGGTGGCCAGCCAGTGCTGGAGCACCTGTGGCGCGGCGGTGCCCTCCGGCAATTCGTCCTTTAGACGCTGCGCAGCCCTGACCAGCGTCATCGTCGTGTTCGTATTGGCGTTTTCCCAGGTGAATTGCTGCATTTCCGCAGTCGACAAACGGGGATCTTCCCCCGAACCGACGCGCAGCTTTGCCTGGTTTTCATCCATATTCTTGGGTGCGTCATAGCCGATATTGCTGTGCAGGCCATGCTTGCGCGCCCAGCCCCGATATTCGCCAAATGCGTTGAATTCCGGATGCGTGGTCTGGACATGATAGGTTTCGCTGAATGCTTCCAACGCGACCTTCCAATTGCAGTCGAATATGATCCATTTACGCCAGCGATAGCGCATATTCTGAAGTTGGAAGGGATCGAGCATGTCCGGCACGACGCCGAGATAATCGGCAAGCGGTTCGCTTTCAGGGTCCAGGTTGATCCAGGCCCAGCCGCCCCATGTGTCGACGCGAACCTTGCCCAGGGCCGTACGTTCGGCCGTCAGCCTGCCCTGCCAGTCGTTCTGGTGGTTGACGAATGTGCATTGTCCCTGCCGATCGAAGGTCCAGCCGTGAAAGCCGCATATCATGTTGGTGCGATTGCCCCGCGCGTTGCGCGCGCCGGGAGGCGTGTCGATCAGCCTGCGGCCGCGATGCGGGCATACATTATGGAATGCGCGCAGCTCATCGGGTGCCGTCCGCATGACGATGACCGAATCTTCCAATATGTCGTAAGTGACGAAATCGCCGACATGGGGAATGTCTTCCAATCGGGCCGCTTGCAACCACAGCTTTCGCCAGAGGCGATCCTGCTCGGCGCGAGCATAGTCCTTCGATATATAGGCTTCGACCGGGACAGTGACCGGCTCGATCAGACTCTCGTCCGGTTGGGCGAGTTTGCTCAGTTCGTTCATGCCATCCTCACTTTCCGGGCGGCGCGATCCGCCCTGTTCGTCTAGCGCCCCTGCCATTGGGGCCGGCGTTTCTCGGCAAAGGCACGCGGCCCTTCCTGCGCATCCTCGCTCATATAACTATATTGGGACGCCGCCCGGGCCGCCTGCAGGGCGGCGGTGCGGCCCATTTCGGTTGCGAGCATCACCGTGTCGCGCCCGGCCTTGACGGACAGGGGCGCGCCATCAAGAACCTCCGCCGCCAGGTCCAGGGCGGCATCCAGCAGGACAGCCGGCTCGGCAAGACGATTGACCAGGCCAATTTCATAAGCGCGCTGCGCCGTGATCGGTTTGCCGGTCAGGATGATTTCCATCATGATCCGCTGCGGGATCATATGGATGAGCGGCGCGGCCCATGGCGAAGAGCGTCCGACCTTCACTTCGGTAATGGCGAAACGCGCCGCTGTGCTCGCGACGCAAAGATCGCAGGCCTGGGCGATCATCCAGCCCCCGGCGAAGGCGACGCCATTGACAGCGGCGATCGTGGGCTTGGAGAGTTCTATGCTGTCATAGGGCAAGGGAAACAGATCGCGCGGCGGCACCTGCATACCGGTTTCGACCATTTCCTTGAGGTCTCCCCCGGCGCAGAAGGCCTTTTCGCCAGCACCGGTCAGAATGGCGATGCGCAGGGCGGGGTCGCGCTCGAAACGGTCCCATGCCACCCGCAATCCATCGCGCACCTCCCGGCTGAGACAGTTGCGCTGTTCGGGACGGTTGATGGTGATGATGGCGATGCCATCGGCACGCGCATCGAAAAGGACGGCGTCGCTCATATCAGAAACCTCGCTGCTGGATGGCATGGGCCGCGCGGTCGAGCGTTTCGCGAAAATCGGGATGCGCAATGGCGATCAGCCGCCGCGTTCGTTCCGCCAGACTACGCCCCTTGATTTCGGCAGCGCCATATTCGGTCACAACGACATCAACCTCGCTGCGGGCGGTCGTGACCGGTCCCGAAAGCTGCGGCACGATCTTGCTGAGCGTCCCCCCCTTGGCCGAGGCGGATAGCGCGATAATCGATCGGCCTCCGGGCGAACGGGCGCCGGCTCGAACGAAATCGACCTGCCCGCCGGTCCCGCCGGGATAGGCAGAGCCGGATTGTTCGGCATTGACCTGACCGGTAAGATCAACCTCCAGCGCAGAATTGATCGTGACCAGCCGCGACAGACGGCCAAGTATGGCGGCGTCATGGGTATAGCTGGTCGCGCACATGCGGATGGCCGGGTTGCGATGCGCCCAGTCGTACAGGCGCCGTGTTCCGATCAACGCGCCATTGATCGAAATGCCGGCATCGACTTCCTTGCGGGCATTGGTAACGACCCCGGCCTCCGCCAGATCGACCAGCCCGTCGCCAAGCATCCCCGAATGTACGCCCAGATCCTTGCGATCCTTGAGACGGCGCAGAATGGCATCCGGCACCGCCCCGATACCCGTCTGGATGACCGCACCGTCACCGATGAACGCAGCGCAATAGCGGGCGATCTCCTCATCGATCGGGCCGATGGCTGCGGATAGAACCTCAACGGGCGGCCGGTTGACCGGGATTGCGATGTCGATGGCGGAGGACTCGATCGTCTCACCGGGGGTGAAGGGCACGGCTTCATTGACCTCGGCGATCACCACGCGCGCCTTGTCCACGGCGGCGCGAACATAATCGCTAATCAGGCCGCAACTATGATTGCCGTCGGCGTCCGCCGGACTGACCTGGATCATCGCGACATCGCAGGGAATGATTCCGGCTGAGATGAGCGGTCCGACCTGGCTGACATGGACGGGGATGATCTGCAGCCGCCCAGCCCTTGTCATCGTACGCAGCGCGCCGATCGCGCCCATGCTGGAAAGCGTGAAGATGCCGGCGGTTTCGGGTGTGAAGAGACCGGAAAAACTGGTCGCTATGAAAGCGGAAAGCCCTGGAATCCGGTCGCCTTGCTCGATCAATGCCTCGACCAGGCTCGTCGGTTCTCCGCAGGCCTGGCCGAAAATGATGGCGTCGCCCGGCCTTAAAACATCAGCGAAACGGACAGGTGCAACGCCGGTCACGGCCCGACCTGTCTGAGCAATTGTTCGGCCCGGCTGAGATGAGGCCGATCGAGCATCCCACCCTTGTATCCGATAGTGCCGACACCCGGATTGGCCGCAAAAAGATCAACGATCGCCTGCGCCTCGGCGATTTCCTCCGCCGTGGGCGAGAAGGCCGCGTTGATGACATCCACCTGCGCAGGGTGGATCGCCAGCATCCCGCGATAGCCATCGCGGCGCACCTTTTCCGCGCGGGTCTTCAACCCGTCCAGATCGCGGAAGTCACCCTGGATCGTCTCGATCGCCGCCATGCCTGCAGCAGCGGCACCAAGCAGGCAAAGGCTGCGCGCCAGCTCATAGGTGAAACCATAGCTGCCGTCGGGATTGCGATTGGCGCTGGCTCCGATCGAATCGGCCAGATCCTCCGCACCCCAGGTAAGGGCGACGACACGCGGCGCGCCCTTATAATCGCCGGTATGGAACATCGCCTCGGCCGTCTCCGTCACAAGGACGATCAGCGGGGTTGAACCCTCCGCAATTCCGTTCGCCACTTCCAATGCGGAGAGATAGTGATCGACACGTTCGACATCCGCCCGTCCATTGACCTTTGGCAGCATGATGCCGCCGGGACGGGCGGGCAGAACCGCTGCAAGATCCGACAGGAGATGCGGCCCATCCAACGGGTTGACCCGGACCCACAGCCGCTCATGATTTTCGCGCCCTTGCAGGAAGTCATGGATCATCCGTCGTGCCAAGGCTTTGTTTTCGGGCGCGACGGCATCTTCCAGATCGAACAGCGCGATGTCGGCAGCGCTGTCGGCCGCCTTGAGCATCTTCTTTTCGCTGTCGCCCGGCGCGAAAAGCCAGGAACGCATCTTGGTCGGCAGGATCACGGACATTCTGTCAGGCACCTTCGCTCAATAGGATTTGGGTAGATCCAGCACTTTTTCGGCGAGAAAGTTCAAAATCATATGCGGACTGACCGGAGCGGTGCGCGGAATAAGCACCTCGCGCAACAACCGTTCGACATGATATTCCTGCGCATAGCCCATACCACCCAGGGTCAGCATGGCGGTATGGCACGCCTCGAACGCGGTCTCCGCAGCGAGATATTTGCCCGCATTGGCCTCCACCCCGCAATCCTCGCCCTTGTCGAATTTTGTCGCCGCCTGCATCACCATCAGGTTCGCCGCTTCCAGTTGCGCCCAGCATTTGGCGAGCGGATGCTGGATACCCTGGTTCATGCCGATCGGCCGGTCGAACACGATCCGCTCGCGCGCATAACGCGCCGCACGCTGAATGGCGTTGCGACCAATGCCGATCGCTTCCGCGCCGAGCAATATCCGTTCGGGATTGAGGCCCTTGAGAATGATGCGAAAGCCTTGCCCTTCCTCCCCGATCCGGTCTTCTTCGGGGATGAACAGGTCGTTGATGAACAACATGGTGGAACCAACGGCGTGCCGACCCATCTTGGGGATTAACCGATGCTCGATCCGATCCCGGTCCAGCCGGGTGAAGAAGAGCGAAAGGCCGTGCGTCTTGTTGGCCACCTGATCGAGTGGCGTGGTCCGCGCCAATAACATCATGCGGTCTGCGACATGCGCGTTGGTGATCCAGATCTTCTCGCCATTGACCCGATAACCGCCCTCGACCCGTTCGGCCCGCGTCTTGAGTTTGGTGGTGTCCAGACCGGTATTGGGTTCGGTCACGGCAAAGCACATCTTTTCTGCGCCCGACAGGACCGGCGGGATCATCCGCTGCTTCTGCGCCTCGGTCCCGAACAGCGCGATCGGTTCCAGGCCGAAGACAGGGCCATGAATGCTGGATGCGGCCGTCATGCCCCCGCCCGCCTCAGCCACCGCCTGCATCATGATCGCAGCCTCGGCAATGCCGAGCCCTGCGCCGCCTACCGACTGCGGCATGGCAACGCCCAGCCATCCGGCATCGGCCATGGCTGCATAGAAATCGAAGGGAAACACCCCTTCCCGATCCCGGTCCAGCCAATAGTCGTCCGAAAACTGGCTGCAATGCTGAAGCACGCTCTCCCGGACGTTCCGCTGGTCTTCGGTCAGTGAAAAATCCACGCGTGTTTCACCCTTGCCTCTACTCCTGATCCTGGTCGGGGTATCAGCGGCCGATGGGGGGCACAATCGGTTCTGCGCCATATATCGGTGGGGCGAAGCGGTTGCACATGGATTTCCTGATCGCCCTATCCTAGCCCAAATACATGGAACAGGAGAGACAGATGCACGCAGGCGCCCAGCATGGAGGCCCCTTATCCGGCATCAGGGTCGTGGACCTCACATCGATGGTCTTCGGCCCCTATGCCACACAGATCATGGCCGACATGGGCGCCGACGTCATCAAGATCGAGCCGCCCGGCGGCGGCGACGCCACCCGCTACATCAACGATGGGCCGACCCCCGAACTGGGCGGCGTGTTCACCAATGTAAACCGGGGCAAGCGCAGCATCGTGCTGGACCTGCGCCAGGATGCCGATCGCGCGGCGTTGCGCGCGCTGATCGCTACTGCGGATATCTTCATCCACTCGATGCGCGGCAAGGCGATCGCGCGGCTGGGCTTCGACTATGCCGCCGTCAGCGCGATCCGCCCTGACATCATCTACACCAATTGCTATGGCTATAGCCGTCGGGGGCCGGACGCCGACAAGCCGGCCTATGACGACACCATCCAGGCCGAATGCGGCATCCCGTACCTTCAAGGCCTGATGACCGGCCAGCCCGATTTCGCTGCGACCATCATGGCCGACAAGATATCGGGATTGACCGCCCTTTATGCCACGATGATGGCCCTGTTCCATCGCGAACGGTCAGGCGAAGGGCAGGAAGTGGAAGTGGGCATGTTCGAAACCATGGCAGCCTTCATGCTGACCGAACATGCGAGCGGCATGATGTTCACGCCATCTCTGGGTCCAGCCCATTATCACCGGGTCGTCGCCCGCAACCGCAAGCCCTATCGCACCAAGGACGGCTATGTCGCGGCGCTGGTCTATAATGACAAGCATTGGAACGCCTTCATCGAAGCAGTCAGGCCGGCCTGGGCCAGCGCGGACTTCGACACGCTCGCCAAGCGCGCGAAACAGATCGAGCGGGTCTATGGCCATCTGGGCGAAACCTTCCTGGAACGCACGACGCAGGAATGGCTGGACCTGCTGGAACGGCTACATATTCCGGCGGCCCCCCTTCGCACGACCGACGAACTGTTCGACAATCTGCACCTCAACGCCATCGGCTTTTTCGAAACCATCGAGGCGCCCTATGGTCCGGTGCGTTATCCCGGCATACCGACCTGGTTTTCGCGGACGCCCGGCGCCGTGGCTGGACCCACGCCGGAATTGGGCGCCCATACAGAAGAGGTGCTGGGGGAGATCGGACTCGGCGCCGACAGCCTTTGACGTTCCGATTGCCCAGGAATGAATGCCCATTCCATCGGCACGGCGATGATAGGGGCTGTCCAGCCGATCATTCTTGAACCACTGCCCCCAACCTATACGCTCCGCGGCCAGGGACAGATAACGGACAGGGTGATCCATGGCAGAGGATGTGATGGCAAAGGCGCGTAATGTGCCCTTCGAAGTGGAAGATCCTGAACGCATCCCCACGCCACGCTATTATGACGCGGATTTCTACCAGCGTGAGGTCGAGCAATTATGGCCGCATGTCTGGCAGATGGCCTGCCGCGTCGAGCAGATACCGGAAATCGGCGACTGGATCGAATATAGCAATCTCGGCAAGTCGGTCATCATCGTTCGCGGCAAGGACGGGATAAAGGCGTTCCACAATGCCTGCCGCCATCGCGGCGTCCCGCTAACCGACGGCGCATCGCACGGCAATTGCAAGGGCAAGGGCTTTATCTGCCCCTTCCATGGCTGGCGCTGGAACAGCGAAGGCAAGAACAGCTTCGTCTATGGCCGCCATCTCTTCAGCAAGCGGCAACTGGATGAAGCGGACCTGGCCCTGCGCCCGTGCCGCAGTGAAATCGCGATCGGTTGCGTCTTCATCAATTTCGATGATGAGGCTACGTCGCTGCGCGATCAGCTAGGCCCGCTGGCGGTCGGCCTGGATGCCTATCATGCCGACAAGATGCGCGCCGAATGGTGCTTCGGCACCATATTGCCGGCCAACTGGAAGGTCGCGATGGAAGCCTTCATGGAAGGCTATCATGTGATGCGGACCCACCCCCAACTGCAACAGAAGGTGCCGATCCTCTATAACAGCATGTATGGCATGGACACGGGCGGGATTGGCGTACCGATCAATATCCACCGGTCCATGAAGGAAAATATCGAGGACCAGGTCGAGCATATGCAGTTGCTGAGCGACGGCATGGCGGGCATGTGCCACGCCAAGGACGTCGCCGTCGCCCGCACGCTGATCGACGTCGATCTGCCGGACGATCCGCAACAGGCGATCATGCATTGGTTCGGTATGGTCAACCATTGCGTCACCGAAGCAGCGCGCGTACGCGGCGAGCCGGCCCCCGATCTCAATCGCATCGCGATGGAGACACCGGTCAAGGCGGTGGAATTCATCTTCCCCAATTATTTCCTGCTTCCCTTCCTTTCGAGCATGGCAGCCTATCGCATCCGGCCGCTGGGACCGGAAAGCTGCATGTTCGAGCTATGGTCGCTGACCCATTTCCCGGAAGGGCAGGAACCGCCGCCGGTGATGGAAACGATAATGCTTCCGCATGACAGCGATCGGTTCCCGCAAATCCCCCGGCAGGATTATTCCAATATTCCGATCCAGCAAAAAGGATTGCATGCGGAAGGGTTCGATTTCATGCGACTATCGAAGGACATTGAGGGGCTTATCAGCAATTACCAGCGGATCATCGACGGATATCTGAAGGGCGCACCGAACGAACGCCTGCTTGCCGCGACACAGAAATTGGCCGGCAATTTCGATGGACCGATCCTAGATCTGGGTCTTTGACGGAGTAGTTCGTCGAGACGAGTCCCGGCCACCGCCGATCAAGTCCTAATCCCAGAGCGCTTGCGCGGCGGCAAGCGCCTGGCCGCCGCGCCCACCAAGATCGCCGATCAGCGCTTTCAACCGATATGTCCACAAATGAAGCGGATGCTCCAGCGTCATGCCCATGGCGCCCAGGAACTGATGGAAGTCATAAACGGCGTGACGCGCCGATTCCTGGGCGTGAAGCGCTGCCAGAGAGGCATCAGCGGGATCAAGCGTGGCTGCCGCCTTCATCGCAAGCCAATATACGGCGTTGGCCCGCACCTGCGCCTCGGCCAGCCGGTGCCGTAGCGCCTGAAACGTCGCGAGCGGGCGACCGAACTGCTGGCGGTCCGTTACATGGGCGACCGTGCTGTCGAGCGCCGCGCCAAGCAGGCCCGCAGCCTCAGCCGCGAGCGCGACGCGCCAGCGCGTCAAAACCTGCTGGGGCGAGACAGCCAGGGTTGCACGGTCCATCGGAAGCAGCGTCAAACTTCCCATAGGGTAGGCGTACAGCGCTTCGGGTTCCGGGCGAACCTGCTCTGCCGTGGCGATGAAGCTCGATATGCTTGAAGCGCCAACAACCAGTATAGTCGCGCCGGGAACAAGGAACCGCACGGGACGATGCGCCCGCTCCTCCTCCACCAGGCAGAGCGGACGGGGCTGGTCGTCCCCCAGCAGCGGCCGGATGATCGCGCTTGCCGCCGCTTCCACCGCCTGCGGCAAGCGCGCGAGCGCCGCAACGACCAAGGCGGCTGTAACGGTGCCGAGATCGGGATCGAAACCAACATCAAGGAAGCCGCCCTCCGCCAATGCGCGATCAAGCGCCGCATCGGGCAGGGCAAAGCCCGTATCATGCAGCGAGGCACCCATATAGGGGCGAGTGAGCGTGTCGATCGCGTCGAGGATGGCGACCTGATCGTCGCTAAGCGCCAGATCCATCAGCGCGGCTCCCTGGGCAGGTTGAGGACGTCGGTGGCGATGATGTTGAGCTGGATTTCGGCCGCGCCCGCCGCGATGCCGGCCACGATGCCGCGTTGATGATGCATCTTCAGATAGGGATGCGCATCCGCCAGCGCTTCCGGCAGATATTCGACAATGAATTCGCAGACGCGCCGTTCGGCCATCACCGTGGCGAAACGGGCGGAACTGGATTCCGCGCCGATCGCTTCACCCCGGCCGCGCCGGTCAATAAGGGCATAGTTCGCCATGCGCGCCGCTTCGCACAAGGCGGCGCTGTGCGCGGCTTCGATCTTCACTGCCTCGCCGCGCCATTCTCCCAGCCGCTTCAGCTCCGCCACCGATCGGTCGAGGGCGGTGCGCGCCAATGCATAGCGCGGAATACCAAGCCGCTCATTGGTCAAGGAATAGGCGATGATCTCCCACGCCTGCCCCTCCTCCCCCAGACGGGCCGAGACAGGCACGACCACATCGTCGAAGAAAACCTCGTGAATATCGCCCTCACCGATCAATGAGGGGATTTGCCGCACGGTAATGCCGGGCGTATCCATCGGGAGAAGCAGGATGGAAATGCCCTTCTTGCGATCATCGCTCGTCCGGCAAACAAGGAAACAGGTGTCGGCCAGTCCGGCATAGCTGGTCCAGATTTTCTGGCCGTTGACGCGGTAGCTATCCCCATCCCGAACCGCGCGGGTCCGCAGCGAGGCAAGGTCCGAACCGGAACCGGGTTCCGAGAAACCCTGACACCAGAGCGCCTGCCCTCGTGCGATCGGCGGCAGATAATACGCTTTCTGCGCATCCGAACCATAACGGATCAGGGTAGGCCCGATCCAGTTGACGTTCATATATTGACCGCCGCGCGGTTCGCCCGCGATCCACATTTCCTCGGCAAGAATGGCCTGGTGCCAGGGGTCCAGCCCCCGGCCGCCTAGGTCCGTCGGCCAGTGCGGAATCAACAGTCCTTGATCGGCCAGCCAATTGCAGAAACCCTCCGCATAGCGGGTGAGCGCGGGGGATGCCGGGCCATGCTGTGAGAAACGTTCCCAATCCTCCGGCAGCCTGTCGGCCAGCAAATCGCGCAGCCGCTGACGGAAGCCAGCCTCTTCCTCTGTCCACTCAAAATTCATCGCATCGCTCTTCCGGCATGGCGCACATCTTTCGGGTAACGAAAGGGGCCGGAGGAGAACAGGGCGGCGGGCAAGAGAACGCCCCGGTGATATGGCGCGGCCGGGCTTGGACAAGCGGCGCGGTCCACGAAAGAATTGGCCGACCTACAGGGACGTCGCCCACCGATGACAATATTGCACTATACCCCCCTTATAGCATTGGCGGACCTGCCCGATGGCATGGTCAAGGCAATGGAGGTTGGCGGCCGGTCCATCATGCTTTGCCGCTTCGAGGGGCGGGTCCATGCGCTCGACAATCTTTGCACCCATGCCGAGGAGCCACTTGCCTGCGGCCGTATGCGTCTGGGCTGGATCGCCTGCCCGGCCCATGGCGCGCGTTTCGACCTGGAAACAGGCGAGCCGCTGACCGGTCCAGCGACAAAACCGGTCGCCACCTATGCCGTGCGGATCGTGGACGGGATGATCGAAGTGGCGCTTTGACGCCCATCGCCTTGCCGATATCGGCGCGATGCCCTTGCACCAGCCATCGCAATTGCGGCCTAGGCAGCGCAGGAAAGCAGGACCAGATGAGGAGAGTGGCAGCTTGACCGACATAGCGGGAAGCCTGCGGCAGGAAGTGCGAACCTGGCTCGCGACCCATGCGCCCAGGGATTGGCGCGCCCATAGCACCAGCGAGGCAGCCTTTCTGGACCTGCAACGCAGTTGGTTCATCACGCTGGCGAAGGGCGGCTATGCCGTGCCGCATTGGCCCGCGGGATGGCCGGGCAGCGGTCGCGGGCTGGCCGAGCAGAAGATCATCTATGAGGAATTTGCGCGGGCCGACACGCCACGCCTCCTCTTGTCCTTCATGTCGACCTATCATGCCGCCTCCACCCTGTTCGAATGGGGCAGCGACGCCCAGCAACTGCGTTACATCCCTCGCATCCTGGAGGGCGAAATCTGGTGTCAGGGCTTTTCCGAGCCCAATGCCGGCTCGGACCTTGCGGCCCTGCGCACACGCGCAGAACGGCGTGGCGACGTCTATGTGGTGAACGGACAGAAACTCTGGTCGACCATGGGCCAGTTCGCCGACAAATGCCTGTTGCTGGTGCGGACCAGCAGTGCAGGCGCGAAGCAGGCGGGCCTCACCTATCTGCTCCTGGATCTGAAGGCGCCAGGCATCACGGTACGGCCGATCCACCAGATCCATGGCGACGAGGAATTCGCCGAACTGTTCCTCGACAATGTCGAAATACCGGTGGGGGACAGGTTGGGCGAGGAAGGCCAGGGCTGGGCCGTCGCGCAATCGACCTTGGCTTCCGAACGGGGCCTGACCCTGCTGGAACTGAGCGCCCGGATGCGCGGCGCCCTGTGGCGGATCGCCGACCTCATCCGCGCCGCAGACCGGCAGGAGGATGCCGGCCTATTGCGTGATTTCGGCCAACTGGCAACGCGCGTGGACGCCACCTGCGCCGTGGCGGACCAGTTCTTGGCCAACCGTATCGCGGGCGAGGAGCGAATCGGCGACGCATCGATCGTCAAACTCGCCTATGCCCGCACGCTGCGCGCGTTCACCGACCTGGGCGTGCGGATCGGCGGGATCGGCGCGCAATATCATACCCCGATCACTTATGGCGGCGGCATGGAAACGGGCAACTGGATGGCCGATTTCATGAACAGCTATGCCTGGACCATCGCGGGCGGCAGCGATGAGGTGCAGCGAAACATCATCGCCGAGCGGCTTCTGGGTATGCCACGCGAACCGAAAAGCTGGGTGCTCAAGGAACAGGACGCATGAGCATGACCCGCGCCGAGCTGCAGGACGCCGCCGATCGCGCTTTCGCACCCGACGAGTTGGCGCCGGATGCCACGCAGAGCTGGAACCGGATCGCCGAGATGGGCTGGCTGATGATGGCGGTCCCGGAAGAACAAGGCGGCCTTGGGCTGGGGCTGGAGGCTGTGGGGGTCGTTCATCAGGCGCTCGGCCGCGCACTGGTGCCTGGCCCTGCTATTGCCCAGATGCTGGTGATCGAGGCGCTGAGCGCGAGTGGACGAGAGGACTTGCTGGCAAGCGCGATGGCTGGCGAGGTGATGACCGCATCGCTGGCGGAGGGATCGACCGCCATACCCGACGCCGACCGGGCAAGCCATGTGCTGTTGGTGGACGACACGCGCATCCGCCTGCTTCCAATCGAATCCTGCGCGATCACGACACGGCCGACCTGGGATCAAACCCGGCGGTTATTTGATGTCATAGCCGGCGAGGATGGCGCAATCCTGTTGGCCGAAGGAAGGTCAGCGGCCATTCTGGCTGACCGGATCATCGCCCTGCGAAGCCTGGCCATGGCCGCCGATTGTCTTGGCGGAGCCGGTGCCGTGCTGGCCCTGACCATCGACTATCTACAGACGCGGCAACAGTTCGACCGCCCTCTGGCCCTGTTCCAGGCGCTGAAACATCGCGTCGCGGACATGAAGACGGTCCTGGCGGCGGCCGACGCTCTGTTTTGGGCACGGGCGAATGATCCGACGGCCGATCGCACGGCAGCGGGAGCACTCAAAGTACATGCCGCAGGTGTTTATCGCCTGATAGCCGAGGAAGCGATACAGCTTCACGGCGGGATCGGCCTTACCATCGAGCATCCCTGCCACCTCTTTCTGAAGCGCTCGATGCTGAACGCCGCATTGGGCGGGGATGCCGATCATTGGAACGAGCAAAGAGGGCGGCAGGCGATGGTCGCAATGGCGCCCCTGTCCTGAGGGACGAGGAGAAGGTGGGACATGAAGAGCTTGGCGACGGTTGCGACTCTTGCGACATTATCCCTGCTGCTTGCGGCACCGGCGAACGCCGGTCCTGCACCTGATCGAACCGCTACCCCCATGACCGAAGATCCACTCTTCACCAAACCCTATATCGACAAAGACGAATGGCGCGACACACCCGTCCGCCACCGCTACGTTCATGGCGGCTTCACAGGCACGGATACGCGCTTTTCCTTCTATTTCCCGGAACAGGCCCGCTATCAGGGGCGCTTCTTCCAGCATATTACCCCCGTTCCCGACAGCGAGAACAACGCCCAGCTTCCTGGTGAAACCGAAGAAGACAAGATCGGTTTTGCGATCGCGTCGGGCGCCTATTTCGTCGAAACCAACGGCGGTGGTCGCAATCAAGTGGGGATGCCGGGCAAAGCCGTCGATCCGACCATCACCGCCTGGCGCGCCAATGCGGCGGCGGCCCGCTATTCGCGGGTGGTGGCGCAGCAGCTATATGGCGGCAAGCGGCCTTATGGCTATGCCTATGGCGGCAGCGGCGGCGGTTTTCGCACGATCGGATCGATCGAGAATAGCGACGGGGTCTGGGACGGGGTGGTGCCCTATGTGATCGGATCGACCATGGCGATCCCGAACATGTTCACCGTGCGTATGCATGCCATGCGCATATTGAAGAACAAATTCCCGCAAATCATCGATGCGGTGGAGCCGGGCGGCAACGGCGCCCCCTATGCCGGCCTGAACGCCCGCGAGGCCGATGCCCTGCGTGAAGTGACGCGCATGGGTTTCCCGATGCCATCCTGGTTCGGCTACCGGACCATGGGCATCCACGGCTTTGCCGCCCTTTATCAGGGCGTGGTTATGGCCGACCCGACATATTTCACTGATTTCTGGACGAAGACCGGCTATCTGGGCTTTGACGCACCACAGACATTCGACGGCGCGCGATTGCAGCACAAGACCAGCATCGCAACGCCGATCAGCGCGGCCGAAGCGGCGAGAATGGGATTGGAAACCAGCGTCATCGACGGCCGCAAGGATGGCGGCGTCGACAATGCCTTTGCCGCGCTGCAGGGCGAAGAAGCGCAGCATATCGTCGCCTATCGCCTGTCCAGCACACCACCCAAGGTCGATTTCCTTGGAGGCGACCTGATTATCGACTCTGGCGCGGGTCAAGGCCAGCGGCTGGCGCTGAGCCGGATCGAAGGCGACATCGCCATATTGGGCGTGGCCGATCCCGTCCTGGCAGGTAGCCTCAAGCCAGGCGATGCCGTGGAAGTCGACAACAGCAATTTCCTGGCCGTCCAGACCTATCACCGCCATCAGGTGCCGGGGCCGGACTTTCCCGTGTGGGATCAGTTTCGCAAACCGAATGGTCAACCTCTCTATCCGCAACGACCGGCGATCATCGGGCCATTTTTTGTCCAGGCTACCGCCGGATCGCAAATGACAGGCCGTTTCAAGGGCAAGATGATTATCGTCGAAAATCTGTGGGACCGGGAGGCCATGCCCTGGCAGGCGGACTGGTACAGACAGCGGATCGCGGCGCATCTGGGCGCGGCGACGGACGATCATGTACGGCTTTGGTATACCGATCATGCCCTGCATGGCGATAACAGCAAGCAGGAGGACCCGACCCGCACTGTCAGCTATCTCGGCGTGCTGCAGCAAGCCTTGCGCGATCTGGCGGCATGGGTGGAAAAGGACGTGGCGCCTCCCGCAAGCACGGCCTATCGCGTCGCCGACGGTCAGGTCATCGTCCCTGCCGGGGCGACCGCACGCAAGGGCATTCAGCCGGTCGTGACGATGACTGTCGATGGGGACGCCAAGGCAATCGCAAAGCCGGGTAAGAAAATCGGTTTCGCCGCGACGATTGCCGTCCCACCCGATGCCGGAAAGATCGTGTCGGCGGAGTGGGATTTCGATGGCGACGGTCAATTCCCGGTCAAAGCCACTCTACCGGATGGGCCAGCGCAGACCGTTCACCTCACCGCCTATCATGGCTTTCCCAAACCGGGCATCTACTTCCCGACGTTGCGGGTCGCGTCACAACGCGATGGCGACACGGCTACGCCCTTTGCCCGCATCCAGAATCTGGGGCGTGTCCGCGTCGTCGTGCAATAAGCTATTCCAGCGGTTCGCCCGGCCAGGTTTCCGTATCCACCTGCGCCTGGGCCGTCTTGGGATAGCGCGGTCCAGAAACCGCCTCGAAGGTCAGGAGGGTATCGACCGCCGCCAATGTCTCAACGGACAGAGGAAGCGTGAGCGTCGCCAGATTCTCATTCAGATGAACCTCGCTGGTCGTCCCCGGAATGACAACGATATTGGCGCGGCGCGACAAGACCCAGGCCAGACTCAGTTGCGCCATCGTACAGCCCGCTTGATCCGCGATCGTCTTGAACTGCGCAGCCAGTTCCAGATTGCGTTCGAGGTGCGGCGACTGGAACCGGGGCATCGTCGCGCGAATATCGCCTTCAGGCACGCCGTCCGGACCGACGCCCCCCGCAAACACACCGCGGGCAACCGGCGAGAAGGCGACGAAACCGACGCCCAGTTCAACGCAGGCGTCCAGCACGGCGACTTCCGCATTGCGCGTCCAGGGCGAATATTCGGTCTGCATTGCGGCGATGGGATGAACCGCATGGGCGCGTCGCAACGTCTTCGCCGACATTTCCGACAGGCCGATCGCACCGATCTTGCCGGCTTCGACCGCACGCACCAGCGCGCCGACCGACTCCTCGATCGGGACATTGGGATCGAGCCGGTGGAGATAATAGAGGTCGATATGCTCGACGTTCAACCGCCGCAGCGAACCCTCCAGCGTCGCGGCGATGGCCTGCGGCGAACCATCCAAACCGCGCTGACCACCCTTCCCGCCCAGCACGCATTTGCTGGCCAGCACAAATTCGTCGCGCCTCCCCATGAGGGTGTGGCCGAGAAGTTCCTCATTGGCGCCAAAGCCATAGAGCGCGGCGGTGTCGAAAAAATCCACGCCCTGGTCGAGCGCATGAAGCAGCAATTTTTTGGCCTGACGCGGTTCGGGACGCGGCAGATAAGCATGGCTCAGGTTCATGCAGCCCAGGCCGATGGGAGACACGGTGAAAGGACCGATATTACGGGGCGACGGCGAGACAGTCATAGGGGATGATGATCCTGTTTCTGGTCGAGGGGCAGGGAGTGTTCCGCCATAGCGAGGCTTGTCCCGCCGTGCCAGCCATGATGCGCAAGAGCGGCTATAGTTGATGTCTGCCGATTGACGTCAAGGTCATGATAGGCCTGCTTCGTCCATGGTGCATGTCCGGCGGATCGGATAAGGCAGCGTCATGAGCAGCAACCAACCCTATCATCGGATCGGTATCGTCGGTACGGGACGGGTGGCCAGCGCCATGGCATTGGGATTGCAGAGTTATTCGACCAGGCCCGCTATGCTCTGGGGCAGAAATACGACGACTCTTGAGGTAGCCGCCGACCGGATCGGCGACGTTGCGGCGACCACCGATCTGCGCACCATCATCGCGAGTTGCGACTTGATCGCCATTGCCGTTGCCGACGATGCGATTGCGCAGATTGTGGCTGACATGGCCCGCTTCTCACCGCGCGACGACAGGCCTTTCATCTTCCATGTCAGCGGACGCAGCGGCGCAACATTACTGGACCCTTTGCGCGACCGGGGCGCGCTCACCGCCGCGATCCACCCCGTCATGACGTTTACCGGCAACCCACGAACCGAAGTAGCACGCATGATAGGCGCGCATTTCGCGATTACCGGTTCCAGTAAACAGGCGAGCCTGGAAGCGGCCAGGCTCGTTCAACTACTTGGCGGTATCCCGACTCCCATCGCGGAGGAACATCGCGCAGTTTATCATGCGGGTCTCTGCCATGCTGCCAATCATCTCGTCACACTCATCGACGGAGCCTGCCAGGCGCTGACAATGGCAGGCGTCGGCGATCCCCATGCCCTGCTCGCTCCCCTGGTCAGGGCGACATTGGACAACAGCCTGGAGAAAGGCTTTGCCGCCCTTTCCGGCCCGATGCTGAGGGGCGATGGCGAAACCATCGCCAATCATCTGGCCGCGCTGGCCAAGGATTGCCCGCAATTATTGCCGGCCTATCGTGCCATGGCGATGGCCACGCTCGATCGGCTGGAACAGCCGGGCGATCAATCCTTATCAGCCATCCGGCAAATATTAGGCTGACCTGGACGGGAAAGACATGTCCGCCACCTACGCTACAGGCGGCAGACCCTCGTCAGACCATAAGACCCTTGATCGCCTCAACCACCCGTTCGGGCGAGACGATATAAGCGTCCTCCAGCACCTTGGCGAAGGGGACTGGCGAATAGGGTGCGCCCAGGCGACGAACAGGCGCCTTCAACTGACCGAACAATTCTTCCGCCACGGTCGAGGCGATCTCCGCGCCGGGACCGAAACTGCGCACCGCCTCATGCGCGACGAGCAGGCGGCCCGTCTTGGCAACAGATGCCAGCACGGCTTCCTTGTCCCAGGGCGACACGGTGCGCAAATCGACCAACTCGACCGAAATGCCGGCTTCGGCCAATGGCTGCAACGCCTGCTGGCAACGGATGATCTGCGATGACCAGGAGACGATGGTGACATCCGTTCCCTCCTGCACGATGCGCGCCTTGCCGAGGGGAATTGGTCCCTGATCGTCCGCAACCTCGCCCGGAATGAACAGGGAACCTGCGGATTCGATGAAGATACAGGGATCGGGATCCTGAATACAGGACAGCAGCAACCCCTTATAGTCCGCCGGGCTGGATGGCGCGACGACCTTGATCCCCGCACTATGCGCGAACCATCCTTCCAGATGGTCGGCATGTTGGCCCGCCGTCTGCCAACCGGCGCCGGTCAAGGTGCGGATGGTGATCGGCACCGTGCTCTGCCCGCCCGACATGAAGCGCAGCTTGGCCGCATGGTTGAAGATCATGTCCATGGCGACGGTGGTGAAGTTCATCAGCATGATTTCCGCCACCGGCTTGTAACCGCTGAGCGCCGCGCCGATGGCCGCACCGATGATCGCCTGCTCGGAAATCGGCGTGGACTTCACCCGATCGTCACCGAAGCGGGTCGATAGTCCCGCAGTGGCGCCAGTGACGCCGCCGCCTTCGCGATCGGCTACATCCTCGCCCAGCACCAGCACCTTGTCATCTTCGGCCATGGCCTGCACCAGGGCGGCATTGACGGCCTGGAGAGCATTCATCTTCTGCGCGCTCATGCGGCAATCTCCTGAGCAAAGACATCGCGGCGCAGTTCGTCGAGCGATGGCGGCGGACTGGCGAGGCCAAATTCCTGCGCATCCTCGATTTCCGCTTCAATCTCTGCCTGCAGCGCCGCCAGCGTGGCTTCGGTCGCATGTCCCTGAGCGATCAGCCACGCCTTGAAGGCTGGTAGCGGGTCCTTCTCGATCGCCGCCGCCTTTTCCTCTTTGGTCATATATTTATCGTCGTCGCCCAGCACATGGCCAAGAAAGCGGAAGGTCTTGCATTCCAACAGCGTTGGCCCTTCGCCATCCCGCGCGCGGGTGATGGCTTCATGCGCGGCGGTATACATGGCGAGCGGATCATTGCCGTCGACGGTATGGCCGGGCATTCCATAGCCGATCGCACGCTTGGCGATGAAATCGACCGACGTGCCATTTTCATAGCGCGTATGTTCGGCAAAGCCGTTATTCTGGCAGACGAAGATCACCGGCAGCTTCCAGACGGACGCCAGATTGAGCGATTCATGGAAGGCGCCGATATTCGACGCGCCATCGCCGAAATAGGCAACAGTCACCCGCTTGCTGCCGTCCAGCTTGGCCGCCCAGGCAAGCCCGTTCGCGATCGGCATGGAGGAACCGACGATCCCGGTCGTCACCATGACCCCGGTTTCGGGATGGGTGAGGTGCATCGGCCCGCCCTTGCCCTTGCAGGTGCCATCGACACGCCCGGCAATCTCCGCCCAGAGCGGGCGCAACGGCATATCCTTGGCCACCATGTCATGGATGCCGCGATAGATGGTGCAGATCTTGTCGTCCGCATTGAGCAGAGACGAGATGGCCGAAGGAATGACTTCCTGCCCCCGCGCCGAATAATAGGGCATGACAAGCCGCCCCAGGCGGATGGTCTTGCGGATCGCATCGTCGTTGCGCTCGATACGGATCATGCGCCGGTAGATATCGACCAGCACTTCTGGGCTTAGCGCCGCGGCGTTGCTCAGCTCTGCCATGATGTCCTCAAATGACCAATAGATTTGCCCTGCATTGGCCCTGACGAGATCATGGTCAACTCGCCGGGGCGATATGTGGGCGGGGTCATCCGACAGCCCCTGCAAGTCCGGGGACCAGCCCGTCCCGCAGCCGGGAACTTCGCCCCGCCGATATGCACGATATGGCCTTGCATCGATCGCCCGGCGGCCCATGCTGACGCGAAAGGGATGGTGGAATGAACAAGAAGAAGGACAATGTACGCGCGGCGACGGAGCGCGTGCTGCAACTGGAATCCGAACTGGAGGCCGAGGGCACGGCCACGACGGGCGACGATCCGATGATCGCCATGCGCGCAGCGCTGCATGATTGGGTCGATACGGTGGTCGCAGTGGTTGCATCCCCCGGTGTCGGCCGGGTCACGTTGATCCATGATGATGGCAGCGAGTCCCGGATCGCGTCACCCGACCTGCCGTTCCGCCTTTCCCGGCCCGCGCGCTTCGACGATCAGGGCTGATTGCCAAGCCCCGCCGCATGGCGCGCGGCGATATAGCCAAACGTCATGGAGGGGCCGATGCTCGCGCCCGCACCGGGATAGACATTGCCCATGGGCGACGCCGTCGAAACACCCGTGGCATAGAGGCCGTCAATCGGGCTGCCGTCGGCACGCACCACCCGGCTGTGCCTGTCGGTGACGGCACCGCCATAAGTGGATACGTCGCCCGGAACGACATTGACGGCATAGAAGGGCGCCTTTTCGATCCTGCCCAGCGCCTTGTTCGGGCCATGATAGGGATCGCCGAGCCAAGCGTCATAGGCCCGTTCTCCCCTGTGGAAATCCTCGTCCACGCCCTTGTCGACAAAGCCGTTCCAGCGATCGACGGTGGACCGCAACGTCGCCGGATCGACATCGATCAGGGCTGCCAGTTCCTCAATCCCGTTTGCCTGCTTCAGATAGCCTTCCCGCGTCCAGGCGTCCGGCTTGCCGCGACCGGGCATTGTCCCGCCGAGCATGTATTGATCGATATAGTCGGCATCGAAGATCGCCCAGCTAGGCACGGCCGGCACGGTCTGATTGCGCTTCAGCATGGTTTCGCAGAATAGTTCGTAGGAACCGCCCTCATTCATGTAGCGCACGCCCGACTGATCGACGAGGATCGCGTGGGGCTTGCCGGTAATGCTCTGCGCGGGCGGTACGGGGAACATTCTTTCCCAGCCCGGCACCAGGGTGCATTGATAGCCGACCATCTGATCCATTTGCGCCAGCACGCCGCCGATGCGTTCCATCTCGACATGCATGTCGCCCATGTCGCTCTCATTGGTTTGCGACCAGTCCGCCCGCGTACCGGGAAGATAGCGGTCGCGCATCGCCTGATTGCGGGCAAAGCCGCCCGCGTTCACCAGCACACCGAGCCGAGCGCCGATCCGCCAGGGCCGACCATCCCGGTGCGTGAGGACACCGGTGACGCGATCATCCTCCACCATCAGGCCCGAAACGGGGGTTTCGAGCCGGATGTCAGCCCCGGCCGCCAGCGCAGCCTTGAGCATCCGCCCCTGCAACGCCGCGCCGGCCGACACGATCTTCTTCCCTGTCAGGCGTGCGCCAATGGTGCGCAACGCGACCTTCGCGAACATGGCACGGCCCAGCCAACTCTTCTTATAATAGGGCAGCTTCATCCCCTCATCCAGCCGAGCGGGAACCGGCAGGAAACCGGGGCGCAGCTTTTCGCGCCATTCGCCCAGTTCATTGGTGTCGAACAACTGGGCCACGACGCAGCGCGTCGTCGCGCAGCCGCCCGGCAATTCGTCATAATAATCGGGCCAGACATCCGCGGCACGCTCCAGCTTCACGCCCTTGCCAACCAGAAAGTCGATCATGCGCGGCGCTTCGTCGACATAGGCGCGGCGTTTTTCCGGCGTCGATCCAGGCGCTTCGCCAGAATCCGTGGCCACCACGGCATCGAGATAGGCAATGGCCGCTTCACGGCTATCCTCGTCGCCCGCTGCTTTCATGAAGCGGTTGCCGGGTATCCACATGACCCCGCCCGACTTGGCGGTGGTGCCGCCCGCCCAACGCGATTTTTCGAGGATGACGACCGATCTGCCGGCATCGCGCATGACCAACGCCGAACTCATCGACCCGGCGCCATTGCCCACAATCACCCAGTCGAACGTCTCGTCAAAGCCGGCCATGCTGCGCTCTCCCTTGTCTATTGCTGAAGCTATAGCGCGATGGGGCGGGATGGCATCCCGCGCGACGGCGGCCGGCGGCGCTTATCGCCCCGGCGACGTTGGCGGTCATGCAATGCGTGATAAAGGGAGCGGTCAGGAGAGAATATCATGCCCCAAACACTGCCCTCCTTCCAGGCGATCCTGCTCGAAAGGCGCGGGCGGCTTCTGGTGGTGACGCTCAATCGGCCGGAAGCCCTCAATGCGGTGAACCTGACGCTGCATGACGAACTGCCTGAGGCTCTTATCTTTGCCGGTATCGATCCCGATTCCGATGTCATTCTCCTCACGGGCGCTGGGCGGGCTTTTTCCGCTGGGGGCGATATTGCCCATATGGAGCATAATGCCGCCCATCCCCACCTGTTCGATCATGAAGCGCGGCAGGCCAAGCGGATCGTCACCGCGCTGCTCGATATCGAAAAGCCGATGGTGTGCCGGATGAACGGCCATGCCATCGGCCTGGGCGCCTCGATCGCACTGCTGTGCGATGTCATCTTCGCGGCGGAAGGCGCGAAGATCGGCGATCCCCATGTCGGGATCGGGCTGGTGGCGGGCGATGGCGGCGCGGTCATCTGGGCGCAGCGCATTGGCCTGGCCAAGGCGAAGGAATATCTGCTCACCGGCGAACTGCTGGACGCACGCCGGGCGGCGGGCATCGGCCTGATCAATCATTGCGTGGCGGCCGCCGACCTGGACAGCGAAGTGGACAGCTTCTGCACAAAATTGCTGGCTGGCGCGCCGCAGGCAATCCGCTGGACCAAGCTGCTGACCAATATGGAATTGAAGCGGATCGCGGGCGCAGTGATGGAGGCAGGCATTGCCTATGAAACGCTGAGCGTGCGCAGCGCCGACCATCGCGAAGGGATTGCGGCATTGAAGGAAAAAAGACCGCCGCGCTTTACCGGGCGATAGGCGCGCGGAAGGTCAAACAATCTCCGCGACGGAAACCCAGCGCCGCTGCGCGCTCGATATCCTTATGGCTTCCTGAAGTCGTTCGATTTCGATCGCTTCCGCAAAATCGGGTGCGCCCGTGCCATGGCCATGAATGGCTTCGACCATGGCTTGCATGGACAAGGCCATCGGGAAACTGGGCTGCGGCTCGGACTGCCAGTCCAGCGCAATGCCGGGCACGGTCCGGAATGGGGCGGGGATCGTAACATCTTCCAGCTTACCCCCAATCTGCCCGGCGCGCAGCACGCAGTCACGCGCCGTGGGAAAGGTCGGAGAGGAAGCCACCAGCCGCCCTTTGCCGCCGAATACGTCGATGACCCAGCCGTCATGCAGAGCCATGCTCCAACTGATCTGCATTTGGAGGACCAGCCCGCTTTCGAAACGGAGGAGGACATTGGCAAGATCGTTGGTTTCCGGCATGATGCCGTCTCCCTCCGGGAAGGTCCATTGCTTCAATATCTGACGATCGTCCGCGACGAGTTCGGTGATCGGACCGAACAGATGGCGCAGCATATAGAGCGCATGGCTGCCATTGTTCCGTACCGCCGACACCCCCTGCCCCGCTTGCGCGAACCAGTTATAGGGAAATTGCCGGTTCGGCGCGTTGAACAGCGACAGGTTGAAATGGCAGGTGCCGCCCAACGGAGCGCCGATATGGCCGGCCGCCAGCATCGCCTTCATCTGCCGGTGCGCGGGTAGCCATTGGGCGAAGGCGTCGACGACGCCGATACTGCCCGTCCCGCGCCACGCCGCGTCGATCGCCTTGGCCCCGGCCCAGTCGGGCGCATGGGGGCTGGCATTGTAGATATGCTTGCCATGGGCGAGCGCAGCCAGAACCATGGGCAAACGAACGCTGGGCCGGGTGCCGAGATCGACGATGTCGATATCGGGATCGGCGCACATCTGCTCGGCATTCCAGAAGGCGCGCGGCAGTCCCAGCCGATCCGCAGCAGCGCGCGCGCTTTCCTCGCGCGACGTGGAGATGGCCGCCACTTCCACCCCGGCTATAGCGCGCCAGGCGGGAAGATGCGCGAAGGCGCCCCAGGCGGCACTGACGATGCCGACGCGCAGGGACATGGTTATTCGATGGTGCCGAGGATGGTCCCAACCTCATAGGTCTCGCCCGGCGCAGCGATGATGCGCAGCGTTCCGCTGGCGGGCGCCTCCACTTCATTGGCCGACTTGTCGGCTTCCAGCAGGAAAAGCGGCTGGCCCTCCGCGACCTGCGCGCCATCCTCCACCAGCCATTCGGCAATCTGGGCCTCGGTCATCGAAAAGCCGATTTTGGGCAGCAGGATATCGGTGGCCACGTTCAGTCCCTCTCGCAATGCGGTGTCGTCTGGCTTCTTCATGCCCGTGGCGAGGCGCCGGCGGCAATGCGCGACAGGGCCGCCCGGGCCGATATCGTCGCCACGATCGGGCGTTTCAGTAACCGCGACTGTCCGTCCAATCCTCGGTCTCGCCGGGCTTGTAGGTCTTCCCCGGCGTCTTGCCCGATGCCGTGCGGAGATCGAAGCCGATCGGGTCCGCGCCGCCCTCTATCCCAACGCCAAAGGCGGAGAGCGCCCAACTGGTCATGACATAGTGACCGATCGAGAAGACCAGATCCATTTTCTGCCTTGTGTCGAAATGGCCGTCCAGCGCGGCCCAGGTCGGATCGGCGATCGTGCCGTCGCGCAGAAGCTCATCGACCGATCGCAGGACTGCATTATCGGCCTCATCCCAGTTTCCGCCTTGCGGATAATCGCGGATTGCCGCGATATCTTCCAGCGTCAGGCCTGCGTTGAGTGCATAGCCGACATGATTATGCCATTCATAGGCGGACTTCACCAACCAAGCGACACGCAGGATCAGCAGTTCCAGATGGCGCACAGACAGCGTGTTGGACATCAACAGATGCCGACCCCAGATATTATAGACCTTCCCCAGATCGGGGTGGTTTGCCATCACCATCAGGACATTGGTCTTCGATCCCTCTTCCCAGGCATTGGGTTCACCCCAATAGGAAAAGACTTCGCGGGCATCGTCTGTCCATTCCGCGCGCGGCAAGGGCAGGATGCGGGGCGTGATCTGGGACATCAGGAAACCTCCTTGAGCGCGTTGCACGATGGATCAGTGCATCGCCGGTTTGGGGGCCGGACCATCCCATCCACCCGCCGCCTTGAAGTCGGCGCGGCAGTGGCGGCTGGCGATCCAGGCCAGGATCGTGCTGGGAATGCCGACCAGTAGCGCCCAGCGCATGGCCATGCCGAGCGACTGTTCGCCATAGACGGGACGCAGGAGGTCGCTGAGCCAGCCGACCAGCACCGGTCCGCCGCCCAGCCCTACCACCTGGATCGACACCATCAATATAGCGATGGCCGTGGCGCGCGAGCGGGACGGCACCAGTCCCGCCACCACCGCCATCAACGGCGCCGCCGACAGGCCGCCGATGAGCATGTTGAGGCCATAGAGGGGGAATACCCGATCACCGGGGCCGGTTAGGATCATCCAGCCTATGCCGGTGGCCAACGCGCCGCTCAGCATCAGCATCCAGATATACCAACGCATATCGCGCCGGCCGAGAAAGTCGGCCAGCGGCCCGCCGATCGTATGGCCGATCGCCGATCCGAAGAAGAGTGCTCCACCCATCTGCAACCCGGCCTGACTGGCAGGCATACCATGGGTGCGCTCAACAAAGGCGGGCGCCCAACTGATGAAGCCCATGGTCAGCAAGGCGTTGAGCGAAGCGGCCAGGATCAGCGGCGGCAAGGTCCGGATCGCAAGCAGTTCGCGCGCAGTCTGGAGAAAGGAAACAGGCGGCCCCTTCTCCAACGGCGCACCGTCAGCGAGTCCGGGCCGGGTGTCGCGCAGCGTAAGCCACACGATCGGCGCCAGAACGAACCCCGGAATGCTCGCGAAGATCAGCGTGTTGCGCCAGCCATATTCCTGAACCGCCAGGCCACCTATGGCTGGCCCCAGAAAGGTGCCGAGCGAGGCGCCGAGAAGGAAAATGGACAGAGCCGTGGCGCGTTGCCGGATCGGAAAGAGATCGGCCACCCAGGCCTGTGACGGCGGAGTGAAACCTCCTTCGCCGAGGCCAATCCCCGCCCGCCCGATCAACAGCACCCAAAAGCTCTTGGCCGCGCCGCAGACGATGACCGCGATACTCCAGACGGTGGCGGCGATGGCGACGATCTTGCGCTTCGACCAGCGGTCGGCAAGGCGCGCCAGGGGGATGATCGCCAAGATGTAGACGATAGCGATAATCATGTCCTTGGCCATGCCGATCGCCGCGTCGGACAGGCCCAGTTCGCGGCGGATCGGTTCGACCATCACCACCATCAGATACCGTTCGCCCTGCACCGAAGCGGACACCAGCACCATGATGAACAGGAACCAGGACCGATAGGCCATGCCCGGCAACTGGTCCGTGGCGACGGGTGAACGCGGTTCGCAGTCGGCCATGGATAGTCCTCACCTGTTGGAGTCGGCCTTGCCTGGCCTTACATCGCCGCCGTATCAGCGGTCGGGCGGATCAAGATTTGCGACACGTTCGCGCGTGCAGGCAATGAGGCGATGAAAAGGATCGCTTGCGCGATGTCGTCCGGCTGCATCGCGCTGTCCTTGCCGACATGATGCTCCATCGCCTGGCGCATGGCGGGATCGCTGATGCCGCCCGCCACCTCCGTCGCCGTCGCGCCGGGTTCGACGATGGCGACGCGGATGCCGGCACCGCCCACTTCCTGCCGCAGGCTTTCGGTCAGGCCGGTAAGCCCGAACTTGCTGGTGGAATAGGGGCCAAACAGTCCGGCGGCGCGCCGTCCGGCCGTCGATGAGATATTGATGATATCGCCGCCGCCCTGCACCTTCATCGGCCCGATGGCGGCCTTGCAGGTATAGAGGGTGCCGAGCAAGTTGATGTCGATCACGCGCCGCCATTCATCGAGCGACAGGCTTTCCACCCCGCCCGACTGGATGACGCCCGCGGAATTGACGAGAATATCGATACGACCAAACTGGTCGACGGTATCGGCCACGGCCAGGCTCGCTTCCGCTTCGACGGCCACATCGCCCGGCAAGGCAATCGCCTGCCCTCCCATAGCATGGATGTGATCGACCAGCCTGCCAAGGCGGTCGACACGCCGCGCCGACAGGGCGACCGACGCTCCGGCGGCGGCCAGCGCAAGCGCCGCCGCCTCGCCGATCCCCGACGACGCGCCCGTCACCAGCGCAACCTTGCCCGCAAGACTGCCCGCCATATCCGCTCCTCCTATTCTTGTGCGGCGATGATCGCCCGGCGACGGCTCGCCACACAAGACGGATGGGCAAATATCGCTCAGGCGTCCTCGTCGCTCATCCAGCGGACCAGATGCTGCATCGGGAACATGCCGTCATGCGTGCCGCCCGCGACATGCTTGGCCGCTCCGCCAAGCCGCACCACCCGCTGCGCGCCCGCATTGGCCAGCCGGTCGCGCAGGGCGCGCTTGCGCTCGGGCGGGTAGATACCGATCGTCTGGGTCGCCACATTCACATGACGCACGGCATCCTCCAGCGACGCGACATGCACGACATTGGCGGTCTTGTTGCTGGGGTGGAAGTCGACCGGCTCATTCGTCAGGATGACGAGGCCCCGGCCATCGGGCTTCCCCCAAATCCTGCAGTCGTCCCCCATCAGTTGCAGCATCTCTATCTCGTCGCGGACATCCATCGGGAGCGGCTGCGCCACCGCCGACGCGGTTTCCCGATCCACGCCAAGCCTTTCCTGCAACCGCGCGCAAAAGGCTTCGATCCCCGCACGATCGCCCTCGACGAACAGGAAGCGGCTGGCAAGGCACGCTTCTTGGTTCATCGTCGCGACATCGATCGCCGCCGCTTCCGCCACCTGCCCGATAACCTCCGGCGACATGAAGCCTTCGAGGCCGATCATGGAGATCGACGTCTTGGGATCGAAGGACACCATCTGCAGGCCAGGCCCGATATATTGGATGACGTTGCGAATGGCATCGCCGCCGCCCCAAGCGACGATCTTGTCGAAATATTGGGGGCGGTAGAGCGTTCCTTCGATCCGTGCGTCGCCGCCGCGCCAGTAGACCGCCGACATGGATCGAACGACCGGATGGTTCGGGTCGACATCGGCCATGGTGCGCAGCATGGCGACACAGGTGAAGGGATCGCTCGACGGCATCTTGAAGAGGTTGACCGCCTTCACCAGCGCGCCCTGCGCGATGGAAGAGATACAACCCGTCGGCGAATTGCCCGCCAACATATGCACCATCCGCGTCGGGAAGACGCGCAGCGCCCCGCGATTGCCATGGGCATCGGCGCGCTCCACCCATCCGTCCAGCGCGGCGGGATGCAGGAAACTCGTCTCTATGCTGCTCATCAGGCCATCGCGGGTCAGGAAATGCCGGGCGCGGCGGAAAAGATTTTCGACCACGCGGCGCGGCAACGGATTGACCTTGACCGTATGTTCGAGCGCCTGGGCAAGATAGGGATTGGTCTCGAAATCCATCCGCTGCCCCGCCTCGACCAGGAAATCGACGATCTCCGTGGTCGGCACGTCATAGAGCGGCGGCAGTTCCGAACGCGGCGTCACCAGCGCGTTGAGGTCGATCGCCGGCGTGGCGAAGTCCACGCCCAGGTCGCGCGAGCGATGCCGGACCGCATCGTCCTCGACCAGTCGCCCGCGCACGAAATGATCAACCTTGATGGGTTCGACGGCCGTGTCGCCTTCCAACGGCAGCTTCTTTTCCAGGACGGTCATGCCACACCTCGCACATAGGCATCGACCGTGCCCGCACAGCCGATCTTGTCGTCGCCTTCCATATCCGCGAAGCGGACGATCGTGTCGCTAATCGACGGCCCAGCATTGCCGCAGGCACAGGGCCGGTAATCCAGGGAAACCCTGTCGCCAGTAATGACGCCGCCCCAGCGGCCATCGAGCGACAGGTCGAAGAACGCGGCGCGCCCTTCCACCTCGCCATCGCAACTATGCTCGATCAGCGCATCGCCTTCCTTGTTGAGGATCATCGGCACGATCCAGGGCGGTACATGATAGCGACCGCCGCCCGGACATTTGGGCATACCGCTGTTCAGTTCCTGCATGGAATAATTCTGGAAATGCCGCCCTTCGGGAATATTGAACGTCTCATGCACGAACTGCTGATAATCATCGGGCAGTTGCGCGCGCTTCAATCCCCCTCCGATATAGATGCAGTTGTCCGGGTTGAAATCCTTGGCTGAATAGCCGCGTTCCCGAACTTCTTTTGCGACATGGTAGAGCGCGTTCCACATGCCAGCGATATAGAGCTTGTCGGCGCGATGCTCGATCATCGCGTCCGCCGCCACATGCCCGGCGCGATCCATCGCATCCTGCCGCACGCGCGATGTTTCTTCCAGCTCGGCGATGTCGCCGGGCAATGCCGTCCCTTCCGCGATCGCCTTCCGCAAAACGACCATGCGGGTCAACGACCCGACGGTGATCGGCGGAACCGGATAGTGAAACATCTCCTTGTCGGGATCGCCGAACGCCTCGCGCTGCGCCTGCCCGATAATCTCGTTCCTGGGCACTTTCGCCACCGGCGCGAGGCCCATGATACGACGGTCACGGGCCGGCTGTACTCCCGATCCCCAGGCGAAGACATTGACGGTATCGATCTTCGACCAGTCCATATCCTTTTGTGAGGCGATCAACATCGCCGACTTGCCGGTCGTGCCGCTGGAGCAGGAGACATAGTGGCCCGCGGCCTGGAGCCGATCGATCCAGTCATCCACATCCGTGATATTATCCAGATCAACCTCAGTCACTGGATAGGCCGAGATGGTGTTGAGCCATTGGGTCAACTTGTCCCAGCGTTCCTGCATCAGCCAGACTTCGGGATAGCTTTTATAGGCCGTGTGCGGAAAGAGCAGCTTCACCGCGTCGTCCAACGATCGCACCGCGTCGATGCCCGCCTCCCGCGCCCGGTGGCCCAGCAGGCGGATGCTGTCCTTACGCTCCTGGAAACGCTCGTCGAGGGCCGCGATTTGCACCGCGCGCAACTCTTCATACGGCATGTTGAACCTGTAGTCCAAACTGACGAGTCCGGTCAGGCGATCGGCCTGCACACCCATATCCTGCTCCTTGCCTTGGGATCGTTGGCGCATTAATAGCACCTAATACGTTTCATTATGCATGATTCGCAAAAACCGGCAAGGGCCATAATGATGCTGGTCATGAACAGCTTCTCATCGCAGCGCGCCGGTCGCGCAGGACGCCCCACCCGCGAGCAGGCGCAGGCGCGCCAAGGCGAACTACTCAACGTTGCGCTCGACATGTTCCTCGACAGGGGATTCGAATTGACAACGATGGAGGGCATCGCCGCCGCCGTCGGCATGACCAAGCGGACCATCTATGCGCGCTACCCGGAAAAATCGGCCCTATTTCTGGCGGCCGTGACGCGCGCGATCGAGCGCACGGCAACGGCGCCGGACGACTTACGCGCGGCGGAAAGCACGGACATCGAAACCACCCTGATCGCCGTGGCGCGGCTCCGCATCGCCGATCTTTCGACGCCCGAAGGGGTGCGCCTGCGGCGTATCGTCACAACGGAATCCTATCGGTTCCCCGAATTATTGATGCTGTCCTACGACCGGGGCGCGCGACCGATGGCGGAATATCTAGCCGATCTGCTCCGGCGTCACGATAGCGCCGGGGCGATTTGCGTGGAGCGGCCGGACATGGCAGCCAGTCTGTTCATGACCATGGTGCTCGGCGGGCCGGTGCGGCTGATCGCGTCACCGCAGGCCATGAGTCCGATGGAAGTCGACGAATGGGTGCAAGCCGCGGTGCGCCTGTTCCTGAACGGCGTAAAAACAAGATGATGGACAGGAGGCGAGGATGGGATCGGCCTATTGGGGCGAGCCTGTTCCTGACATTGGGGCGCGGCCCCCACAATATGGAGGTCATACGCCTATGAGCGAGCGCCAGAAGGTGGCCGTAGTCACGGGAGCGAGCGCCGGCATCGGCAAGGAAGCGGCGCGCGCACTGCTGGCCAAGGGATGGAGGGTGATTGGCGTCGGCCGCGATCCGGTGCGCTGTGCGGAAACCGAAAAGACGCTGTCGGCCACACCCGGCACGAACTTTCATATGATCCGGGCGGACATGATGCTGCTGTCGGAAACAGCACGGGTCGCACAGGAAATTGCCGCGCTGGCGCCTGAAATCGACGCGCTGCTCAACAATGCCGGTGGTGTTCATGCCGAGCGGATCATCACGCCGGAGGGGAATGAGGCAACCTTCGTTTCCAACCATCTTACGCCCTTCCTGTTGACGCAAAAACTGATGCCGCAGTTGCAAGCAGCGGCAACACGACAAGGAACGGGCGCCGTCCGAATCGTCGCGACATCATCGACGGGACATGAGCATTGCGACGGGATGCGCTGGAACGACCTGACCTTCACCGACGATTTTGTGGGCGGCGCGGCCTACTGCCACGCGAAACTGGCCAACATCCTCTTCACCCGCGAATTGGCGCGGCGAACGAGCGGCACCGGCATCGTCGCCCACGCCATGCATCCGGGGGTCGTGGCCAGCAATTTCGCGACCCACTGCGATGCACCGATGCGCGCCTATATGGAATCGATCGCCGATAGCGCCCTGTCACCGCGCGAGGCCGCCGACACGCTGGTCTGGCTGGCGAGCACAGAGGAGCCGGGCCGGTCGAGCGGACTGTATTTCCATCAGCGCACCGCCATCATGCCATCGACGGCCGCACAGGATGATGCCGCCGCCGCCCGGCTCTGGACCGTCAGCGAGCAGTTGGTGGCGGGCTACTGAAAACGCGCAATGACCTGGGGCAGGTCGGCCGTGGTGCGGATGCCCGGCGGAGCCTCGCACAGGGCCGCCACGGCATTGACGGCGCGATGCGCGGTCAGGCCCGGCGTGAAGGCGGCATAATCCTCCGGCGCGACGGGAAAGGAAATCGCCACGTCGAGCGGCGTGTCGCCTTCCACCAACATGTGCCAGCCCGAAGGCCTTAGCGCCCAGTCGGTCCGATCAATCTCCCGTCCGCAATACCAGTTGGCGCGAAAGCGAAGCGCGGCTCTGCCGCTCCTCAGGCCGGATACCGTGATCCGCTGCGCCGCCACGGTGCCGACGGGAACCGTGCCGGCCGCGATCCCGATATCCCGCGTGGCGATACCAAATTCCCCCATCGCCTCCCATTCGTCGATGGCGACGCCCGTCGCGGCGGCCAATTGTGCGAGCGATCCGGCGAAATCCTGCTTCACATGCGCGATCTGGCCGGGATCGAAGGATTGCGGCGCGCGGCCGAAACCCATGATATCGAACAGCAGCGCCGGTGAATTGCGGCTGGAGAGATCCGCATATTCGTCGATCGTCAGGCAATCGAGCCGCCGCGAAAGCGACAAAAGCGGCAGGGGCAACGCCTCCGTCACGAAGCCGGGACTGGAGCCTGTGCTATAGATGGAGCTTTTGCCGGCTCGACAGGCCGTCTCGATCCGGTCGCGCACTGTCGGCGCCATGCTCGGCGGGTGATGAAAATCGCCGCGCGTGGTCACGACATTCTTGCCGGATTCCAGCAGGCGGCACAATTCGTCCAGATCGGTGCCCTGCCGCATATAGAGGACGCAATCGGCCGGCGTATCGATCAAATCGTCGATCGACCGGGTCGCCAAAATGCCGCAGGGCGGCAAGCCTGCGAGCGTGCCCGCATCCTGACCGGCCTTGACATCCGAGCTGACCCATAGGCCGACCAGCTCCAGTTGTGGATGCTCGATCACCGTGCGCAACGCGCGCGCGCCGACATTGCCGGTCGCCCATTGAATGACACGATAGCGCCTGCCGCCGGTCATCACCCTCTCCTTCCGTCTTTTACCGTCAGAATTTCGTGCTGGCCTGCACTCCCCAGGTCGCGGGCGCACTCCAGACATTGCCGACGCCGAAATTATTATACTGGACCTGGGTCCGATATCGGTTGTTGGTCACATTGTCGCCGAAGACGGCGAGCGATATCCGGTCGCTGGGATCGGTCCATTCCGCGCGCAAGGCCAGCACTTCATACCCCTTTTGCGGGAATTGCGTGCCGGAAGGACCAAAGTAGAATTTCGACGTGTAATAGAGGTTGCCGGACAGGGCCAGCGATCCGCCGGCCAAGGCAAGCGTGTAGCGAGCGCCGACATTGCCGGTGAATTCCGGCGTGCGCTGCATCGGCACATCGCGCAACTGCGTCGGGATCACCAGGAAGGAAACTCCCTGTGCCGCGCAGGACGGCAAGGTGCAGCGGGTATAGACAGGCGCATCGACGAAATTGGTATAGCGGCCATGGGTGTAGGCCGCGCCCAGATTGACCTGGAAACGGTCGGTCAGGCGATAGGCCAACTGTCCTTCAAGCCCATATATTTCCGACGAGGCGGCGTTGATGATCTGGGCCGAGGGCGGATTGCCGCGATAGAGCGACACCTGCAGATTCTTGTAATCATAATAATAAGCCGACAGGTCGAAGGAGAGGCGCCGATCGTCGAATTTGAAGCCGACCTCATAGGCGTCGATATCTTCCGGCGCCACGCGGTTCCCCGTATTGCCCCCGACATCGAGGATGCCCGCCTTGTAGCCTTTTGAATAAGAAGCGTAGACGCTGGATTCCTCGCTGGGCTTGAAGCGCAGCACGGCGCGCGGCGTCACCTTGTCCCCCTTGAGCACCGGCACATAAGTGCGCACGCCTGAGAAGGGGACGATATAGTAAGGATCGCGCACTTCGTCATGGCTGTAGCGCGCGCCGACCGTCAGGAAGAGCCTGTCGGCGAGCGTATAGGTCGCATCGGCGAAGGCGGCATAGGAACGGGTGTCCGTACCCGATCCGCCCATCGCGATGCTGGCCAGCGGATCGGCAGCGCTGGGCTGGCCAAGGCGCGTACCCCAATGGTCCCTGTTGCGGAAATAGAAGAGACCCGCTGTCCATTGCAGCCGGCCGCCGGGTTTCGACGTCAGCAACAATTCCTGCGAGAACGTCTTGCTGCTGACTGGAATGTGCAACAGGAAAATCGGCGCGGCCGTATGGTCGAGATCCTCCACGATCAACGAGCGTTCGTCGCGATACTGGGTGTAGGAGGCGAGATCGGCAAAGCCCAGATCCGCCTTCAGGGTCGCCTGGACGACATCATTGTTCGATCGGAACACGGAAGGGCCGGACGTGGCGACCTCGTTCGGATCGGTTGCGTAGAAGCTGGATGGCAAGTTGGTGCCTGCGCCGCCAATATCCTTGCCGACATAGATGTTCGTGTTCATCAACGTCGGATCATTGGTGTCGCTATGCACGTAGCGCAGCAGCAGCGAGACCGCGTCGCTGAAATCGAACTTCAAACCCGTGCGCAGCGACCAGTTGCGATAGCGGCCGTCATTGTCGCTGCCAGTGGTGATGTTGTGGACGAAGCCGTCGCCACGCCGGAACATGGCTTCGACGTCCGCTGACACATTCTCCACCACGCCGAATGTGGCATAGCTCTGGAGGCCGATGGAATCGAACCGGCCATAGCTGACGCGAAACTCGCCATGGGCATCGGATGTGGGTTCGGCCGTGGTCAACAGGATCGCGCCGCCCGTGGTGTTGCGACCGAATAATGTGCCCTGCGGCCCCTTGAGCACCTGCACGCCGCGCAGGCTCATCAACTGAAAGTCGGCCGCCAGCGGATTGGGTGAATAAAAGCCGTCGATATAGATGCCGACATTGGCCCCGCCGCCCGAACTGGCGACGGCCGTCCCGACGCCACGAATGGTGGGCTGCACGAAGGTCGCGGCACTGTCGAACCGCAACGCCGGCGTCACATTGGCGATGTCCGACAGTTGATTGGCGCCCGCGCTGGTCAACTGGTCGCTGTTGATCGAGGTGATGCTGATCGGCACGTCGCGCGACAGTTCCGCGCGGCGCTGGGCAGTGACGACGATCAGATCGGACGCTTGCTCGGCGGCGGCATCGCTGTTTTGTGCGTGGGCTGCCTGCGGCAAGGCAGGCAGCATCAGGGCAAGCGCCAGTCGCGATGCCATGACCTGATATGTATGAACCCTCATAGTCACCTCCCCAGGGCGATGCACTGATTACCCCAGCGCTCACCAGTCATGTAGGATGGTGATATGTGATCCCGCCCCCATTTTCTGGAACCAGCCCGATTCTATCGCCCCCGCGTTACAGCGCCCGTTCAAGGGCCGATATAGCCCAGCCCTTCCTGCCGTGGATCGGGAGAGTCCGACCGCCAGCGCACCGATCCGAATGGCCGCTCCAACCTTCGCCGCACCCGCAATCCGCCCGGACTCCGATTGAAGGATCCTGCCCTGGACTGAACAGCTTTGTCAGCCTGAGTGAAGCGTTCGCGCATGTGAAGATAATCGCCCCAGGTCGGGCATTGATAGCGTTCGGTCCAGAGTGCCGGATCGGCGATGTCGCGCGCAATCGACCAGTTGAACCCGCCGTTGCGCAATCGGGTGCGTTGCACCTCCAGCATCGTTCCGTAGAAATCGCGGGCGCGGGCCGGATCGACATCATAGTCGATTTCTATGATGACCGGACCGGATCGGCGGGTCAGCGCCAACCCGACCTCCGGCTCATTGCCCAGAATGAAAGGTTCGACATCCGTCTCATCCAGCGCAGGCAGCGGGAACAGCCAGCCGATCAGCGGCATCACAGCCATTGCCACCCCCGACAGATACAAGGCCATGTCGACTGACAGGCGCACTGCGACCGCGCCCCATAGAGCCGCGCCGATCGCTATACCGCCCGTCAGCGCCGAGGAAAAAAGCGACAGCGCCCGGGCAGTCACCCAACGCGGCGCCGAAAGCTGCACAGATACGTTGAAAAGCGCGATGGTAAGGATGTTGGCGCCGCCCGCCAGCGCCAGCGCGAAACAGGTCAGCGGCAGGGCTCGACTGGCCCCCGCGAGCGCGAGCGCACCGCCACCCAGCAGCGACAGGACAGCCGTGATCCCCTGCGTTCCAAAGTGATCGCGCAGGGGACCAACGAGCAACGCACCTGCAACCGCGCCGACACCGCTGGCGCCCAGCAGCAATCCGTAAATGGCCGCATCCCCCCCGAGCAGGGTCTTCGCGATCAAGGGAGCCAAGGCCGCCGCCGACGCGCCTGCCAGGCCGAACAGAAAGGCACGCACCAGTACAATCCGGATCGGCGCGGCATGTAACGCATAGCGAATGCCCGAGACGATAGCTCTGTGCATTTGCTCGGGCGGCAACCGGGAAGGCAGCGGCGTCCGCCGCCACAGGAAGAAGGTCAACAAAAGCGGCAGATAGCAGAAGGCGTTGACGGCAAAAGCCGCCTGCGCACCGGCCGCCAGTACGATCGCTCCACCAAGCGCCGGCCCGAAGCTACGCGCGACATTATAGCTGATCGTGCCGAGCGCGATCGCCGCGGGAAGATGCGCCGCCCCCACCTGTTCGGTGATCGAGGATTGCCAGGCCGGCGAATAGAGCGCCACGCCGGACCCGATCAGGAAGCAGAAGGCCAGGATGAGCCAAGGCGTCGCGTGACCCGCGCTGCTGAGCAGCGTCAGCAGTGTGGCGCTGGCGGCGGAGAAGGCGAGACCGGTCATGGCGATCCGGCGGCGGTCGAACATATCGGCAAGCGCGCCGGCGGGCACGGCCACCAGCATCAGCGGCGCCATCAATGCGGTCTGGACCAGCGCCACCATCCCGGCAGACGGCGTCAGCCGCACCATTTCCCATGCTGCGCCCACGCCCAGGATCAGTTGACCGAAATTAGACAGCAGACTGGCCGTCCAGATGCGCCGAAAGACTGGTTCGCGCAGCGGCGCGAAGCTGCCTGCCATATTCTTCTCCTTCCGCGCCATCCTTGTGCCCGCGGCCCGTCCAGCGTCCATCCCAAGGACGCGCCCTCCTGCATCAATCGCCCGCGCGATAGGCTTGACGGTGGCCCCGCGCCTCCGATCCATGCGATAGCCGAACCAAGACAGAAGCATGGGAGATGAGCTTTGGCCGATGCCTTCATCATAGACGCCGTCCGTACGCCCCGCAGCATCGGCAAGGTCGGCAAGGGCGCACTTTCGCACATGCATCCCCAGCACATCGCCGCGAGCGTGCTCCGCGCGATCAAGGACCGTAATGCACTGGACACTGCCGATGTCGATGATGTGATCTGGGGCACGAGCGCCCAGATGGGCCTGCAGGGCGGCGACATGGGCCGGATGGCGGCGCTTGACGCGGGTTATGATATCCGGGCGTCGGGCGTCACGCTCGACCGTTTCTGCGGCAGCGGCCTGACCGCCACCAACCTCGCCGCCGGGCAGATCATGGCCGGCATGGAAGATGTGGTCGTGGCGGGCGGGACCGAGATGATGTCGCACGTCAATGCCTATGGCCAGTCGCTCCGGGAGGCCGGGATCAAGTCCGTTGGCGGCCTTGGCACGGGCAATCTGCGACTGCAGGCCAGGCACCCACAGTCGAACCAGGGCGTCGCGGCCGACGCCATCGCGGCCATGGAGGGGATTACGCGCGCGGAACTGGACGCCTATGGCGCGGAGAGTCAGCGCCGCGCTGCCGTCGCGATCGCGGAGGGCCGGTTTGCACGATCGACCGTACCGGTATTGGATGATGACGGCGCGGTGATCCTGGACCGCGAGGAATATCCGCGGCCAGGGACGACGGCCGAGCAACTGGCAGACCTCAAACCCGCCTTCGCCGCCTTCATCGACATGCCTTCAAGGCCTGAGGGACCGACATTCCGCCAGCTCATCAACCAAAAATACCCGGACCTGGCGATCGAACCGCTACATCATGCCGGCACCTCTTCGGGCGTGGTCGACGGGGCGGCGGCGATCCTGCTGGCATCGGGCGACTATGCCCGGCGCAGAGGGTTGAAACCCCGCGCCCGCATCGTCGCGACCGCCAATATGGGGGATTGTCCGACGCTGATGCTCAATGGTCCGGTCCCCGCAGCGCACAAGGCGCTGGCTAAGGCTGGCCTGACCAAGGACGATATCGACGTCTGGGAAGTGAATGAGGCCTTTGCCGTCGTCACCGAAAAATTCATCCGCGACATGAAGATCGATCGAACGAGGCTCAACCCCAATGGCGGCGCCATCGCGCTCGGCCATCCGATCGGGGCGACCGGCGCCGTGCTGATCGGAACCGCTCTGGACGAACTGGAGCGAAGCGGAGGACGCTATGGCCTCATCACTATGTGTGCCGCAGGTGGCATGGCTCCAGCGATCATCATCGAACGTGTCTGAACGACACAAGCCACAAATCCCCGACTGCGCTTTGCAGGACGAGCTTTCTTTCGTTTCGCCGCGATGGCGCTATGCTGCGCGCACAATGGCAAAACCGATCGACGACCTGCTGGCCGAAGACCCAACCGCCCTGATGCGCAATGCGTCACTCAAGCTGACGGTGATCGCGCGGCAATTGCGCGCGCATTTCGATCAGAGCGTGGCCCTATTGGACGTGACGCGATCGCAATGGACGGTGATCGCGGCGGTTGCCCGTTATCCTGGATCGACGCAACGCACGATTGCCAGCATGTTGGAAATTGCCGAAGCTTCCGCTGGCAGGCTGATCGACCGGTTGTGCGCTGACGGCCTGCTCGAACGACGCGCCAAGGATGACGACCGTCGTGCCCATGCCGTTTATCTGACCGACGCGGGCCAGGCGATCACGTCCAAGCTGGCAGGGATCGCGCGGGCCAATGAGGACGTCGCTTTCGCCGGCTTCGACCATGGCGACCTGCTGCGCTTCAACGCGCTGCTGGACACCATCTCCGAGAATATCTCAAAGAGCTGAAGCGAGACGCGAGAAAGGGCCGCCTTCCTGCGAAGGCGACCCTTTCTCCATTCGTGCGGAAAAGATCAGTGCGCGGCCAGCAGGTCCCGCTTGGAAAGGCTGGTCGTCAGCTTGCCGTCGGCAGCGGTCAGGCTTGCCGCCGGGACCGAGACCATCTTTCCGTTGAGGATGATCTGCGCCGCACCATCCTGACCGATGCGATATACGGCCGCCAGACGATCCCCTGCGGCGGTATAGAGCATCTTGCCCTTGTAATCTGCAGCGCTGAGCGATGCATTGGCAAGCTGCACTGTATCGTCAGCAAAAGCCGGAGCGGCAAGGGCCACGGAGAGCGGAACGATCAGCGCGAATTTGGCGAAACGGGTCATAACGGGCCTCTTTAAGAAAATGAGATCGACTCACTTAACACTAACCTAGGTTAGCTATTACTCCTTTAATGTCAAGCTAGCTTAGTATTATTTTTCGCACCTGCGAGACCGCAGGAGCGAAATAAAAAGGGCGCCTCGAACAACGAGACGCCCCTATCGGAGTGGCGAGATGAGCAGCGTCAGCGCGGAGGAAAGCGGATCGCACCGTCAATGCGGAAAGTCTGGGCATTCACATAGCTGTTGCGCGCAATTTCCATGACCAGGCTGGCAAACTCCTCCGGCTTGCCCAGCCGCCGGGGGAAAGGCACGCTGTTGTTGAGGCTTTCGTACATTGCGGGATTCATATCCTTGAACCGCAACATGGGCGGCGTGGCGAAGATGCCCGGCATCACGGCGTTAACCCGGATGCCCAGTTCCATCAGGTCGCGCGCCATCGGTAGCACCATGCCGTTGACCCCGGCCTTGAGCGATCCGTAGGCAACCTGCCCCACCTGACCATCCTGCGCCGCCGCGCTGGACGTGAGGATGATAGTGCCGCGCTCTTCATCTTCCAGCGGATCGAGCGCGGCCATGCCAAGGGCGGCGATCGACACCATGCGGTAGGTGGCGACCAGCACGCCATCGGCTGACAGCGCATAATCCTCGGTCGACAGCCGCTTGAAACCGCCCGTTTCCTTGTCCCGGCTGACGGTCTTCCCCCCCTTGGACACAACCGCGCAATGAACCAGAATGCGTTCCTGACCATGAGCGGCACGCGCCTTTTCGAAGCCGGCCAATGCGCTGTCCTCGGAAAGGATATCAACCTTGCAGAAAAGCGCTCCGACCTCCGCCGCCACGGCCTCACCCTGGCTTTCATTGATGTCGAAAATCGCGACCTGCACGCCGAGCGCGCGCAGCGCCTTTACCGTGGCAAGGCCCAGGCCAGACGCCCCACCCGTCACAATGGCAGAAAGCGAAGAGTCGATGTTCATGGCAGTCCTCCGGGATCCTTGCGCCCTTGCTATCGACCCGCCTCCTCCCCTTCTCAATCCCCCGTTCCCTATATCGTGGCGGCGTTGAGGGCTGCTGGCCCATCGCGCTAGCGATAGCCCGCGTCCGGCTGGCCTTCGGCTCTTGCGGCCACCGCCGCAGCTTCTACCCTTTTCCACGACCATGCCGGTTCGTGCGGCGAATGAGGGGATAGGGGTAAGATGACCCAGGTGATGCAAGGTATGCGCGTGCTGGAAGTGGCGCAGTTCACCTATGTTCCGGCTGCGGGCGCAATTCTGGCGGATTGGGGCGCAGACGTCATCAAGGTGGAGCATCCCGTGCGGGGCGATACGCAGCGTGGCTTCCTCAATATGGGTGGCGTGACGCTCGATCCGCTACGCCACACGCTGTTCGAGCATCCCAACCGGGGCAAACGCAGCGTCGGCATCGACTTGTCGAGCGCAGAAGGGCAGGAAGTGCTCTACGAGCTTGCCAGGACGGCCGACGTGTTCCTGACCAACTATCTTCCCCAGGTCAGGCAGAAGAACCGGTTCGATGTCGAACATATCCGCGCGGTCAATCCGAACATCATCTATGCCCGCGGGAGCGCGCTTGGCAACAAGGGGCCGGAACGCGAGGTCGGTGGCTTCGACGGCACATGCTTCTGGTCGCGCAGCGGCATTGCCTATGCGATGTCGCCCGAAGCCTTGCCCGGCCCGCTGACCCAGGGCATCCCCGCTTTCGGGGATTCGATCGGCGGCATGTTCATCGCGGGGGGAATTTCCGGCGCGCTCTATCATCGCGAAAAGACGGGCGAGGCCGTGGAACTGGATGTGTCGCTGCTGAGCGCCGCCTGGTGGGCGTCGGGCGCGCAGATTTCGCAGATCATGGAAACTGGCGTCGTCACCCGCAATGGTATGCCGGCGTCGGGAGGGTCGCTCCGCAACCCCTTCATGGGCAATTTCCACACCTCCGACGGCGGCACGATCAACCTGTGCATGGTGAGCCCGACGGGCTTGATCCGCGACACGTTCGAGCATGTCGGCGCGCCCGAAGCCGCCAACGACCCGCGTTTTCAGGATGTCCATGCGCTGATCGAAAATGCCGGCGCGGCGAGCGACATCTTGGTCAAGGCTTTCGCGCAAAAGCCCTTCGCCTACTGGCGGGAGCATTTGAAGACGCTGAAGGGCCAATGGGCGCCGATCCAGAGTTTCGCCGATCTGTTGACCGATGATCAAGCGCTGGCCAATGACATGATCGTCGAGGTCGAAGGCGCCGATGGCAGCGGCAAACCGCTAAAGCTGGTTCGCGGTCCCGTTCAGTTCGACGGTCAGCCGTTGGAAACTACGCGCGCACCTCAAGCGTCGGAACATACCGAACTCGTGCTCATGGAAATGGGCGTCGAATGGGATCGGATCGAACAATGGAAGGCCAGTGGCGCCATTGCCTGAAAAGGCAAGATGCTACGGTGAGGAAGGCAGATAGCAATGAAACCCGGAACGAAACTGAAGAGCGCGGTCTGTGACACCGAAGTCATGGTGATCCGCAGCGGCGAGGGCACGATCGAATGTGGCGGCGCGCCCATGGGTGAAGCCAAGGCCGAACCGCAAGGGGCACCAAACACGGATTTTTCCGCCGGTACTTTGATGGGCAAGCGTTATGTCGATACCGCTGGCACGTTCGAACTGCTGTGCATCAAGCCCGGCAAGGGATCGCTTTCGGTCGATGGGGTGGCGCTGAGCACCAAGGACGCCAAACCCCTGCCCGCTTCGGATTGACACGCATCCCATGAATATCGCCCTGTTCCTTGAAATGGCTGCGGACGCTGCGCCCGACCGGGTCGGCCTGGTATGCGATGGCAAGCGTTGGACCTATGCGGAGCTATTGGCCGGCGCACGCGGCGCGGCGGCGTTGATCCGCGCGAGCGGCTGCACCCATGTCGCCCTGCTCGACGAAAGCAGTGAGGCGGCGGCCATGGCGCTATTTGGCGCGGCCCTCGCCGGCATAGCCTATGTGCCGCTCAACTATCGTCTGGCCGACGCGGACCTGGCCGCCCTGCTCGACCGGATCAGTCCGGCGCTGATCGTGGGCGATGTCGACCGTGTCCGACGACTTAGCCCATCCCAGACAAACCAACCGCTCGATCGCACCGCCTTCGTTGCCGAAGCGCTGGCGCGCGCTGCCGATCCGGCAGTCGATGCCGACACTAGCGAGGACGTCGCCATCCAGCTTTTCACCAGCGGCACGACCGCCGCGCCGAAGGCGGCGATCTTGCGCCACGCAAATCTGCTGTCCTACATATTGGGTACGGTTGAGTTCGGCGCCGCGCCCGAAGAGGATGCCGCTTTGGTCAGCGTGCCTCCCTATCATATCGCGGGCATCGCAGCGTTGCTCAGTTCCGTCTACGCCATGCGGCGCATCCTGCTGCTCCCCGCCTTCGAACCCAAGGGGTGGCTGGACCTCGCCGCGATCGAGCAGGCAAGCAACGCCTTCGTCGTGCCAACCATGCTCGCCCGGATCATCGACGCGATGGACAAGGGCCATCGCCCCGATCTTTCCCGCCTGCGCGCCATCGCCTATGGTGGCGGCAAGATGCCGACCGAACTGATCCACCAGGCGCTGGACCTGTTCCCGGAGACGGGTTTCACCAATGCCTATGGGCTGACCGAAACCAGCTCGACCGTCGCACTGCTTGGCCCCGATGAACATCGTGCCGCCCATGGATCGAATGATCCGGCCGTGCGCGCGCGGCTGGGGTCGGTCGGGCGGCCGCTGCCGACGGTCGAGATCGAGATACGCGACGAGGAAGGCCATGTCCTGCCCGCCGGCAGCGCCGGCGAAATCTACGTCCGGGGCGACCAGGTGTCGGGCGAATATCGCGAACGCAGCGCATTGGACGCGCAGGGTTGGTTTCCCACGCGCGACGCGGGTTATCTGGACGCGGAAGGCTATCTCTTCCTGTCGGGCCGGGCCGACGATGTCATCGTGCGCGGTGGCGAGAATATCTCACCGGGGGAGATCGAGGATGTCGTCATCGCACATCCCGCCGTTGCCGAAGCTGCGGCTGTCGCCATCCCGTCGCATGAATGGGGCGAAGCGGTCGGCCTGATCGTCGTTCCCCGCTCCGGCCATGCGGCGCCATCGGACGAGGAGCTGAAGCAGATGGTGCGGGCGCGGCTGCGCTCCTCCCGTGTGCCGGAACGGGTGCTGTTCGCCGACGCCCTGCCCTATAATGAGATGGGCAAATTGCTGCGGCGGGAGATCAAGAAACTCTTCCTCGTCTGACATGGCCGGTCCACGCGCCCTTCCCCTCTCCCATTGGGCTGAGGCGGAGCTGCGCTCGATCGAGCGGCTGGGCGGCGGGACGGCCCTTTCTTCCCTGACGGCCACACAATTGATGGGAGAGCGAGCTGCACTCAACGGCTTTCGCATTCCTGGCCGCATCTCGGCCGGGGGCGGATGTCGGCTCTATGATACGCTGGACATGCCTGTCGCGCTGACCCTCGCGCGGCCCGATGACCGCGCGATGCTGCCCGCCTTGTTCGGAGAGAGCGGGATCGACGGAGGGGATGACGCGCAGTTGATCGCTGCCTTTGCCGCCCGGCGGAGCGAAGAGATGGTCGCGCAAGGCCGGTTGCTGGGCCTGGCCATTGCGCGAATTGGCGAAACGCCGGTCAGCCCCGTCTGCGCCATCACTGCGGAAGGAGAGATAAAGGCACGAACGGCGCCACCGCTTGTCATCGACCTGTCGGCGCTCTGGGCCGGGCCGCTAGCGGCGCATCTCGTCGGCCTGTGTGGCGCGCGCGTCATCAAGGTGGAGAGCCACACCCGGCCCGACCGGATGCGGGAAGGCGATCCCGCGCTCTTTGCCCGGCTGAACCAGGGTAAGGCCAATATCGCGCTGGACCTGCGCCATGGCGTCGACCGGGCGGCGCTGATCGCATTGATAAGCCGGGCCGATCTGGTGATCGAGTCGGCGCGGCCGCGCGCGCTCCGGCAATTGGGGATCGATGCCGATGCGCTGGTCCGCGCGGTGCCGGGGCTGGTCTGGATGACGATCACCGGCCATGGAACGAGCGGGGAAGCGGCCCATTGGATCGGCTTCGGCGATGATTGCAGCGTTACGGGCGGCTTGAGCAGCGCGCTTCTCGATGCCGGTGGGTCGGTTGGCTTCGGCGGCGACGCCTGTGCCGATCCGTTGATCGGCATCCGTGCCGCGCATCTGGCGCTGGCGCGGCTGCGCGATGGACGGGGCGCACGCATGATCCTGTCGATGAGCGCTATCATCGCCCATGCGCTGGCCAGCGAGACGCGGCGGGACGAAGACGCGCTGATGGCCGACCTGCGGTCCTGGAGCATGGCTGGCGGATCGTCTTTCCCAACGGTCGAACCCAGGCCATTCGGCGCGGTCGCCGCTCTGGGGCAGGACAATGAAGCCTGGCTCACGTCATGCTGATCCGTCGGGCCGAGATTGACGGGCATCTGGCCGATATACGCATCGCAAATGGGCGGATCGCGGCTATCGGGCTGCTTGAGCCAGATCCTGACGAGCAAGTGATCGAGGCGGGTGGAGGCGCGTTGCTGCCCGGACTGCACGACCATCATATCCATTGCGCCGCGCTGGCAGTCGCGCGCAACTCCATCGCCTGCGGGCCGCCGGAGGTGAGGGACGAAGAGGATCTCGCACGGATATTGGCGCAACCGGGAGCCGGCTGGCTGCGCGGCGTGGGCTATCATGAAAGCGTTGCCGGCATGTTGGACGCCGCGACGCTCGATCGCTGGACGGGCGATCGTCCGGTGCGGATACAGCATCGTTCCGGGCGCATGTGGTTCCTCAACAGCGCGGCGCTGGACCGTTTATTGTCTACAACCTCCCCGCCGGAGGGAATGGAGCGCAACGGCGGACGCTGGACGGGACGCCTGTTCGATGCGGATGCCTGGCTGCGTTCCGCGCTGGGCGGCACGCCGCCGGAGCTGGCAGCCGTGAGCGCGGAGCTGGCCTCGCTGGGGATAATCGGCATCACCGACATGTCGCCGGCCAATGACAGACGCATGGCGGCGCATTTCGCGGCGGAACAGGACGCCGAGCGCCTGATCCAGCGCATCGTGCTGGCCGGAACGCTGGCCCTGTCGGACACGCCGCCGCCTGCCGCCGTGACGATCGGCCCCGCCAAGCTGCATCTGCACGAACATCAACTGCCCGATTTCGACGCCTGCGTGGCCTTTCTGCGCAACGCGCATGAGCGGGGTCGCAATGCCGCCATCCACTGCACCACGGAGGTTGAGCTGGTGTTCGCGCTGGCGGCGCTGGAAGAGGCTGGCGTACAACAAGGCGGACGCATCGAACATGCCGGCATCACGCCCGACATATTGCTGGCGCGGATGGCCGATCTGGGCATCCGCGTCGTCAGCCAGCCGCATTTCATCGCCGAGCGTGGCGATCAATATCTTGCCGATGTCGATCCACGGGAGAGGTTGCTCCTCTACCGCCTTGCCGCCTTCCGTCGGATGGGCATCACGCTGGCGGCCGGCAGTGACGCGCCCTATGGCCGTCCCGATCCCTGGGCCTCCATGCGGGCTGCCGTATCGCGCCAAACCGCAAGCGGCATTTACGTAGGCGAGGATGAAGCCCTGACGCCGGAGGACGCGCGCGATCTGTTCCTGGCCGATCCGATGGAGTTGGATCGCATCCGCCGGATAACGAAAGGCGCGCCGGCAGACCTCTGCCTGCTCGATCGCAATTGGGCACAGGCCCGTGCGCGGCTGGATGCCAACGATGTGCGGACGACCATCATTGCCGGATCAGTCGTCTATAATCGCGTCGACAAGACCCCAATCTAGCGCCGTCCGCGCACCGATCCGCTTGCCCGACAGCATCATCAGGGCCGCACGCTGCCGACCGATCCGGCGGGCGACCGAAATACAGCCCCCCGCTCCCGGCAATATGCCCATGGCAAGTTCGGGCAACTGGAACCAGGCGAAGCGACTGGCGGTCAGCCGGGCGGCGAAGGCCGCCATCTCCAGCCCCGATCCCACGCAGGCGCCCTGCACATGCGCTTCCAGCCGATCCGCGCATTGTGCGATGGAATGGGCGGGCAATGCCGCCATGCGGATGGCATGGGCGGTAGCGGGATCGCGCGTCGTACCAAATTCGGCCAGGTCGGCCCCCAACGAGAAGCTTCGTCCTTCCGCGCGCAACCGGATATGCGCGACGTCCCTGTCCAGCGCGGCCAGATCGAAAATCTCCCGCAACGCATCGCGCATCGGACGGTCAATCGCATTGTCCGCATGGGGACGGGCCAGACAGATGTCGAGACGGTCATCGTCGCGTACAGCATGAACCGCGCCTGGAGAATGGAGCTGTGGCTTTCCCTGCATTACCAGCCAGGCCGAATGGCCAGCGCTGCCTTGAAGCAGCCCATAGGCCATGGATTCCGCAACCAGCGCCGCATCTATCGCCATGGTTTCGGTCAGACGCAGTAGCTGCACCAGAATGGCGGCAGCGTGCGGCTGGGCTTCGATCGCCGTAACGAGCGCGTCCAGCGACACCGGCGGTTCGACCAGCAGGTCGCAGCGTGACGCATGGGGATGGGCGCGGTCGCCGATACCGATTAACGGACAGGCAGGCAGATGCCATTCCGCATCGTCCGCCACGCCATCAAGATCGATGACTGCCAGCACCGCGCCGTCATGCTGAGACGGAAAGACGAGCGTCAGCGGATCGATGCGGGCGAACGGGTTGGCCATCGAGCCAATGTAGAGCGTAGCGAGCGCGAGGCCAAAAGCCAGTCCTCACTCATCGCCCAAGCGTTGCCCTTTACCGTTGGCGCGGACGAAACAACGACACAATATCCGGATGGGAGGAGAGATGCATGAGCTTGCAGGAGCGAAGCGCCAAAGCATTGCTGCATGATCCGGCACGACCGGCGATCGAATATGAAGGGCGCTGGCATGATTGGGGTGCGGTCGCCCGGACCGCCCGCGCCTTGCAGGCGGCGCTTTCAGCCGGTGGCGTTCGCGATGGCGCGCCCATCGCTTTCGTGCCCCGCAATCGTCCCGAAGCGCTGGCCGCCCTGCTCGGACTTGTCGCGCAAGGACGGACGATCCGCATGATCTATGCCTTCCAGGCTCCAGTCGGCATTGCTCGGAACCTGGCGGAGCGGGAAGCGGCAGCCCTTGTCGCTTCTGCAGAGGATTTGGCCCCGGAGGTTCTGGAAGCGGCAGCGCATAGGGAGATGGCAGTGGTTGCGCTGGACGGGATGGCGGTTCGCCTCCTGCAACCCGCGGGCGCCCCTGGATGCAAGCCTGGATCGACTGAACCACAGATCGAGATATTGACCAGCGGCACCACCGGCCCACCCAAATCCTTCGCCCTGCCGTACAGCTTGCTGGAAACCCATTTCCTGGGCAGCCCCCTGACGGAACGGGAGGGGGAGGATGCACGCACTGCTCCGCCCTTCCTGCTTTATTTCCCGATCGGCAATATCTCCGGCCTCTATTCGACGCTGCCCATGCTGATCCGCGGCCAGCGCATGGTGCTGCTCGAACGCTTCACCTTGCCGGCCTGGCGCCAGTATCTCAACCGTTACCGTCCGACCCATGCAGGCCTGCCGCCTTCCTACATCCGGGCCGTGCTCGATGCGCAGGTCCCGGTCGAGGAACTGGCGTCGCTACGCACAATCGGCACGGGCGCGGCGCCGCTCGATTCCGATGTGCAGCAAGCGTTCGAAGCGCGTTACGCCATCCCCATCCTGCTGTCCTATGGCGCAACGGAATTTGCCGGACCGGTCGCGATGATGACGCCGGCCCTGCACGCGGAGTGGGGCGAAAGGAAGCGCGGTACGGTCGGGCGCGCGATGCCCGGCGCACAGCTACGGATCGTGGATGCGGAAAGTGGCTCGATCATGCCTTTCGACAGCCCTGGCCTGCTGGAGGTGATTTCGCCCCGGATCGGGCCGGGCTGGATTCGCACATCGGATGTCGCGCGAATCGACAAGGATGGCTTTCTATTCCTGATGGGCCGGGCGGATGGTGCAATCATGCGTGGCGGTTTCAAGCTGCTGCCCGAAGCGATCGAACGGGTTTTGATGCAGCATCCCGATATTGCCGAAGCCGCCGTCACGGGCATCGATGACGACCGCCTGGGACAAGTTCCGGCCGCAGCGATTCGCCTGGCGCCAGGAGTGTCCCCACCCGACCTTGCCATGCTGGAGGCGCACGTCCGCGCCCATCTGCTTGCGCCCCATGTGCCGGCCAAATGGCTGTTCTGCGAGGAGTTTCCGCGCACGCCCTCGCTCAAGACAGATCGTCAGGCGCTCCGTCGACTCTTTCTGGAGGAGGTTATTATATAATTGAAATAGATAGATATTTCTCAAATAAACGAGAGTATCTCATTTTTTATTGACAGCTTCTCCGCGTTAGTGAACAACTATGTTCATAAACCGAAGGAGAGGACCATGGCTCAAGTCGAGTCCAACAAGGCTAAGATCGCGAAGCGCGTCATCGAAGTGCTAGAATTCTTCGATGAAAATCATCCGCAGGCCACGGTGATGGACATTGTCCGTCGTTTTGACCGACCCCAGTCCAGCACGTCCGAATTGCTGTCGAGCCTGGTCGATCTGGGCCTTCTGCATAAGGACCCTTGCTCGCGTTCCTATTCCCCCACGCCGCGTGCCGCGATGCTGGCAGCAGCCGTCCAGCCGCGACTGGTGCGTGACGGCGTTCTGACGGGACTGATCGACCGGTTGTCGGCCCAGACGGGTCTGGGCGTTGCCGTGTTCGGCATGGTCGGGCTGAAGGTTCAGGTGTTCAACTGGCGCGCCGGCAAGCGCAGCTTCCGCACCGCCGGGCCGGGCTTTTGCGGTGGACAGCAGGATTATCTGTCCGATTCCGCAGCGGGCTGGCTGATGCTGTCGACCGTGACCGAACCGCGCCGGGGCGGCATGATCCGTCGGCTCAACGCCGAGGCAAGCGAGGATCGCAAGTTCGCAACCGTCGATATGGTCGCGCAGATCCAGCGCTGCCGTGACGAGGGTCATGCAAGCGGCAGGGCCGGGTTCGGATCGCTCGCCGACGTGACGGCAGTGCTGCTGCCCAACATGCCCGAAAGTCAGCCTCTGGCGATCGGCTTCGTTTATGAACCGTCGGACCAGATCGATGCCGATAACCTGCTGGTGACGCTCCGGGACGCCGTGCGCCGTTGTGTCGAAGAGCCTGCACCGGCATCGGTGTCCGCCCTGTTCGATGCCCGCCAGCCGCAGTTCGAGGTCAGCCATGGCTGAGGTGAAGGACAACGACAAGGAACTCGCGCAAGCCGCGCGCAAATATTGGTCGGCTGAAGGTTATACGGCCGGCGGGGTGATCCGCGAAGTCGACTATGCATCGCAATCGGGTGGGCTGCACCCCTCGCTCGCGGGCATCAAGATCGTCGATACCGACACGCATATTACCGAGGCGCCTGACCTGTTCACGTCCCGCGCGTCCGCCAAATACAAGGCGAAGGTGCCTTATGTGAAGCTGGATGCCGACGGGGTCGAGCGCTGGTATGTGGGTGATCGCAATTTCGGATCGATGGGTGGCAATGTCATCCGTGCGGACAATAACAAGCTGCTCGGCCGCCTTGCCTTCCCCAAGCTGGCGCAGGCGCACCCCGGCGGCCATCTCATCAAGGAACGGTTGCAGGCGATGGACGATATGGGCGTCCATGCCCAGATCGGCTTCCAGAATTCGGGCGTGACCCAGGCGGGATCGCTGATGTCGCTGGGCGATCCCGATCTCGCCCTCGCCATCATCCAGATCTACAATGATGCTTCGGCTGAATATCAGCAGGAGTCGGGCGACCGCATCTTCAACATGGCGCATCTCCCCTTCTGGGATCAGAAGGCGCTGGAAACGGAGGCGCGGCGTTGCGTGGACATGGGCCTGAAAGGCTTCGTTCTGCCCGACACGCCTGAGCGCGTGGGTGTGCCGAGCTTCATGCACGATTATTGGACGCCGTTCCTGGAAATGTGCGAAGCCACGGGGATGCCGCTCAACTTCCACCTCAATGCGGCGATCGACCCCAATACGCTGACCTGGGAAGGGTTTGGTTTCGAACAGACTTTGGCAGTCGTCGCGACCATGTTCTCGATCGGCAACGCGGCGACATTGGGCAACTGGATGGTGTCGGGCCGGTTGGATCAGCATCCCAAGCTCAAGATCGGCCTGATCGAAAGCGGCGCTGGTTGGGTTCCGTTCGCCATCGAAGCGCTGGAACATCAGTTCGACGAGATGCTGCCCAGCAAGAAGGGCCTGTTGAACAAGCGGCCGAAGGAATATTTCCGCGACCATTTCTGGGTCACATTCTGGTTCGAGAAGGTGGCGCCCAAGCTGCTGCTGGAAACGATCGGCGTCGACAAGGTCATGTTCGAAACCGACTTCCCACACCCGACGTCCCTCTATCCTGGCGTCCAGGAGCATGTCGTCGATGTCCTGGGCGGCTATGATTTTGGAGTGAAGAAGAAGGTTTTGCAGACCAACGCCACCGGTCTCTACAACCTACCCTTCTGATCGAAATCCGGAGCGCTCCCGCCTTGCTGCGGGAGCGCTTCTTCCTCAACCTTCCGATGGACGAGGTTGATAGGTTGCGCCATCGAAATGGTCGAGCGGCTCCATCTGCGCTGCGCTGAAATCGATCACGCGCCCAACCCGCAGGGCGTTCACGGCATTTTCTGGCTGAAACGTGAAACAGTTGGGCGGCACCCGGCTGGCGGTGGACTGGCGTTCCATGGGGATCAGCCGGCCATTGGCGAGGATGGTCCCCCATTGGAGAAGCCGCGCGGCTTCCCGTTGCGGTTCGTCGAGCGCATCGATCCAGCCCCGCAATTTCATCAGCGAGAAATCCGCGATTTCGACGGGTTCAGTCATGACATGGCCGCGATGCGCAATCTGAAGGATCGGAATGCCATCGCGTCGAATCTCCGCCACGGCCAGGCCATCGACCGGATCACAAGCCAGAATCTCATAGCGGGTCGGGGCGATATCGCCGGCATGGGCCGCCGCCAGCAGCACCAGATCATGCAGATGCGTGCAGTTGGCCTTTTTCTCGCCTCGCCCCGCAATGTCGCCCGGCGCCACGCCGGTAAAGGTCGCCTGCAACACAGCGGGAGCACCCGGACAACTGGTCCAGGGCACGCGCTCCATGACCGAGTCCACGGCGGACACGACCGCGCCGTCATGATGCAGGGTGACGGCCATGCTGTGATAATCATCCTCGACGGCGGCAGTCACCTGCCCGGCCGTGGGCGTCACCAGGAAGCGACGGCGAAAGCCTGGCAGCACATCGAGCATGGCGCTATCCATCGCTCCTAATCCTTCGCCAGCAACAGCGCGGCCGCCATCGGCCCGCCACCGGAAGTGGCGACCGCGACCCTGGGATCGCCGGCAATCTGCCGCGCCCCGCCCTCTCCGCGAAGCTGTACCACGGCCTCATAAGCGAAGCCGAACCCGTGCAGACGCCCCCAGCCGAGCTGCCCGCCCCCGGTATTCATCGGCAATTCGCCGTCCAGGGCGATACGCTTGCCCCCCTCCAGGAACTGGCCACCTTCACCGATGCCGCAAAAGCCCAGCCCTTCCAGCCAGGTGATCGGCTGGAAGGCGAAGCCGTCATAGAGTTGGACGGTATCCACATCCTTGGCCGCATAGTCCGTGTTGGCCCAAAGGTCGCGGCCGGTGGGATAGGCGCCAGCCCATTCCGCCTGATCCCAGCTATAGCGTTCGACCGACCCGGCGCTTGCGGCAATGCGGACCGGCACGGCTTTCACTTCATCCAGCGCATCGCCGGCGGAGACAATGATAACCGTGGATGCATCGGTGAACCGGTCACAATCATAGAGGCAAAAGGGTGTGCTGATCAGACGCGTAGCCATGTAACGATCCATCGTCAGCGGCTCGCGGACGATCGCGCGGGGATTGCGGGCGGCATTGGCATGATCGTTAAGCGCGACCTGCGCCAATTGCTCGCGGGTCAGGCCATATCGCTTCATGTGACGCATCGCGAACTGCGCCGTCCAGTTCGCTGCGGAAAAGGCGCCGAAGGGGGACACCCATTGCGAGCTGCCCGAAACATCCTTGCGCCGTTCCAGCGGCGGAAATTCTTCCGGCCGGGCAAGGGCGGCCGCTTCATATACGGTACGAAAACAGAGGACATGGCGGGCCAGGCCTGCCTTCACCGCATTTGCGGCCTCCGTAATGGCCCCCAACTGCGCGGTCGCTTCGGCAGCCCCGATATGCCATCTGGTCTTCAGGCCGAGCACTTCGATCAGATCGTCGGCACTGACCGGCGAGAAGCCGAGGAAGCTCTGCATCTTGCCCGGATAGGTGGCGACACCATCGATTTGATCGAGCGTGAGACCGGCATCGGCAACCGCTTCGCGAACCGCATCGACCGTTAAGCCGAGGGGCGATCGGGTGAGACGCACGCCGACTTCGGACATGCCGATGCCGCTGATATAGGCTTCGCGCGCCATGGCTCAGTCAACCTTCTCGAACAGGGGATACCAGATGCCGTCCTGCTCCTCAAAAAGGACATGGACCCGATCATCAATGTCGACCGTATCGACCGGACAGTTGACGATGTTGGTCGTCAGATAGACCCCCGCCGCATCGTCCAGCCTTACCCGCGCGATGACGAACGGCACCTCCATATCCTTTGCCCAGGCCTGATGGTTCACCGTATAGGTGTCGACCGTGCCGGTGCCGGCTACCGCATGGGGGGCGACATTCTCCGATTGGCAATGACGACAGATTTCGCGTGGCGGATGCGTGAACTGACCGCAATCGCCACATCGGGTGATATGGAGCCGTCCTTCCGCTCCGCCAGTCCAGAAGGCGCGATTATCGCTATCGAGCCGGGGGCGGGAACGCTGCCACGCCATGTCAGTCGGCCCGGATTAGGGTGAGGCTTTCCAGCCCGATCACCGGGGCGGGCTTTGACACGACGGGGCTGAGGGCGGCATGAACCATGATGTTTCCGGTAATCCTGCTTGTTGTTTTGGCCGGTGTCGCCTGCCCGGCGAAGGAACGCAAACGGCTTGGCGCGACGCCGTCGAGATACCGCAGGGACGATTGCCACAAACGCCCGTCCTCTTGCGTATCGTGGCGGCGATTGAGCGCAGAGGCGAGTTGATCGCCATCCCAATCTCCTTTCTAAGGATGGCAAGTATCGCTGGAGAGGCGCCATGAAATCCGCATCGACGGGGCGGCGTGCGCGGACAATGTCCGTTGCCCGGTCGCACCCCTATCCGGGACGAATGATCCGCGCCGAAGAGGATGATGGCGTCATTGACGGGCGAGCGGCGGCCAAAGCCTGAAAAAACTTATTGGAGACCGGGATGAGCGACATGTTGGGCTATAAGGGCAAGCGGGTAATCGTGAGCGGCTGCTTCTCCGGCATGGGGGAAGCAACGGCGAAGTTGCTGCTTGATCTGGGCGCCGAGGTGCATGGTCTCGATTATAAGGACAGCAGCCTGCCGCTCGCCTCCTTCCACAATGTCGACCTGCGCGACCCAGCCTCGATCGACGCGGCCGTGGCGGGCATCGGCGGCAAGGTCGACGCGCTCTTCAACTGCGCGGGCCTGCCGCAGTCCTTCCCGCCCATGGATGTCATTAAGGTGAATTTCATCGGCCTGCGCCACCTGACCGAGCAGGTGCTGCCTCTGATGAGAGCGGGCGGCGCGATCGCGAGCATCGCGTCCACGGGCGGCCTCGGCTGGAGCCGCCGCATTCCCACCAATATGGAATTCGTCACGACCAAAGGTTTCGGCCCGGCCATCGCCTGGTGCGAGGCGAATATGGAAACGGTTCGGGAAGGCTACAGCTTCTCCAAGGAAAATGTGATCGTGTGGACCCAATATATGGGCGCACATCTCATCAAGCAGGGCATCCGTATCAACTGCACCCTGCCCTCGCCCACCCAGACGCCGATGATGGCCGCTTTCGAGGCGACATCGGGCAAGGAGGTGGTGGCCGCCGCCGCTGAACCGATGGGACGTTATTCCACGCCGGAAGAACAGGCCGCCGGCCTGATCCTCATCAACAGCGACCTAGCGAGTATCGTCAACGGTGTCGTCTTCCCGGTCGACGGCGGCTTCATGGGTGGGGTGGCGACAGGTCAGGTCGACCTCAGCGTCATGATGCGCCGCGCCGCGCCTGCGCAATAAGCCGGAGCATCGCGATATGAATTTCGACCTGACCGACGATCAGGAGATGATGCGGGACATGTTCGCCCGTTTCCTGGATGAACAGAGCAGCATGGCGCGCGTGCGCGCTGCGGCCCCGTCCGGCTTCGATCCCACTTTGTGGCAGGGACTGGCCGATCTGGGCGCGCTGTCGATCCGGGTGCCGGAAGAGGCGGGCGGCCTGGGACTGGGCCTGTTCGACGCCGCGCTGTTGATGGAGGAGGCAGGCCGTACGCTGGCCTCCGGTCCGCTGGCGGAAGCTCTGGTCAGTGCGCGCCTTCTGGCGCAACTGGGGGGCGACCACGCTGCCGGCTTGCTGGACCAGGTGATGACGGGCAAGGCCATCGCCAGCCTCGCCTTTGAAGATGTGGCGGTTCAGCCGGTGCAATGGATCGGCGGCGGGCAGGTGGCGCAGGCGGTGATCGCGCGGCGCGGCGCGGACATCATCCTGGTCGAGGTGCCAGAGGAAGCGCGCAGGGTCGAAGAAAATCTGGCGTCCACGCCACTGGCCGAGATCGACCTGGGCGTCCTGCCCCATGTCATGCTGGCAAGGGGAGAAGGCGCGCGGACGATCTTCGCGCAGGGCGTGGAGGAATGGAAGCTGCTGATCGCCGCCGGCCTTGCCGGGATCGGGCGGCAGGCGCTCAAACTCGCGGCTGCCTATGCCTGCGAACGCAAGCAGTTCGACCAGTATATCGGCCAGTTCCAGGGCATTTCCCATCCGCTCGCGGATCTGCTTTGCGACGTCGATGGCGGCAAGCTCCTGGTATGGAAGGCGATCCGCGACCTCGCCGATGGCCAGCCGCAGGCCGGCGCGGCCATATCCATCGCCGCCTGGTGGAATACCGACGCCGCGGCCCGCGCCGTGGCGCAGGCGCTGCACACATTCGGAGGCTATGGCCTCACTACCGAATATGACATCTTCCTCTTCAACCTGCGCGCCAAGGCATGGCCGCTGTTGCTGGGCGACCCCCAGCGCCTGATCGAGGAAGCGGGCCGTCGGCTCTATGGCGGCGAAGACGCCGCGCTGCCGGAGGCGGGCGGCGTGCCGATCGACTTCGATCTTGGACCGGACGCGCGGATCATCACGCAGGAGATCAACGATTTCTTCGCCGCTCACGTCACGCCGGACATGCGCGAGACGTTCCATTATAGCTGGGAAGGCTATAATCCCGCATTGAACCGCAAGCTGGCGGCGCAGAATCTCCTCTATCTGGGGTTGCCGGCCGATGTCGGCGGGCGTGGCTTGTCCGCCTATGAGAAGACGGCGGCAATGGATGCATTCGAAGCGCAGGGATATAATAATCCCGCCGCCAATGTGACCCAGATGGTGGCGCTCATCATCCATCGCTTCGGCAGCGAAGAGTTGAAGAACGCCATATTGCCGGAGATCATGGGTGGCGAGGTGATCTGTTCGCTGGGCTATTCGGAGCCGGGATCGGGTTCCGACGTCTTCGCTGCGCAATGCCGCGCAACGCAGGAGCCGGACGGCAGTTGGCGGATCGACGGCACCAAGATGTTCACCAGTGGCGCCAATCTGGCCACCTATGTCCTGATGCTGTGCCGCACCAACCCGAATGTGCCCAAGCACAAGGGCCTCACCATGTTCATCGTGCCGTTGAAGGCCGATGGGGTCACGATCCAGCCCGTCCACACTTTCCAGGATGAGCGGACCAACATCACTTTCTATGATGGCGTACGCATTGCCGACAGTTGGCGGCTGGGTGATGTCGATGGCGGCGTCCGCACGATGAGCGCCAGTCTGGAACTGGAACATGGCGGAGGCTTTGCGAAATATCAGCGCGCAATGCTGCAAGCCGCGGAAAGCCTGTGTCACGAGATTCAACGCAATGGCCGGTCGTTGGTCGAGGATACCGGCGCTCAGGTCCGTCTGGCGCGGACCACCGCCAATCTTTGGGTGTCGGAGCTTATCACGTACCGGTCGCAATGGGCGATCGCCGAGAAGAAACCCAACCATGCCTATGGCCCCATGGCCAAGATGTTCAGTTCCGAGAAGTTCCAGAGCGACGCGCGCGATCTGCTGGATCTGACGGCCCCATTGTCGCTATCAAAGCGCAGAGGCCCGGCCGCCGAGATCAACCAATTTTATCGCCACGCGCAGGGAGCAACCATTTATGGCGGGACAAGCGAAGTCCATCGCAGCATGATCGCCGAGCGTGCGCTGGGTCTGCCGCGTACGCGCGCCTGAGGATCATGCCATGAGCGAAGCACCGCATCTGTTGACCCAGGAGCAGGACGGCATCCTGATCGTCACGCTCAACCGGCCGGACAAGCTCAACGCCCTGTCCGGCGAAACCATGGCGCTGTTCGAAACCGCCCTGTTGCGCTTTCGCGACACGCCCGACCTGCGGGTCATGCTGGTTCGCGCGACCGGACGCTATTTTTCCGCCGGCGCCGACCTCAAGAGCGGTGATGCGCCAGCCTATCCGCGCACGCCGACCGGCATCCGCGAAAATCACCGCCTCAACCTCCATGGGATGCACCGCATCTATGACGAGATGGAGCATATCGAAAAACCGATCGTCTGCGCCATCCATGCAACCTGCGTTGGCGGCGGGCTGGAAATGGCGCTGTCCTGCGATTTCCGGCTGGCGGCGAAGAACGCGGCCTTTTCCTTTCCCGAAGGGCTGTTCGGTGTATTGCCAGCCTCCAACGGTGTCAGCCGATTGACGCGCATCTGCGGTCCGCATTGGGCGCGGTGGCTCATCATGGGCAACCAGAAGGCCGACGCCGATCGCGCTCTCATCATGGGGCTGGTCCATGACGTACTGCCGGACGAGGAGTTTGATGAGGCGGCGCTCGCCTTCTGCCAGCACCTTACCCGGCAGAATCCTGAACAGATGGGCGCGGCCAAGATCGCCATCGAACTGGCCAATGAGGTCGGTCCCTCCATGGGCCGGCATGTCGAGCGGATGGCGAACAGCGCCTTGATGCTCAACCCCGCGTATCTGGAAGGCATGGAACGCTATGTGAAGGGTGTCGGCGGGAAGAAGACATAGGGATTGCCGCCTTCATCCTCCGCGCGATTACCAAATTGCAGCGCGTTGATCTTCGGCAAGGAACATGGGATCGCCTGGCTTGACGGCAAAAGCGGCATAAAAGGCCGGCAGATGCACAACGATGCCATTCACGCGATAGCGTTCAGGGGGGTGCGGGTTTGTCTTGATGAGTGACAGCATGGCTTCGTCGCGCCGCTTGCCCATATAGCTTTGCGCATAGCCGAGGAAGAAACGCTGCGCGCCGGTCAACCCGTCGATGACCGGCGGCGTACGTCCCTGTAGAGTCCTGAGATAGGCCTGCCAAGCGATGGAAAGGCCCGCCAGGTCCGCGATATTCTCGGACAGCACCAGCCGGCCATCGACATGCTCGCCGGGCAAGGGTTCGAACCCGTCAAACTGCCGCACCAGCAACGCCGTTCGCGCGGCATATCGGACATGATCGGCCGGAGTCCACCAATCGCGCAAATTGCCCGCCGCATCGAACCGGCTGCCACGATTGTCAAAGCCGTGGCTCATTTCATGCCCGATCGTCGCACCCGTCGATCCGTAATTGAAGGCATCATCCGCTTCAGGATCGAACAATGGCGGCTGGAGAATGGCTGCGGGAAAGGCGATTTCATTGGTCTGTGGCGAATAATAGGCGTCGGGCGTCGACACCGTCATCTGCCACTCTTCCCGATCGACGAGCGCCCCGACGCGGCGATGCTGGCGGTCATAGTCGAACTGCTGCGCCCGGAGTATATTGCCGATCAGGTCATCCGGTCGGATGGTCAGGGCGGAATAGTCGCGCCAACCCTTGGGATAGCCGATTTTCACGTTCATGGCGGCCAGTTTGGCGAGGGCCTGCACCTTGGTCGCCGGGTCCATCCAATCGAGCGCCTGAATATGATCGCGATAGGCCGCGAACAAATTATCGACCAGCAGATCGGCATTCGCCTTGGCCTGCGGCGAAAAATAACGCGCGACATAGAGCTTGCCCGTTGCTTCACCGAGCAGGCGGTCGATGAGTTCGCATCCGCGTTTCCAGCGTTCGGCTTGCGCCTTCGTTCCGCGCAGCACGGCTTCATTGAACGCGAAATCCTCCGCTGCAAAACGCGCGGGCAGATAGCGCGCCGTTCCCGCGATGAGCAGGTAACGGAAATAGGCTTTCCAGGTTTCGAGCGGCACCGTCTCGGTCAGCCCGGCAACGCCGGCAAGATAGTCGGGTTGCCGCGCAATAGAGCGCGCCGACGCGGCAGGAGGCAGGCTCGAAGCGGCGAAATAGGCGACCCAATCGAACCGAGGCGCCAATAGATTCAGTTCGGCAAGCAATTTGGGATTATAGGTCTTGTCCGGATCGCGACGATCGACGGGAATCCATTGCAACCGGGCAATCGCAGTTTCCAGCGACAGGATGGCGTCGGCATGGCGCGGTGCGGCCACGTCCCCGGCCAGGGAGAGCATCGCCTCGACATGGGCGCGATATTTTGCGCGCTTATCCACATAAGTGGCCCCATCGCTGAGATAATAATCCTTGCCCGGCAAACCCAGATCATTCTGCGACAGCCACAAGGCATAATGTTGCGCGTCCCGCGCATCCGGCGCGACATAGGTGGAGATCGGCACGATCATCCCGATACGATCCAACCGCCCCATGATCGACGCCAGCTCATGCCTGTTGCTGATCGCATCGATCCGCGCCAGTTCAGGCTGGAGAGGCCTGATACCCGCCCGTTCGATACGGCTTTCATCCATGAAGCTTGCATAGAGCGCCCCTACCTTCCGCGCCTCCGGATCACCTGCGGTGCGCGCCGCTTCGGCAATGGCGCGCAGGCGCGATCGCGACTGGTCGATCATGATCTGCTGCACGCCATAGCTGGATCGGTCGGCCGGGATCGGAACCGTGCGGAGCCAACCGCCATTGGCATAGTCGAACAAATCGGCCCGTGGCGATACCGAAGGGTCCATGTTTTGCAGGATCACACCGCTATGGGATCGCGGCGGTTCCGCAGAGGCGACCATTGCCGATGTCAGAAAAGTCATGCCTATCCAGGCCATGTATGGCTTGCCGAAACGCCTCTTCCCTGCTCGGTTGCGTGAATGCATGGCCGCTCTCCAAATAGTCCGATTCGGACTATCAGAAGTCGAACGAAATGCAAGTCGGGAGGACGGGATTGCTGACGGAACTTGAAGGCGCGATATTGTCGGATATTCTCTATCGTGGCCGCGACACCGCGTTCCGCGTGCGCCGCGCCTTTGCGGATTCGCCCTCGCTCGAATGGAAAGGCAGCGCCGGCGCCGTCTATTCGGCAATCCAGCGCCTGGAGCGTAACGGGCTGGTGCTCGCCATACCCATCGGTGACGCGCGGTCGACGAAACGCCTGTCCGTGACCGATCACGGCCGGACTGCCTTACTCGAATGGGCTTGCGATCCCACCCGCTCCGCCAGCGTCGGCGCCGATCCGTTCCGGCTTCGCGCCGGAATCTGGCTGATGCTGCCCCCCGATCAGCGGCTGGAGGTCATCGCGCGGATCAAGGTGGAAGTGGCAGCGAGCATTACGGCACTGACCGTCTATTCACGCCTGAATGACGCCATCGAACGCGCCAGTGTCGATCTCAGCCTGCGCCTCCAGCATGCACGTCTGGAATGGCTGAGCGCGCTGGCAGAGGAGACGGCTGGGTAGTGACTGAGAGTTGATCTTGCCAGGCGTCAGACGATGACCTTCAACCTTGATAGCCGGGTGGTCAACGATCCGCAGGCCGCGCAGCGCTGACTCATGCAGACCTGACAAGCGGATATGACGCACCCGTCGCCAATCACTACTTGATTGGTTGATAATTCCGTCTACCGTCTCGCCATCGTGATGGACCTTGCTATTCCATATGGACATTCGCGCCTGTTTGCTCGGCTGGAAGCCGGGGGTGATCTCGATCCGGTCGTGTCGCGCGCCCACACAGCCTATCGCAAAACAAAGATATTGAAGGCGAACAGCGCCATCCGCTTTCCATCCGTGGCCAAAACCAATATCGGCGGCGTGAGGCTGCCGGGCGTTCGATTGATGCACGAATGCAGGTTTGCATCAGATGGTGGACATCGCGGTCTGCACTCTGATCTGAAGGGCATATCCGAACGGTTGAAGGAAAGGATCGCCGTCTATAAGGCAGCGAGCCTTGCTCGGCTCCTTCTTCGGACGGGCCTTCAAGCAGAAAAGATGAAGCGCGTCGCGGCGCAGGTGACAGGCATAGCATGATCGAACTACAATCCATATCAAAGCGCTTCCCTGATGGAACGGCGGCGCTCATCGACATCAGCCTGTCGATCCCGCGCGGATCGATCTACGGTATCATCGGTCGGTCCGGTGCCGGCAAATCCACCTTGCTGCGCCTCATCAACGGCCTGGAACGGCCGAGCGCAGGCGAGGTCGTCGTCGATGAGGCACCGCTCTCCACGCTTGATGCCACGGGCCTGCGGCGCCTGCGCCAGCGGATCGGCATGATATTCCAATCCTTCGGCCTGCTGGCCAATCGCAACATCGCCGACAATGTCGCGCTGCCCCTGGAACTGGCGGGCGTACCCAAGGCGGAACGCACGGCGCGCTGCGCCGAGTTGCTTGCTCGCGTGGGGATAGCCGACAAAGCCGACATCTATCCTGCCCACCTGTCCGGTGGACAGCGGCAGCGCGTGGGGATCGCTCGCGCGTTGGCCACCCGGCCGGACATATTATTATGCGACGAGGCGACCAGCGCGCTTGACCCGCAGACAACCCGATCGGTCCTGGCGCTGCTCGCCGACCTTAACCGGGAAATGAACCTGACCATCGTTCTCATCACCCATGAGATGGAGGTGGTACGGGCGATCTGCGACCATGTTGCGGTGCTCGACCAAGCTCGGCTGATTGAAGCGGGACGGGCGGACACCGTCCTGTCGGGATCACGCGAACAGGCGACCCTCGCCCTTTTGGGGGAGGAGCGGTGATGCAGGATGGTTTCTTCCAGAATATCTACTGGCCCGATATCGCCCAGGCTACGCTCGACACCCTGCTGATGCTGGGCTGCTCGTTGCTGCTGACGCTGCTCCTGGGCATACCCCTGGGCGTGCTGCTGTTCCTGACCGATCGAGGGCAGATCAGCGAGAGTCCCATAGCCAACCGGCTGCTGGGGCTGTTCGTCAACATCCTGCGCTCCATTCCCTTCGTCATTCTGCTGATCGTGATGATTCCGCTGACCCTGCTTGTCATAGGCACGTCCCTGGGTGTCTCCGGCGCCATTCCACCCCTCGTCGCGGGCGCCGCCCCTTTCTATGCCCGCCTGGTCGAAACCGCGTTGCGCGATGTTCCGCGCGCTACGATCGAGGCAGCGCAGGCCATGGGCGCAACACGATTACAGATCATCATCAAGGTGCTTCTGCCCGAAGCGCTGTCGGGCCTGCTATCCGGCGCCACCATCACCGCCATTGCCCTCGTCTCCTTCACCGCCATGGCGGGCGTCGTTGGCGCGGGGGGGCTGGGCGATCTGGCAATCCGCTACGGCTATCAACGTTTCCAGGCCGATGTCATGCTGGTGACGGTCGTGCTGTTGGTACTTCTCGTCCAGCTCATTCAATGGTCCGGCGACTGGCTGGCCCGCCGAACCGATCATCGTTAGGATATGTCATGAAGTCGCGTACGCTCCTCCTGTTTTCCGCCCTGCTCCTGGCCGCCTGCAGCGGCAAAGATCAGCAAGCGCAATCCGATCCCGGTACGTTGAGCGTTGCTGCGACCGCCGTGCCCCATGCCGAGATATTGGAGCATGTCAAACCGCTGCTGGAGAAGGAGGGGTTGAAGCTCAATATTCGCGTCTTCAACGATTATGTGCAACCCAATCTCCAGGTTGACCAAGGCAAGATCGACGTCAGCTATTTCGAGACTGGTCCCTATCTCGACGAATATAACAAAGCGCAACATAGCGATCTGCAAAAGATCGCGGGTATTCATATCGAGCCGTTGGGCGCCTATTCGCGCAAGTGGAAGAGTATCGCCGACCTGCCGGTTGGAGCGATCGTCGCCATCCCCAACGAGCCGAGCAATGGCGGGCGCGCCCTGCTGCTGTTGCAGAAGATGGGCCTCATCCAACTGAAGAATCCGGCCAATCCGCTCTCGATTCTGCATGATGTGACAAGCAACCCCAGGAAGATCGTCTTCCGCGAGCTGGAATCGGCCACGCTGCCGCGCACATTGGGCGAAGTGGACCTGGCCCTCATCAATACCAACTATGCGCTCGACGCCAAACTCAACCCGGTGCGCGACGCGCTGGCGATGGAGGATGGCAAGTCGCCCTATGTCAATTTCGTGGTCGGCAAGCCCGGCAGCGAAAAGGATTCGCGCGTTCAGAAGCTCGTCACCGCGCTCAAGAGTGACGACGTAAAGCGCTTCATGGCGGAAAAATATAAGGGCGCGGTACTGCCCGTCTTCTGAGTGCCGCCCGGCCAAAAGTGCGCCTGTACAAGCAAAGCGGGTTACAGGCGCACGGATAGGAGCTTGACTCCCCGGCCATTAAATTCTCTTTCCAGAAAAGAAATGGATAGCGCCCCGATTGGGGCCATGCACCGGCGCTTCCTCTCCGTGGGATGGGTTGCCCGTCGTGCAGCCCGCCATAATGCGAAAGAGTGCGACGTGAAGAGCAAGCAGAAAGAGAAGAAGCCCTCTGCAACCCGCCGGCCCAATGCCGAGCGACGGGAAGAATCCATGACCCTGATCCTCGATCATGCGGAGGCCGAGTTCGCATCGAAGGGCTATAATGGAACCACCCTGGCCAGCGTGGCTGCGATTGCAGGCGTCGACACCGCCCTCATGCGTTATTATTTCGGGGACAAGGAACAGCTCTTTGCCGCCGTCTTCCGTCGGCGAGGACCGCTGGTCAATGCCGCGCGGCTAAGGGCGCTGAACGATTATCGGACGCTTCATGGCAATGACGGTACGTTGGAAGGACTCATCGATGCCTTCGTACGTCCGGGTTTCGAATTCGCCATGCTTGGCGAAGGACATCGCAACTATGCTGCGATCGTCGCCTATGTGAACAGTTCGAAAGGGGCGATGCATTCGCTGATGTCGGAGGTCTTTGACGAGGTTTCCAACGTCCTGATCGACGATATGCAACGCCTGATGCCCGATGTCCCGCGCGAGACGCTATATTGGGGATATCATTTCCTGACGGGCGCCTTCACCTTCTCGCTGGGCCAGACCGGCCGTATCGATCGAATCTCCGACGGAGAAGTTCGGTCGTCCGACTTTGCGGGCATTGTGGATCGCTTGCCGACCTTTGTCGCTGCTGGAATCCGCGCGCTATGCGCCCTTCCTTCCCCCGGAGAGCGGCCGACCAAAGCGCATTGAATATATTTCTTTTCTAAGAAAGAAGTATATTGACTTGAATCGATAGCAGGCAGACATTCGGCGTCAGGAGAAGGACGGGCGACGGTAAAAAGCCGCAGGCCCGCAACTGAAAGGGCGGCGAATGATTCGTGAAATTCTGCTCGCATCGGCATGTCTGGCTGCGCTGAATGCGGAACCGGCTGTCGCACAGGAGGGGCGCGCCCGGGAAACGGCTGACGCCATACCAGAACCCTCGCAGGGCGAAGCGGCAACAGACAGCAACGTCATCGTGGTCACGGGATCGCGCGCGATACGGGACGGGTCTCAGGCACCGACCCCGGTCACGGTGGTCGCGGCCGAAGCGCTGACCAAGGCGCAGCCGGGCCTTATGGGTGAAGCGCTCAACCAGCTTCCCGCCTTTCGCGGTTCCACCCGGCCATCGGGAGGGTTTACCGGTGCGACGGGGCCGGGGACAGGCAGCTATCTGAACCTGCGCAATCTGGGGCCGCAGCGCACCCTGGTGCTGGTGGATGGCCGCCGCGCAGCGCCATCCGCGCGCGATGGTTCGTCTGACATCAATCTGCTGCCGCAGGACCTGATAAAGCGTGTCGACGTCGTTACCGGGGGCGCTTCCGCCGCCTATGGTTCCGATGCCGTGGCAGGGGTGGTGAACTTCGTACTCGACACCCGCTTCACCGGCCTCAAGGCGACGGTGCAATCGGGCATTTCCGATCAGGGCGATGTGCCCACCTACAAGGCCAGCCTGACCGCCGGCCACAGCTTCGCCGATGGTCGCGGACGGATCGTGGCGAGCGCCTCCTATCTCGACGTCGGAGGATTGCAGAGCGTCGCGGATCGGAGCTGGGGGGCACGCGGCACCGGATTCCTCAGCAATCCCGCGGTGCCCGGCCAGCTAATCTTTCGCGATAATCTGCGGGCCTCCACGGCGTCGCCAGGAGGCCTCATATTGAGCGGTCCGCTGGCCATGCGGCAATTTGCACCGGACGGCACGCTGGTGCCCTTTTCACGCGGTTCGCTCCAATCCGGCCTGATCCAGGTGGGCGGCGATGGCGCACAGGTGTTCAGCAACCTGTCCGCCGCCATTCGGACGCAAAGCTATTTCGGTCATGCGGAATTCGACGTCACGCCATCGCTGACACTGTTCGCGCAAGGTAATCTGGCGCTGGCCCGCAATCATTATACTCAGGTCCAGCAGTTCAATCTGGGCGGGTTCAACGGCTTTACCATCTATAGCGGTAATGCCTTCTTGAACCCGGCTGTGCAGCAGACATTGACGGCCACAAATACGCCCGCCTTTGCAATGGGTCGGATGAATTTCGATTTTGGCGACCCGGCCAATGCCACAACCAATGCACGAACAACCGACCTGAAAGCCGGTTTCCGTTTTTCGGGGCCGAAGGACCTGGTGGTCGAAGGCTATTATGGGCACAGCAAGAACCGGACGAAAATCCGCACCGACAATAATGTCGTGCTTGAACGCCTTTATGCAGCGGCGGATGCGGTTCGCGATCCTGGGAGCGGCAATATCGTCTGCCGCGTCACGCTGACCCATCCGGGGCTTTATCCGGGCTGCGTACCCATCAATCTGTTCGGATCGGGTGCGCCGTCACAAGCCGCTATCGATTATGTCGAGGGTACATCCGCCTATCGAACCGACATTAGGCAGGATGTAGCCGACCTGTCGCTTCGCGCCCAGCCCTTCTCGACCTGGGCCGGTCCCGTATCGCTTGCAGCAGGTGGGCAATATCGGCGCATCGAACTGGATCAGGCGTCGGACGATATCGGACCCAGCATCAATGATGCAACAGGCATTCGCGGCTTTCCGGCTGCCTATCAGAACCAGCCAGGCGGCTATCTGCTGACCAATGTCTTTCCGATATCGGGCGGCTATCATCTCTGGGAAATATTCGGGGAGGTCGCCGTGCCGCTGGCGCGCGACATGCCTTTCCTCCACTCGCTCGACCTCAATGCCGCCGTTCGTTACACCAACTACAGTACCAGCGGGGGTGTGACGACTTGGAAGGCCGGATTGGTATGGGAGCCGGTCGGGGGTGTCCGGCTGCGCGGCACCGCCTCGCGCGATATTCGCGCGCCCAATGTGCCGGAACTGTTTGCCGGCACCGTCCAGAACACCGGGTCGGTCATCGAAAACGGCACCACCATACCGATCATTCAGGTGACGCGCGGTAACACGGCCCTGAAACCGGAGCGGGCCAAGACCTATACGGCAGGCGTCATACTCACCCCCGCCTTCCTTCCGGGGCTGACGCTGTCCGCGGACTATTATTCGATCGATCTGTCGGGCGTGATTTCATCGCTCACCCCGCAGATCACCCTCGATCAATGTCTTGCGGGGGCCACCAACCTGTGCGCGAACATCACCCGAAACAGCGCGGGGCAGATTACACGGATCGAATCCCCGACGCTGAACCTCAATCGCCTGAAAAGCACGGGCATCGATTTTGAACTCGGCTATCGGCCCAGCGGCGAACTGTTGGGCGGCGCCATGCAGTTACGGCTGATCGCCAGCTATTTGCAAAAGCAGCGGCAGGACATCAGCAACGGCACATCGACCGATCGCGCCGGAGAAGTCGGCCTGACCGCCAATCCGCGTTGGACCGCCACGGCCAATATCACCTGGAGCCGGGGACCGTTCGAGCTGTTCGTGCAGGAACGTTTCATCAGCGCAGGCAAATATGACGTGACCCGTCAGGAACCGCAAAGGATCGAGGATAACAGCGTGAAGTCCGTTTTCTACACCGATGCGACAGCCTCCTATCGGGTCGATAAACGGTTCCGTCTGTTCTTCACGGTCAACAATCTGTTCGACCGGAACCCACCGCTGGCGCCCAACGGTACGCTTGTGACCTTCGTCCCGACCAATTCCCAGCTTTACGATGTCATCGGCCGCCAATTTACCGCTGGCGTGAACCTCAGCTTCTAACGTCAATCGACCACCGGTTTTCAGGAGATTTTCCTCATGTCCATTCCATCGCTCCTGTCCCGTCGGGCCGCGCTGCTGGCCGGAGCCTTTGCGGTCGCGGGTCTAAGCAGGCCTGGGCTGGCGTTGGGCGCAGCACGCGCAAACCCTGTGCCCCTGCCCTCTGCCGATCAGATCCGGCAGGACTATCAGCAGATGGTCGATTTCGGGCCTCGGCTGCCCGGCAACGCCAATCATGTGAAGTTCGTCGACTGGATGAAACGGGAATTTGTCGCGGCAGGATTGCGGCTCGGCCCATGCGAAAGCTACGCCTATCGGCGCTGGGAACCGAAGCGCTGGAGCCTCGACATCATAGATGGCGACCAGCGTCATGCCGTTCCGACCGTGGCCTATTTCGTCCGGTCGCAGCCGACCGGCCCGCAGGGCGTTACCGGGCCGCTGGTCTATGCCGGTCGCCTGAACCCCGATGGCCCGGCAAGCCTGCCGGATTTCCCGAAGGGCAGCATCCTGCTGTTCGACGCCGAACTGCCCAAAATGCATTTGCGGCAGATCGTGCATCCGCATTTCATTCATGTGCGGGGTGAGACAGACGCCGATGTGCTCGACTCCCTCTACCATCGGCTGTGGACCATGCCGTCCTTTCAGATGGACGATCTGGCCGCGCGCGGCGTGGCGGGCGTGGCGATCATCATCAATGCGTCCTCCGCCATGATCGCGGGCAATTTTTCTCCCCATGCCTCGCCCTACAAGCCGAAAGTGCCTGCCCTGTTTATCGGGCAAGATGCCGGTGATACGCTGCGCGCAGCGGCAAAGGCTGGCCGGGCGGCGCATCTGACACTGGACGCGCAATGGGTGGAGGGCGACGTGCCCCAACTGACTGCTGTCCTGCCGGGCGAGAGCGAGGAGGTCATGATCGTCGACACCCATACGGACGGCCAGAATTTCATCGAGGAAAATGGCTGCATCGCCCTGCTCCAACTGGCGCGGCATTTCGCCAGCCTTCCCGCTGGGCAGCGGCTGCGGCGGAGCATCGTTTTCGCCGGCTGGCCGGGACATATGAGCGGCGACATGCCCGAAGCGCCCGGTTGGGCGCTGGCCCACCCGGACCTGATGAAGCGCGCGGCGGCAGCCTTCACCATTGAACATCTGGGGGCCAGCGAATGGGCGGATGTGCCGGGCAAGGGCTATGCTGCAACCGGACATAATGAATATATGAACTGGCCGGCGACGGCGGGGCCGCTCAACGACTTCGTCATCGACGGCATCAAGCGCCACGACCTGCTGCGCCATGCGGTCGAACAGGGGCCGGGCTACACCACGGGACGGGTGTTCCATAATAGCGGCATCCCCCATGTCGCCTGCATAGCGGGGCCGAACTATCTGCTGGGCATCGTACCCAACGGACATATGGACAAGCTGGATGCCGATCTGGCCTCGCGCCAGACGGCGATGATCGCCGAAATCATCAAGCAAGCCGACCGTACGCCCATGGCGGACCTTAAAGGAAGCGATTCCAGTCTGGGCGCCGACCCCATAGCCGGGACCGACAGCAGCAAGCGAACCCAATGCCAAGCATCCTGATGGCCGTCATGGCCCCGTCATTCCCCTGTCGCGTCGAACGGGCGCAGATACGCTGCATCCTTTCCTTCCTGCTGGAGACGATCTGTTGAGTTCGCCGAAAATATTGTCGACACCGGCCGGGGCAGCCTATTCCTATCCGTTGTTGCTTCGTCATCTGCTCGCCAATGTTGCGGACCAGAGCACGGCCGAAATCGTCAGCGGCGACCTGCGCCTGAGCTATGCCGGTCTGGTCGATCGCGTGACGCGGCTCGCAACCCTGCTCGCGCAGCGGGGCGTCCGACCGGGCGATACGGTGGCCGTCATGGACTGGGACAGCCATCGCTATTTGGAATGCTATTTCGCCATTCCGATGATGGGCGCGGTGCTCCAGACCGTGAATGTTCGTCTTGCGCCCGCGCAGATCGCCTTCACCCTGCGGCAATCGGGCGCTTCCTTTCTTCTCCACCATGCCGATTTCGCGCCGATATGTACGGAACTGCTTCCCGGCCTGCCGCAGCTTTGCGGTACGATCGTCATGGAGGGTGAAACTGCGCCCGAGAACTATGAGACACTGATTGCCACCACGCAGCCTGATTTCACCTTCGTCGATTTCGACGAGAATGCGATCGCCACCACCTTCCATACCACCGGCACCACCGGCGATCCCAAACAGGTGTTCTTCAGTCACCGGCAGTTGGTCCTGCATACGCTGGCGCTCTCGTCCGCGCTGGCCAACCAGCCGACCGGGGAAGGTTTGCGCCGATCCGACGTCTATATGCCGATGACGCCCATGTTCCATGTCCATGCCTGGGGCATTCCCTATGTGGCCACGATGCTGGGCGTGAAACAGGTCTATCCCGGACGCTATGATCCAGCGACGCTGCTGATGCTGAAGCGACGGGAGGGCGTCACCTTTTCCCATTGCGTACCGACGATCCTTCGCATGTTGCTGGATGCCAATGGCGCGAGCGGGGACAGTTTGAAACCGTGGACGATCGTGATCGGCGGATCGGCGCTTCCGCCTGCGCTTGCGCAGGAGGCACAGCGGGCAGGCATCGCGACGCTTGTCGGTTTCGGCATGTCGGAGACCGGGCCAGTGATTTCGCTCGCCCGCAGCGTGGACGATAATAAGACGGGGCTTTGCCGGGCCGGTTTCCCCATACCGCTCGTTTACACGCGGACCGAGGGGGATGCTGGCGGTGAACTGGTGTTGCGCGCGCCCTGGCTCACGATGGGCCATGCCGACCAGTCCGCATCCGATGATCTGTGGGCAGGCGGATGGCTTCACACCGGCGATGTCGCCGAAATCGATGCCGATGGAGCGCTACGCATCGTCGACCGCCTGAAGGATGTCATCAAGACTGGCGGCGAGTGGGTCTCTTCCATCGAGATCGAGAATATTCTGGTCGAACAACCCACCGTGTCGGAGGCCGCCGTGATCGGCGTGCCAGACCAGAAATGGGGTGAGCGCCCTGTCGCGTTCGTCGTTGCCGCAGCCGGCGCGACACCGCTGGCCACCGAACATCTACGCGATCGTCTGGAGCAATATGTCGCCACCGGGAGACTGAGCCGTTACGCGGTTCCCGAAAAATTCATCCTTGTCGACGGACTACCGCATACCAGCGTGGGCAAGGTCAATAAAAAGGCCCTTCGGACTCTATTGGAAGAGCAGGCATAGCCTTTGGTTTGAACACCATCCTCTCGAAGCCGGATGCACGGAAGCGGCGCAGCTTTTGAAAGCATGAACGGCGCGCGCTATCGACCAGCCGGCTTATCCACGGCGATCAGGCGGACCGGCCCCAGCAATCCCGAAGGCAAGAGCGGGGAGCCCGCGCGATAGGGAGAAGAAGGCGCGAAGGCGATGGGCTTGGCGCCCGGCTGCTTGTCGCCGATCAGACGATTGGGCCAGAGATTGACCGTCGTAATTTCAAGGCGGTTATTGCCAGGTTTCAACGCTTGGCTGACATCCTGCCTATAGGGCCTATGCCAGAGAGGCTGGAAAGCCACTCCATTAAGACGAATGGTGGCCATTTCATGCACGCGGCCGAGATCAAGTTCAATCCGGCGGCCAGGGCGAAACCAGGACGGTTCCACATGGATGTCCTTCACATAACGGGCGCTGCCGGAGAAATATTTGATCCCCGGATCAGCCGATTCCGTCCAGGATTTCAAAAGGTCGAAACTCGCGATGGCCGGAGCACCGCGCCCCTGCTCGAAATATAGTTGCCACATCCCCTTTACATCGGACAAAGGGATTTCAATCGGTTCCGGCGCCAGCCAGGAGGCTGCATTTGTCGATCGACGAAACACCACGAAGCCGGACTCCTGGCCGTTCAGCCTGACATGGGTTTCGATACCCTCTGGCGTCTTTCGAAAACTGAGCGGCTCGGTTGTCCCCGTGTCCGCCTTCCACATTTCCGGCACACGACCTTCTACCCGGAAGCTTATCCAAAGATCCTTCGGCACCTCGTCCTGATTGCTGAGGAAATAGATATCGGTGTCGCCGTCTCTGCGGTGGAGCCATAATAGGTTCTTGTCCGTCTCGAAATCTTTGAACCTGACATCGCGCACGATAGGCCTGGACAGCAGCGCCTCGGCGATGGTCGGGTAAACGCGACCAGAGGCGGTTTCCGCTGATCTCCTCTTGCGTGATCCCCAAAGTCGGTCTGCGATGCGGTCTACTTCACCATCGGGACTGAGTACGCCAAGGCCTCCGATGGGACGGTGCGCCACCACGACGGCGCCTTCCTTCACCAGTTGCTCGATTTTTCGAAGCGTCGGCAGCGTATATCGCTTGATATGTTCGGGCACATATAAGAGGCGATATTCCATGCCGCTCGGCGTCACGATCCGGCCATCGCGCACGGACAGCAGGTTGAGCAGGGCTTCGGGATCGACATAGTCATAATCCAGACCCGCCGGGATATCCGTCTCCAACCGATCCAGATATTGTTCGGAAAGGCTGCGTTCCTCTCCATAAAAATAGGCGATGTCGGCGATCGGGCGCCCTTGCTGAAGCATGTAGGAGGTGCGGCTTAGGTATTTCACCCACGGTCCCGCCTGCTCTGCCCAAGTATCATTGCGGTTGAAATATTGACCAAAAATGAAAAGCGAAAGACCCGGCTTGGCATCGACAAGAGGCTGATGATGCGACTCATGCAGAAGCAGGCGATTTATTCCGCTGGCAAATATCCTGTCCGCGACCGGTCGCAACATGGCGGGAGAGAACGCCCATGGATCATTGATCGCGGCCACGGTAAGCGCCTCTGCCGCCGCCAATTTCTTGCCGTAGACATGAGCCACCGACGCACTTTCCTTGAGGTCCGCGCGGAGCGGCGGCTGGCCGGGCGCAGTCGCAAAGGGACGATACCAATATTCGGCTGTGGGGATATCGGCCTGGGCCTTGAGCGCCATGCCATCCGCAATTGCCCGTGGGAAATCCCCCTGCGCTTCGGAATAATAGACCATGCCTCGCGCCCGCAACATGCGGGCAAGGACCGCATGATGATTGTCGGCGACCATTTCCTTCAAGGTCTTGCGAAAGTCGAAGAGGAAGGCTTCGGAAAGCGCGCCGCTACCGACGACCCTGCCCGTGAGGACTGGCAGGAAAGGCGCGGGATCATAGCCTCTGCGAGTGCGGAATTCGATGAGCATCCTTGGCGTCCAGTTCTGAACCCCAGCCTCCCAACTGTCCGTCAGCATCGACTGGACGCCATTGGCGCCTATCCGGCCGCCGCTCGCACGGTCATATAATTGCAGATAATGATCGAGATAGCGCGCAACCGCATCCGGATCGAGCTTATCCACCTCCAGCCCTGTCGCGCTTGGCTCCGCAGGAGCATTGACCGCGCCGGTCAGCGACCAGCCGATGCGTAATATGGTCCAGCTTCCCGCTGGGGGTGTCCAGTCCAGCGAGCCGTCCGGCCGGAGGCGATCCGTCAGCACCACAATTTTGTCGCGCGAAACAGCATCGCGTAGCGCGACCGCGACGGGAAGTGCGGCGTCGTCGCTGATGGTCGACTGGAAACCGGCCTTTGCTTCAAATCCGTTCACCCTCCCGCCAGATAGCAATGCCAGTCGGGTAATGGTAAAAGCCTCGAAAGTCGGCTTGGGCAAATACTGTCCTAATGCGGATCGCGGCGTTGCCTCCACGGGCGTCAGCCTTAGCCTGAAGTGCTGGGCGACAACCGGTTCGAAGCCCATGGTTCCCTGCGGGGCAGGATGAATGAATCGATCGCCCACGGCATCGATCCTGGCGCTGGCGACCCTGAGCCATTGGCCACGCGATCGTTCAACTTCCAGCACGGCGAGGGCATTCTCACGCATTCCAATGGTAAGCGCGCCCAGCTTGACCGGGCGTGGATAAGAGGCTTCGAGCAGCAGGCCATTTTTTCCTTCAGGTGGCAGCTTGAGGGACGCCGTAGCCGACGATGGTGGAACAACAATGGACCGTTCCCCTGCAGCAACATGATTCCATGTCGCTGCAGGCATGTCCCGCTCCGCCGGAGGGGTGGGAAAGGCAATCACCGCAGCGTCCCCATAACTATGAAGATCGGTGCGCCCTTCCCTCACCTCCTGAAAGGGGCCGGTCACGTTCGGCGGTAGCGCAAGCCTGCCCTTGAAAGGCGCTCCACCTTTGATGATCGTCTCGCTCCAGACATATTTTTTCATGCCGTCGGCCGCTGTCACCCATGGCCCGCCGGTCTCGCTCCAGCCTGGAGAGCCGGCAATGCCGAATTCGAACCCCGCATCATGCGCCTGGGCGACCGAGCGACGAAAGATATCCTGCCACTCCGACGACATGAAGGGATGGAGCGGCTTAACCACGGCGGGGGTGGGCAACTTTCCACCGGAGAATGCGTGAACGCCGCCGATGCCAACCCTCTCCATCCATTCCAGATCAAGCTTCGCACCCTCGGCCGAAATATTGCCGCCCATCCAATGCCACCAAAGCCGGGGTCTCGCCTCGATCGGCGGATGCTCGAAACCCGCAAGCAAGGGATCATCCGACGGAGCCGCCCCGACGATCGGACCGGACAACCCACACAGCGCCAGAGCCAAAACCCCTAAACATGCCACGTAGCAGAATCGGATATTCGACATGCCGACTGATTTCCTCTCCGCAATCTATGCGATTATATATCGCATAGATGGAGATCGCATTGCCGGTCAAGAGGAGGGCTTGTCGTCTATCGCGCGCCTTTTTCATGGTTCGCTTGACAAGCGTGGCGCACCCAACTTATGCGATTACAAGTCGCATAAGTTGGGTGCGGGGTTCTCCCTCTCGGAGTCGACCTATGCGCAAAATCATCTCGAACGGGCAAACATAGCCCGTCACCGGAGGAGGGGAATTCATGAAAGCATTTCATGCCGCGCACCTGGGTGTCAGCCTGACCGCCATGCTGGTCGCAACGCCGCTCTTGGCCCAACCGGCGACACCGGAACCGGAGAGCGCCAGAGCACCAATAATGGCCGACATCATTGTGCAGGCCCGTCGGCGCGAAGAGGATGTTCAGGACGTTCCTGGCGTTATCGATGCCGTGACCGCCGCGCAGATCGACAAGCTCAACCTGCGCAGTTTCAACGACGTTCAGGCCCTGGTGCCGGGCCTGGAACTTTCCTCCAATGCAAACGGCATCGGCGCCAATGCCAAGCTGCGCGGCATCAATTTCGATATCAACGCCAGCGGCAATAATCCAACGGTGGAATTCTACTTTAACGACGCCCCTATTACTGCGGGCGCCATCATTCAGCAAATGTATGATATCGGGCAAATCGAAGTGCAGCGGGGGCCGCAAGGGACATTACGCGGGCGGGCCTCGCCTTCGGGTTCCATCACCGTCAGCGCCAGGAAACCCGATCTTTACGGTTACGGCGCCTATGTCGACCTGACAGCGAACGACATCGGCACGATGAATGCGAAAGGCGCGGTCAACATTCCGATCATCGAAGGCGTCCTGGGGCTTCGCGCAGCCGGTGTATGGGACGAGAATGAAGGCGATCGCGTTCGCGCCGCGCACAATCCGGACCCGCGTTCGACCACGACCAGCGGCCGGATCAGTGCCATCGCCAAACCTATCGACTGGCTCAGCTTCGAGGGCACCTATCAATATCTAAAGCGCAATGCGCAAAGCTATGACCAGGCGATATCCTTTAGCGAAGCCAATCCTGATGCGGTGCCCAGCCCAATACGCATCACTGCGGAAGATCGCCTGTCCCTTCAGGAACGCCCACGCCCTATCCATCAGCGCTTTGATATCTACAATTGGCGCGCGGAAGCCGGTCAGATAGGGCAGCGCCTGATTTATCAGGGACAACATTATACGCAAAAGCTCTATTCGGCGGACAATTTCGATGACGCCATTTTCTTCCCGGGAAGCGTTGTCGATCAGGTGACGCATACTCGCGCCAAGGCCACTTCACACGAAATCCGCCTACAGAACGAGGAGCGTGTTTTCGACTTCCTCGACTATGTCGTCGGTGTCTTCGACTATAAGAACAGATCACAAACCAATCTCACTACGCCCACGGTGGTGCGCCTGCCTGTCATCTTCGGTGGGGGAGTCGCACAGATCGTCAATACTCCAATCTCGCGCCCCACCGATGAGCATGAACGGTCCTTCTTCGGAAACCTCACCGCCCATATCAGCAGGAATACCGAGATTTCAGGCGGGCTTCGCCGGATCGATTATAACTTCACAGGCAATTTCAGTGTTGGCGGCCAGGTCATCGACGCACAGGAGCGCGACGAAGGGAAGTTGATCTACAATGCTTCCGTAAAGCATAATTTCACGCCCGATTTCATGGTTTATGCCAGCACGGGCAGTTCATGGCGGCCCGGCCTCACGGCCATAGGCGACTTCAATCTGGCGCCGTCCGCACTGGAGAAATCCTTCGTCCATGTGCCGCCCGAAAGCTCAAAATCCTACGAAATCGGCTTCAAGAGCACGCTTCTTGGCGGGCGGGCGCAGTTCAATCTAACCGCCTATCACCAGAAGTTCAAAAACTTCCCCTACCGCTCACCGACCGGCGTCTTCTACGTCAACACGGTCGCCGTGACCGATGCGTCAGGAAGCGTGACAGGCGTCAGCCAGCAAGTGGGACAATTCAACTTCGTGGCGCCGGTCCCCGTCGAAGTGAACGGGGTTGAGGCCGACTTCAATGTCGCAATCGGCAGCCGCCTGAACATAGGGGCAAATGCAAGCTATTCGCTCGGCAAGATCAAGGACGGCGTGATAGCCTGCAACGATCTCAACGGAGACGGCATTCCCGATGTAACCACAGGAACGCCCAGCCTCGCCGCGCTTCAGGCCGCCGTGGGAACCGACAATCTTTCAACCTGTCGTACGAACCAGCGTTCCGCCTTTCTGTCGCCAGCCAGCGCGACCCTCCAGACGGAATATCGCATCCCCGTTTCGACAGCGACCGAAAGCTATCTGCGCGGGCTATTCTCCTACAGTGGAAAGTCGCAGGGCGATCCCACAAATCCGTTCGACGATGTCCGCGACTATGGCCTGCTCAATCTCTATGCAGGCTTTCGGGGGAAGGACGGAATGTGGGAGATATCCTTCTTCGCCAAGAATATCTTCAATACGACCAAGGTGTCGGCACGTACCAACCCCTATTTCACCTCTTATCAACAGTTGGGCTTCGCGGGCCAGTTCAATAATGGCGTCCCGGTTTTCACCGGTCCAACTGGCGCTTCGGCCACGAGCACCTACACCGGCGGCACGTTGACGCCACCGCGGGAATTTGGGGTCAACTTACGCTTCGCCTTTGGAACCCGATAACCCATCACGAGACTGGATCAGATCCTATGCATCGCATTTTCATCACCGCCGGTCTGCTGCTGGCCACTTCGCTGCCGACCGCAACGGTCCATGCCCAAACATCGGAGACCGCGCCGGCTTACAACGTCGAAACAACCGATATTGGCACCTTGCTGGATGATCCGGCGGCCAGGACGATCCTAGACAAGCATCTTCCCGGTTTCTCGGCAAATGAACAAATCGGGATGGCGCGAGGCATGACGCTCAAGGCGGTCCAGCAATATGCGTCCGACATGGTGACGGATAAGGCTCTCGCCGCCATCCAGAACGACCTGAGCAAACTGCCTGCGTTGAAGTGACCGATCGGATTGGGCGGGAGGACCAGCGATGCATCGCTGGTCCTCCCGCCCAATCCGTCTGCACTGAACGGCGCAACGCCCTCTCGTCCATCAGTCCTCGGGAGCGATCGTCACGCGCAATCCGGACAGGGAGTCGGTCAGCTGTACCTGGCATGCAAGGCGTGACCGCTCATTACGATGTGGCGAGGTATCGAGAAGATCATTTTCGTCCTCGCTGATGGGGGCAAGCAGATCGATAAATTCCGGATCGACATAGACATGGCATGTCGCGCAGGAGCAGCACCCGCCGCATAAGGCGACCATATCGTCGAATCCGGCATCCCTGATTGTTTCCATCACCGTTCGGTCGGAGGTTGCGGCTATGGTCGCCTGCTTTCCCGCGCGATCGGTCACAATGATTTCCGGCATTTCCTACTCCTAAATGCTTGAGTATATTTGAGCTTTCCCGCCCATTTTTCTTATCCAGATGATCCATCCTCATCGAAAAGGATGACGGCACCCCGTCCAATCCCAACACCGAGCGCTTGTTCGTCAGTCCTCCTGTTTTGAGGTTTCGAACGCTGCATTCGCGGAGCCGGACTCGTTTTTTTATTGACGAATGGCGAAAGCTGCTCCTTCAAAACCGTAGGGCGCAGGAGAGATTTTCGTGAAAGCCAAGAAGACCATCCAGAAGGCACCTGCGAAGCGCGACTCGCAGTCGCACAATATAAGCGACACGGAGTCGCATAGATTTCCCGCAGTCCTTTCGTCAAGAGGCCTCGACCCTCGACAGGTTCGTAGCGCTGAGGCGCTGCGCCGGGCGTTGCTCGATCTGCTGGCGATGAAACCCTTCGACCAGATCACGATACGCGAAATCTGCGCCAGGGCTGGCGTCCATAATGCCACTTTCTTCCGGCATCACACCGACAAAGAAGCGCTGCTCAACCATATCGCCCAGGAAGAGATCGGCCATCTGGTCGCCTTTTCCCTTCCTGAAGGGCATCGGCTGGATGGCTATCGCGCCCTTTGCGAATATGTCGAAGCGCATCGATCGCTATGGCGCTCATTGCTGACCGGAGGGGCGGGCGGCGCGATGCGGGAGGAGTTGATGCGCGTCTCAAAGGCCCTGACTACCGACTTCCAGGCCTATCGAAGCTGGCTGCCACAAGAGCTTTCGATCATCTGCAGCACCACCCTTATCGTCGAAACCATTTCCTGGTGGCTCACACAAGATGAAAGCCGCTATTCTGTAGAACAAATTGCCGAAATTCTGGATGAGTTGGTCCAATCCGCAATCATGGCGCCACGAAGTTCCGGCTCAGATGTATAAAAAAACGGCGCACCGTAGATTAGTGATAATCAACGGTGCGCCGCAGTGATGCGCGCACTCTTGGGGAGGTTACGCGCAAATCGAATTTCACATCCTTCGGCGTCGAAACACATTCCCCGGCTGTCGCGTCCTTCACGAAAGTAGCACGCATTGCGATCTATGCGATATATAGTCGCATAGATCGCAATGCGTGCTCGCGTCAAGACGCATGGCAGTCCGTCCGCCAAAGACTATTTCTCCTGTCCCCACCCCAAGCCGCGCCGGCCAAAGGCGCCTTGACGGATGCGCCGCGCAGGGATTATGCGACTATATATCGCATAGATTCGCCGCTGGATCGGACGGCATGGGGAGTAGGAACATGAAAGCACTGGAAGAGCGCGACTATTTTACCGATTATGAGATATTGAAGGACCCTTATTCCTTTTTTGAAGCCGTCCGCGCTCACGGCCCGATCTATCAACCACCCGGCAAGGATTATCTGATCGTCACCGGCTTTGACGAGACGCTCGAGGTGCTGAAGAACACGACCGATTTCTCGGCGATCATCGGCTTGCAAGGCGCAGCAGCCCCCTTGCCCTTCGAGCCGGCGGGACCCGATATTGCCGCCCAGGTTGAAGCCCATCGCGACCGGTTCCTCGGCGGTGATCTCCTTGTCAATTATGATGACGAGATCCACACGAAGATGCGCTCGCTCCTCAATCGCTTGTTCACGCCATCGCGGCTGAAGGCCAATGAACAATTCATCCAGGCCTATTCCGACGAAATCGCACGGACGATCACTGCCAAGGGCGGATGCGAACTCATCAAAGAAGTCGCCACGCCGTTCGTCACGCTCGTCGTTGCAGATCTGCTGGGTGTTCCGGCTGCCGATCGCCAGATGTTCATGGATGTCATCGAAGCCGCGCCGCCGCCAGGAAGCCTTGAGGCGGGAGAAAATGATTTCAGTTCGCCCAACCATCCCTTGGTCGTGATGGGGAGCTATTTTGCCAATTATATCCAGGACCGCCGACAAAATCCGCAGCAGGATATCCTGACAGAATTCGCCCATTCGACGTTCCCGGACGGTAGCGAGCCGGACATGCTGGAACTGGTCAAGATGGCGACTTTCCTCTTCGGCGCGGGGCAGGACACCAGCGCCAAGCTTCTCGGCAACTCCATTCGCTTTATCACGGACCAGCCTGGCCTGCAGGATCGGCTCCGCGCCGATCCTTCCCTCATTCCCCAACTGCTCGAAGAAGTATTGCGTCTCGAAGGATCGACGAAACAGACCGCACGCCTGGCGCGCCGCGACACGCGCATCGGGGACAGGGTCGTTCCGGCCGGCACGAAGATCCTGGTGGCGCTGGCGGCAGCGAACAGAGATCCTCGCCGCTGGACCAATCCCAGCCAGTTCGAACTGGATCGCCCCAAGATCAAGGAACATGTCGCCTTCGGCCGTGGCAAGCATGTCTGTGCCGGCGCGCCATTGGCCCGCGTTGAAGTGCGGGTGATCCTGGAGAAGATCCTCGCCTATACCGCCAATATCGACCTTGACGAGGAGAAGCATGGGCCACGCGGTCAGCGCAACCTCGACTTCGAACCGAGCTTCATCATCCGGGGCCTGTCCGAGTTGCATGTCAAGCTCACCCCCGCTCCAGGGATAAATCTGGCGATCGACCATTCGAGCGCAATCATGGCTCCGCAATCAGCGCCGACTGCGACGCAGCCGACCGGAGCAGCCGCTTTCTCCACCGCCAAGACGAAGATTGGCGACCTGCTCACCAATCCATCGACATTGGCCGTCCTGGATCGCCATTTCCCGGGCATGAGCCAAGACAAGCGCATCGCCATGGCGAAAGGTATGACGCTTCGTTCCGTGCAGAAATTTGCCCCCGGCCAGTTCAGCGATGCGGCGCTGGACGCCGTCGATGCGGACCTTGCGGCCATCTAACGCCCGCATCCTCGAATACAGATCAGAAGATAATATGGCGGAGAGGGAAATGACCAAGGATAGAGTAGTCGTTGTGACCGGCGGAGCGTCCGGCATCGGGCTGGGGGTTTGCCGATTGTTCGCCCGAAAAGGGCATCCGGTTGCCATGCTCGATATACAGGAAGCGGCACTGGAAACGGAATCCGCGATCCTGCGCGCCGAGGGCGCGAAGATACTCACACGCAAGGTGGACGTCTCCGATCGCGAGAGTGTCGAAGAGGCCTATGCCGCGATCCGGCAGGAGTTGGGACCGATTGCGATCGTGATCGCCAATGCGGGCATATCGGAAGGCATTCCCTTTGACGATATATCGGTCGCAACCTGGCAGCGTATGATCGATATCAATCTGACCGGCGTGTTTCACACGGTACAGGCGGCCCTTCCCGACATGCGTGAGGCCAGATGGGGACGCATCATCACCATCTCTTCGCAGGCAGCCCAGTCGGGCGCCATGGATCGCGCGCATTATGCGGCGGCCAAGAGCGGCGTCATCGGCCTCACCCGATCGCTGGCACGCGAACTGGCGGCGCATGGCATCACGGTCAACACCATTCCCCCTTCCGTTGTCGCTACGCCGATGGCCGAACAGGGTATCGCTGCCGGAACCTTTCCGCCCCTGGACGTAATTTCCCAGCACATCCCCATTCCGCGTCCCGGTACGCCCGAGGATATCGCGGCTGCATGCAACTATCTGGCTTCGGACGGCGCAAGCTATGTGACGGGCCAGGTGCTGGCGGTGAATGGCGGCATGTTCATCGGCTGATACCGATTGCGACCGCCGCGCGGACGCAAGGCAAATCCGAAGCTGGCGACATTTCAGTCGCAAGCCTGCGCGATGCAATGGCGACGAGAATGGGGCAGAGATTCATGACAGCGATCAGGACACAAGCGCATATGGGAAGCAGGCCGATCCGGGTTGTCCAATGGGCGACAGGAACGGTAGGCAAGGCCGCAATGCGTGCCGTCATCACGCACCCGAAACTCGAACTGGTGGGCGTGAAGGTATATGCCTCCGCCAAGGAGGGCAAGGACGCCGGCGAATTATGCAACATGCCTGCCACGGGCGTTCTGGCGGTCAGCAAACTTGCTGATATCCTGGCCTTGAAACCCGATTGCCTCCTCTACATGCCTGAGAGCACCGATCTGGACGATGTCTGCGCGCTTCTGGAAGGCGGCATCAATATCTCTTCGACCCGAGCGGAGTTCTTCAATCCCGCAGCAATGGCGCCTGAAATGCGTGAACGCATCGAACGGGCCTGCCGGATCGGCCAAAGCTCCATTCATAGCAGTGGGAGCAGTCCGGGTTTCATCACGGAGGCGTTGCCTCTCACCCTTCTGTCCCTTTCTCGTCGCCTCGACCTTCTCACCATTGAAGAATTCGCCAACTGCATCGATGGCTGCTCCGAAGAAATGCTGATGCAGATCATGGGTTTTGGTGAGACGCCCGAGAATTTCAGGGCAAGGATATTTTCGGAGCGCGATCAGGTCTTCAATCATTCGCTGTCGGCGCTGGCCAAGGCCATCGGTATTGAGATCGATCGGTTTGAAGTGCGTTCGGAAATTGCGCTGGCCAGGGAGCCTACCAAACTGCACCAGTCAACAATCGCTGCGGGATCGGTCGGCGGGCAACGGATGATAACGACCGGCTATCGCAAAGATCGGCCCATCATGCGTTTCCAGTGCACCTGGTTCGTTACGCCGGACCTCCAACCCTCCTGGCCATTGCAGGCGGATGGCTGGCGCATAAATATCGAAGGAGATACGCCGCTCGATATCAGCATAGGCTTCCCGATCGCACCGGACCAGCGCGCGCAGATATTGCCCAACCTCACCGCCCATCGCCCCGTCAACGCGGTGGAGGCGATATGCGCCGCGCAGGCGGGCATTCTGACGACTGCGGAACTTCCTCAAATTCTCGCATATGTTGCATGAGACTCGTTCCCTCGACGGGCGGCTCGCGCTACCCGTCGACCACTTCGCTATGCCGCTATGCCCCCATCCAGCAGCAAAGTGCTGCCGGTCATGAAGAGCGACATGTCCGATGCGCAAAAAAGGACGGCGCGCGCAATATCATCGGACACGCCAACCCTCCCCAACCGGCTGCCGCCGATACCGGGGATGGGGATTAGACTCAGTGCCTCGTCATCCAGTTCGGTGAGAAACATCGTCTTTTCGGTTACAGAAAAACCAGGCGCCACCCCGAGCACCCGGATTCCATGGGGCGCCAGCTCAATCGACATCTGACGGGTCAGGCCCACAACCCCATGTTTCGAACCGCAATAGGCGGCCTGCCCAGGAGAAATCCCCATAACGCCAGCCAGGGACGCAATGTTGACGATCACGCCTGCCCGGCCGGCCTCGATCATGCAGCGAGCCGCCTCGCGAGCGCCGACGAACGTGCCCCTCAGGTTGATCGCCAGGACTCGATCAAATTCGGAATCTTCAAGGTCGAGCAGCGGCGTGAAGGAAGGGATGCCTGCGTTATTCACCCAGATGTCGATCTTGCCAAATTCCCTGACGGCCGTTTCCACCGCACTCCTGATAGCATCGGGATCCCCCGCATCCATTTGCACGGCCTTTACGCGGGTATCAAATTGCTCGCTCAATTCTTTGGCGGTGGCGGTAGCCGCCTCCCCGTCAATATCCGCAATGAGGACAGATGCGCCCGCTTCCGCGAGACGGCGCGCCGTCGCTTTGCCCAGTCCCCAAGCGGCCCCGGTCACGACTGCGGCGCGGTCAGTCAGAGAATATAGCGCCGGGAGAGAGTGCGCAGAGACGTCGGGAATTGCCATTTCATCATCCTCTTGAGGCCATGCGCGAAACTACGCCTGGGACCGGGCCGTCGACCTGCTCGGTCATCAATTCAGCCACTTACACAGGCACAATGCCATCTAAGCGATTAACTGTCGCATAATTGAGAAAGCGCGCTCCGGTCAAGGGCCGCAGTGGGTAGAAGCCGGATCGGCATACGCATGTCATTCGCTTTCGCCCCGGCGATGCGCGGCTGAGCGAAAGCGGCTTATATTCTATTGATAATCAATATTAATATTGTAGAGGGTGGCCAAACTCTGCTTCATTGGGAGAATCCTTGGTGCCTGCCCGTTACGTTACGCCGTTCCAGAGGAAGGGACGGCAGAAGCTTTCCCACGTCATCGCGACCGTCTTCGGCCTCGCCACAGCGCAGGCTCATGCCCAGGACCAGGCTCCGAACGCCATGCCGCAACGGGAAGACGCCAATATCGTGGTAACGGCGGACCGCACCGGCAGTTTCGGCGCCGATTATGTGCAGGCAGGCACGTTCCGCGATGCGCGGCTTTTAGACACGCCTTTGACCGTGGCGATCATGACCAAGGAGCTACTCGAAGCGCAGCAGGCCCAATCGATCCTGGACGCCGTCCGCAACACGCCCGGTGTCACGCAGGCGCAGATCAATTCCAGCATTTATTCCAATCTGGCGATCCGCGGCATTACGCTCAGCAATTTCACCAATGTCCGCTGGAATGGCATCCTGCCCGTAGTCAATCTGGTAGAGCAGCCCATTGAGAGCAAGGACCGGATCGAGGTTCTGAAGGGCGCTGCGGGGCTATATTACGGCTTTGCCACGCCTTCCGGCATCGTCAATCTCGTGACCGAACGGCCTGCCTCTGCCTCTATCACCCGCGTCGATATCCAGGGCGACAGCAATGGTTCGATCGGGGCTGGATTCGACATCAGCCGCCGCCTGGGGACGATAGGGCTGCGCATCAATGCAGGATCGTCACTGATCGAAACCGGCGTTCGCCGGACCAGTGGCGAGCGTAATTTCGTAACCGGCGCGTTCGACTGGAAACCCGTCGACAGTTTCGAAATCCTGCTGGACGCGGAATATATCTACAAGTCGATAACCGAACCAACCGAGTTCAGCCTGCCGGCCGCAGTCAACGGCGTAATCGCCATTCCACCATTACAATCTTCGTCCAAGAATCTGGGCGGTGAATGGATGCAGGGCAAGGGATGGGAAACCAACCTGCTGGCCCGCGCCAATTACGACTTCGCGCCCGGATGGCGCTTGTCCGCAGCGATCGGGCAATCCTATCTGACCCGCGATCGCAGCTATTCCTCCTTCGGCGGCTATGATCTGGCGACGGGCAACGGCACGGTTACAGTGGCGATGACCCACGGCAATGACTATAGGAATGTCATCTACCGGGGAGACATATCCGGTACATTCCGGACGGGGCCGATCGAGCATAATCTTCTGGTCGGCGTCTCCTACATTACGCGCGACAGCAATGTACCGACGGCCGTGCGGTACAGCTTCGCCCAGAACCTCTTCAATCCGGGCATCATTCCGCAGCGGCCCACCCCGCCGCGCATTATCGCCAATCCGTCGCGGGTCGAGGATCTGGGCATATATGTCTTTGATCGCGCGTCGCTCGGCGAATGGTTGCAGGCGACGATCGGCTACCGGAAGACGGATTATCGCGACGTAAGCCGCACCACCTCCTACCAGATCAAGCCCGGCACCTGGTCCTACGGACTGATGCTCAAACCCACCGCCTGGGCAAGCCTCTATGCCAATCATATCGAAGGCCTTGAGCCGGGGCCGATTGCCCAGCAGATCGCAAACAATGCGGGCGATATCCTGCCCGCCGCCATCAGCAAGCAGCAGGAAGCGGGCGTCAAGATTGAGGCAATGGACGGCCTGCTGCTAACGGGAGCATGGTTCCATATCAAACGCCCTTCCGCCTATCTCAACAGCGCCAATTTTTTCGTTCAGGACGCCGAAGCCGTTTATGAAGGCGCGGAGTTCAGCGCTGTGGGGGAGTTGACCCGGAACCTCTCCGTCACCGCCAGCGCCGTTGCGCTCAACGCCGAGCAGAAATCAGGCAATGCCGCGGTCATCGGCAAGAAGATCGAGAATGTCGCTAAATTCTCCGGTTCGCTTTTCTTCGAATATCGGGTGCCGATGGTCGAGGGGCTGCGCGTTTCGGGCGGGGTGTTCCATGTTGGCCGGCGGGCTGCGAATGCCCTCAACCAGGCCTTTGTACCCGGCTACAACATATTCGATCTGGGCGCGAGCTACAGCTTCGACCTGCTGGGCAGCCAGACGACGCTTCGGATCTATGGCACCAATATCACCGGCAAGCGCTATTGGGCATCGACCGGGTCGAGCTTGCTGGCGCAGGGGCTGCCTGCCTCGATCAAGATTATGCTATCGACCCGATTGTGAGCAGCGGCGCCATTTGCCGGATACAAGCTCATACTGAGATCGCGCCGCCTTTTCTCATCATGTAGATATCCATGATCCAACCATTCCGGTCCCGCTCGCGCGCGCGCAGCGCCGCGATATGGGGACCGGTCCGGTCCAGCGGCCCGGCGGCAAGCACCTCCTGTTTCATGCCGAGATAGGCGCCCCACCAGATATGGACGCCATCGGGAGCCAGCGTCTCAAACGCGCATCCTTCGTCCAGCATCACGGCTACGCTGTCCGCTCCGTCCGGCCACCCATGCGTCCGCAGCAACCGCCCTGTCGTGATGATGACCGGCGCACCCAGATTGTTGAGAGGAATGGCGTGGGCGGCGGTGAGCGCCTGGAGGCTGGTGATGCCCGGCACGACCTGTACCCGCCCGATCGCCAGGCCCGCGCGTTGCAGCCGCTGCGCGATGCGCAGGCTGCTGTCATATAGCGAAGGATCGCCCCAGACGAGCAGCGCCAGCCTGCCGCCATGGGGAAGATGGACCGCGATCTGATCCGTCCAGGCCCGCGCGATGGCATCATGCCAGTCGTTGACACCGCCCAGATAATCGCCGGACGCATCCCGCACCGGCAGGTCGAACTCCACCACCCGCACCGGCTGGGTCAGCACGGCCGTACAGATGGTGCGGCGCAGATCGATGAGATCGGACTTGGCGCTTCCCTTGCGGGGCAGGAGTATGAGGTCGGCCTCATTCATCGCCCGCATAGCCTGAACCGTTAGATGATCGGGATTGCCGGTGCCGATGCCGATGAGATGGAGATCGATCATTCCTCGCTCGCGATCATGTGGAAGAAGGTGCCGCTCACCGCGCCGCGCCGCGATCCGGTTTCAGCGATGACCGCGCCGTCCGCGTCGGTCACGCGCATCAACGGCGGATCATGCTGCTCGACGATGGTGGAATAGTGAAATTCGTGCCCGCGCAGCCGCGTCCCGGCTGGCAGGTCTGACAGTCCGGACAGCAATTCCGCCCGGCGGTAGCCGAGGTGCAACCTGCGCTGGGCATGACTGGTTACAAGGCCCAGCAAGCCCGCCATGCGGTGCGCGGTGCCGTCCCGATCGATCAACGCATCGCCCAGCACCATATAGCCCCCGCATTCGCCATGGACGGGGCGGTTGGCCGCATGGCGGCGGAGGCCGGTCAGAAAACGGTCGGCGGACGCGATCGTCCCAGCATGGAGTTCCGGATAGCCGCCTGGCAGCCAGACAAGATCGGCGTCGGCAGCGGGCGCCTCATCCGCCAGCGGGGAAAAGGGCATGATCTGCGCGCCCGCGCGCCGCCAGCCTTCCAGAAGGTGCGGATAGAGGAAGGAAAAGGCGACATCCTGCGCGATTGCCATGCGCTGCGCGGGCGGACGGGGCAGTCGCCCGCCGGCTGACCCCGCCAGCGCATTGGACCGTGCAGCATCGCGGATCGCGGCAAGGTCCACCCGCTCGCGCAACAAGGCGGCATAGGATGCGATGGCCTCGTCAAGGCGGGGATGTTCCTGTGCCTGCACCAACCCCAGATGCCGTTCAGGCAGGGCAAGATCCTCGCGCCTCGGCAGCGCACCGAAGACGCGAATCCCCGCCGCCTCCAGCCCCGCACGCGCCAATCGTTCGTGCCGGGGACTGGCCACCCGGTTGAGGATCACGCCCGCAAGGACCACATCCGGATCGAAGCGGCTGAACCCCAATGCGACGGCGGCGGCCGACTGCGTCTGCCCCGACACATCGAGTATCAGCAATATCGGCCATCCCGTGCGACGCGCGATATCGGCACTGGCGCCATGACCGGCGCTCCCCCGGCTCACCGCGCCGTCGAACAGCCCCATCGCTCCCTCGGCCAACGCCAGGTCGGCGCCGCCTGCCTCCGCCGCGATGGTGTCGATCATGGCCGCGTCCATCGTCCAGCTATCGAGATTGAAGGAGGCCCGCCCGCAGGCCGCACGGTGGAAAGCGGGATCGATATAATCCGGCCCGCATTTGAACGGCTGAACCACCACGCCATCTTCGCTCAGCGCGCGCAACAGGCCCAGCGTGACCATGGTCTTGCCCGCGCCCGACGCAGGAGCCGAAACGAGGATGCCCGACGGGCTCATTCCGACGACCCGGCGTAACGCGATCCGGCCTGTTGCGGCCGGAACCGCCGGTCATAATCCTGCGCATAGAGGCTGCTTTCGGAGAAGTCCTTCGCCGCCAACGTCCGCCCGACGAGGATGATGGCCGTGCGCTCCATGCTGCCCGCCACCGAAGCCTCTATGGTCGCGAGAGTCGCGCGCACGATCCGCTGGTCGGGCCAGCTTGCGCGCCACACCACGGCGACCGGGCAATCGGCACCATAGGCCGGGCTGAGGTCCGCCACCACCTGGGCCAGATTATGGATCGACAGATGGACGGCAAGGGTTGCGCCCGTCACGGCGAAATTCACAAGGCTTTCGGCGGGCGGCATCGTGCTGGCCCGGCCCGGCGTACGGGTCAGCACCAGGGACTGCGCGAGGGCAGGCAGCGTCAGTTCCACCTCCAGCGCGGCGGCGGCGGCTGCAAAGGCCGGTACGCCGGGCGTCACGGTAAAGGGGATGTCCATGGTGCGCAGGCGGCGGATCTGCTCGCCCATCGCCGACCAGACGGAAAGGTCGCCCGAATGCAGCCTTGCCACATCCTGCCCGGCGGCATGAGCGGCGGCGATCTCCGTCATGATCGCATCAAGATCCAGCGGCGCGCTGTTCACGATGCGTGCACCCGGCGGGCAATGGTCGAGCACCGCCGCCGGGATCAGCGATCCGGCATAAAGACAGACGGGACTGGCCGCGATCAGGTCTCGCCCGCGCAATGTCAGAAGGTCGGGCGCACCCGGTCCGGCACCGATGAAATGAACGGTCATGTCGATGTTCCTTGCGCGATGGCGCATGTCGCCATGCGATCCGGTGAAATGCTGCGCGGCCCCAGCAGTCTTGCGTCATCGATCCCGGCGGCTGCAAGGGCGCACGCCTCCGCCACGCTGCCCGTACCCCTTGCAGCCTTGGCCGCGAGGGATTGGGTCAGGGTGGGAAAGCCGATCACGCGCGCCGGCGCGACAAGAACCAGCGGCAGCGCCAGCAGGGACGCCAGCTCCACAAGGCCCTGCGCCTTATCCTCCAGGGTTGCGAGATGGGTGACTGGCTGCCCACCGGTGCGCGCCTGTTCGAGCGCGGCGCGCAGAGAAGCCGTTGTCGCCCCTGCACGGAAACCGAAACCGGCGACGATCACAGCGTGACGCTCCACTGAACCACCGGATAGCGGGAACGCCAGCCATGGCGACTGCCCAGCGGCACGGCGTCGGCCAGTTCGATGCGCAGCAGGCTACCGCCCCGTCGTGCATGCCAGTGGGCGAGCAGGCTTTCGGATTCCAGCGTCACCGCATTGGCGACCAGCCGCGTTCCGGAAGGCAGACGGTCGTCCAGCCTGTCGAGCAGATCCGGCGATAGTCCGCCGCCGATGAAGACAGCCTGCGGCACCGGACCGCTGGGCAGGACATCCGGAACCCGGCCAGTCAGGATTTCCAGACGATCCACACCCAGCGCAAGCGCATTGGCCCGTGCGCGGGCGGCGCGGGCCATATCGGCTTCGACGGCGCAGGCTTTGTTGGCAGGATGGGCCAACAACCATTCGATGGCGATCGAACCCGATCCCGCACCCAGATCCCACAGCAATTCCCCGGCACGCGGCGCGAGAGCCGACAGCGTCAGCGCACGCACCGGCCCCTTGGTGATCTGGCCGTCGTGATCGAACAATATGTCAGGCCGTCCGCTGGTCGTCGGGATCACCATACCATCCCCCAGCACGTCGATCCCCACCGTCACCGGATGGGCGATGTCGGCAGGGGTCATCGCCCCCGCCTCCACACTGCGCAGGCGTTCGTCCGGACCGCCCAGGCTTTCCATCACATGCAGGCGGGAGGGACCAAAGCCCGTCTCCACCAGATAGGCGGCCAGCATTGCCACAGCCTGCCCGTCACGCAACAATGCCAAAATGCGCTGACCCGGCGACAGATGCGGGCGCAATCGATCTAGCGGCGCGGCATGAAGGCCAAGGCAGCTAATATCCTGTATCGCCCAGCCTAAACGGGCCGCAGCCAGCCCAAAGGTGGAGGGCGCGGGATGAGCGACCCATTCATCCGGCTCTAGGCGGCGCGTAATGCTCGTCCCCGCTCCAAACCAGAAGGGATCGCCGGACGCCAGCACCACCACCCTGGCGCCGCGATGCGCGAGCAATCGGTCGATCCCGTCCGCAAAGGGCACTGGCCATTCGATGATATTGCAGCTAATCCTGGGCAACAGCGCAAGGTGCCGGGCCGGTCCCATGACCAACTCCGCCGCCGCCAGCGCCGTCCGGCTCGCTACGGACAGTCCGTCCATGCCATCTTCGCCGATGCCGATAATCGTCAACCAGCGCCGAGTCTTGCCCATTTCCATGTCCGAAACGTCAGCCACGCCGAACATCCTCCTGCTGGGCGGCACGACCGAGGCCAGCACGCTCGCCCGCCTGCTGGCGGAACGCGGCATGACGGCGACGTTCAGCTATGCCGGACGTACGGAAAATCCCCGACCGCAACCCCTGCCCCTCCGCATCGGCGGCTTTGGCGGGGTGAGGGGCCTGGTCGATTATCTGCGCGCGCACCGCTTCACCCATCTGGTAGACGCGACCCACCCCTTTGCCGCAACGATGAGCGCCCATGCGGTGGAGGCAGCACGGGCGACCGGCATCGCCCATGTAGCGCTGACGCGGGCGCCCTGGTCCCCCACGTCCGGCGACCGCTGGACCCATGTGCTGGACATCCCCGCCGCCGTGGCGGCGCTTGCCGGACCGGCCCGCAGGGTCATGCTGGCGCTCGGCCGCCAGCATGTGGAGGCCTTCGCCGCCCAGCCGCAGCATCATTATGTCCTGCGCTTCGTCGATGCGCCGGACATGCCACCCGCCCTGCCCGACCATCGGCTGATCGTCGATCGCGGTCCCTACACCGTGGAGGGGGACAGTCGCCTGATCCAGGACCATGCCGTCGATATCATTGTGAGCAAGAATTCGGGCGGCGACGGCGCGGCGGCGAAGCTGGCGGCGGCGCGGCAACTGGACCTGCCCGTGCTTATGATCGACCGTCCGGCGCTGCCCGATCGCACCGAATTCTACCGGCCGGAAGATGTGCTGGACTGGATCGGTCATGGCACCTCGCCTGTGGCGCAACGGGGCGTATAGAGGATCGGTCCCCTGGACCGTTCGATGATGCGGGTACGGCTGGACCCGACAATGACCATGGTCCGCATGTCCGCCATCTCCGCCTGCGCCTGACCGAGCGGGACGATATGCAGTTCCTCTTCCACCGTCGTCACGGCACGGGCAAAGAGAATCGGGCGATCGTCGCCGCAGACCTCGCGCAGCACTGCCAGCGCCCGCTCAAAACCTTCCGGCCGGGCCTTCGATCGCGGATTGTAGAAGGCCATGGCGAAATCCGCCTCGGCCGCCAGCCGCAGCCGCTTTTCGATCATCGGCCAGGGTTTCAGATTATCCGACAGGTTGATCGCGCAGAAATCATGGCCCAGCGGCGCACCGGCACGCGCGGCGGCGGCCAGCATCGCGGTGATCCCCGGCAAGATCCGCACGTCAAGGTCACGCCAGTCCGCCGGGCCTGCCTCCAGCGCCTCGAACAGGGCGGACGCCATGGCAAAAACGCCCGGATCGCCCGACGAGACGACAACCACCCGCCGCCCCTGCATTGCCAGCTCGAATGCGTGCCTCGCCCGGTCCAGCTCCAGCCGATTATCGGAAGGATGCAGGGTCAGTCCCGCACGCGGGGCAATCCGGGCGACATAGGGAATATAGCCGATCACATCCGTCGCCTCGGACAGCAAAGCGTACACCTCTGGCGTAATCAGCTTCTCATCCCCTGGCCCCAGGCCCGCAACAGCGACCCAGCCGTTCATGGCCGCCGCCCCTGACCGTGGATCAGCAGGATGGAGAAATAGGGCGTGACAGTGTCGACATCCGCCAACGGCGTGACGCGCTGCCCCGGCATGGCAGCGTGCTCCACCAGCCAGGCGGCGTCTGCCCGCCCGGCGGCGATCACCGCACGGCGCAGCTTGGGCAGGTGGCGGCCTATCTTCATAACGACCAGAGCGTCGGTGTCGCGGATGCGCCGGACCAGTTCTTCCTCCGGCAACGTGGCCATGGCGACCGTCAGAACATCATCGCCCCAGGTGATCGGCAGGCCCGTCGCGTTCCACGCACCCGCCATGCCCATGATGCCGGGCACCACCGTCACCGGGGCTATTCCCGACAGGCGGCTGTGCAGATGCATGAAGGAGCCATAGAAAAAGGGATCGCCCTCACAAAGGACCACCACATCCTCGCCTGTGCGCGCCACCGCCAACAACCGGTCTGTACAATGGGCGTAAAAGGCGGAAAGGCATTCATTATAACGCGGATCGGACAGCGGAATTTCGGTCGTCACGGGATATTCCATGGGCAACTCGACGGCATCCGCGCGCAACAGACCCTCGGCGATGCGCCGCGCCTGCCCCGGACGGCCGGCCTTGCGGAAATAGGCGACATGCCGCGCCCCACGAACCAGCCGGTCGGCGCGGACACTGAGCAGGTCCGGCGCACCGGGACCAAGGCCGACGCCATGGATCACACCCATTTGCTCCAAATCGCTCATTCGACGCAGCTCGCCAGCGCGTTGACGGCCGCCACCGTGATCGCGCTGCCCCCCAGCCGCCCTTCGACGATGCAACAGGGCACCGGCGGTTCCCGCCAGAGCGCTTCCTTGGATTCCGCCGCGCCGATGAAGCCGACCGGGCAACCGATAATCGCCGCTGGGCGGGGACAGTCGGGGTCTTCCAGCATGTTCAGCAGATGGAACAGTGCGGTCGGTGCATTGCCGATGGCAATCAGCGCCCCGGCGAGATGCGGGCGCCAAAGTTCCAGCGCGGCGGCGGAACGGGTGTTGCCCATCATCCGCGCCATTTCCGGCACGGCTTCATCATTCAGCGTACAGAGCACGGCATTGCCGACGGGGAGGCGCGCGCGCGTGATCCCTTCCGACACCATGCGCGCATCGCACAGGATCGGCGCGCCCTGTGCCAGCGCCTGCCGCGCGCCAACCGCAAAGCCGGGAGAAAAGCGAATATGCCGGGCGAGGTCGACCATCCCGGCCGCATGGATCATACGGACCGCGACAGGTTCCTCCTCCGCAGCAAAGCGGGCGAAATCGGCCTCGGCGCGAATGGTGGCGAAGGACTGGCGATAGATCGCCGCACCGTCCCTCTCATAATCATGGGGCATCAGGAGGCTCCGAAATGGGCTAGGACGTCGGCGGCGGAAAGGCCGGCCTTAACGGGTTCGGTTCCGGCGCGCGCGTCGAAGGACAGGCCATAGCGTCCATCGCGTCCGGTCAGGACCACGTCGGCAGGAGAAGAAGTAGCGCAGCCCTTGGCGCAGCCGGAGACGTGCAGGCGTCCCGTCACATGGGGCGCAAGGCGGCGGGCCAAATTGCGCGTTTCCACGCTGGCCTGCGGGCAATCGGGAGAGCCTGGACAGGCGTCGATGCGCAGCAACCGCTCAGCCGGATCGCTCGACAGGCCGGGATAGTCGGCGGGGGCGCCTTCGCCCTCAACAAGAAGGATACGCCAGGGGGTGATACGCACACCCTGCCCGCCTTGCCCATCCATCATACGCGCGAAGGTGTCCGCATTCAGGCGGCCGAACGCCACACCATAGGCCGCTCCTCGGTCCCAGCGTCCGGGGACCAAGGGCGGCAAAGAAGGGGCGGGCTTGTCCGTGCCCGCCGCCCATATGGGCAGCGGCTTATCATGCCGGGCCATGCGTCCCGCCTGCGCTCCGCCGCTTGCCGCGAACCAGTGGGCGAGCGCGATCAGGGCGTCCACTTCCCGATGCCGTTCCACAACCACCCCGTTCGTCCGGCCGTCCGCGCGCAGCATGATGGCGCCGTCCACTGTTCGTTCGAGCCGGAAGTCCCCCGGCTTACCGGTGAGGACGGGCGCTGGGCCAGTATCGATGACAAATCCGACCTTGTCCGGCAGTTCCGGCAGTTCCGGCAGTTCGTCCAACCGTTCGAGCAATTCGCAGCCGATGCGATGGCTGGCGTCATCGTCCTGCCAATCCGGCGCGATCAGGATATTGCGCACGCCTTCACGGTCGGCATCGCTATCGACCAGGTCGAGGTCCAGCAGGCATTCGAGCAGCTTGGGCCATGTCGCCTCGCTCACGCCCCGGATTTGGAGGTTGGCGCGGCGTGTCACATCGATCTGGCCATTGCCGTGGGCGATCGCTGCCGCGCACAGGCCAGCAACCTCGGCCTGTGTCAGGCGGCCCAGGCGCGGCTTCACCCGCATCAGCAATCCGTCGCCCGCCATCATCGGGCGCCAGGCGTTTGGGCACCAGCCCCTGACCGCCCCCTTGCCCCTGCCTTCGCCGTCCCGGCCCACATAGCTTCTCCGCGCGCCCGGACGCAAAATGGCGGGGCTTGCCGGCATCACCGGTCGACGCGCAACGGCGGGCAGGCGCGACAGGCACCCGTCACCACGCGACCGTGCAGCCCCAGCCGCACAGCTTCGTCGCCCAGACGGAGAAGGACCGTGCCATGACCAACCCCTGGGTCAGGGCAAGAGCGACCACGGCACCGGCCGGTCTCCTGGCTCGCGGGTCATGGCTTGATGCACACCTTCCCGGCCCGGCGATCCGCCTGCCCAGTGGTTGCCCCCAAGGGGCCGATGCATCGCACTATCCGCTCACAGTTGCAGGGACAGCCGCGGAATTGGGAGCAAGGCCCCCGCACCGCATTCCCGATTATGCCCCTTGCGGAGCACCGGTGCGTTCATGGAATGCCCGGATCGCTCCAAAGGCATCACAGCTCCACTAGTCGAAACTCACGGTCGAGCCAAGCTGGGACTGTTGGTTGAGATGGTGGGCCTGGCCTTTGCGCCCGTTCCCTCCTCTCTTCAGCGCGAATAGCCGCCGCCAGCCGATCACCATGCCGCTCACGGAAATGGCCACACCGGCAATGGACAGGAACCAGATCAAGACGTGCCGCATGACCGGCCAGATGAGCAGCCAAGGCAGGTCCAGGCTGTGCAACGCGTTGAACAGCCAACGATAAGAGCGACCCCCAGCCCCCAACTGCCCGAGCAACGCCCCGGTCGCCGGATCGATGTGCAACCATGTGCGCGCGGGATCGACAAACTTCAGGCGCAGGATCGGTAGAGGCCGACTGTCATCCCGCGGGTCCCCGGTCGAATACCAATATCGATCCGGCTGTTCCAACCGCTCGACACCGACCAGCCGGGCACCCGGCATCGCATTGCGCGCCATGGCCAGGATGCGTGGCTGGTCAAGTATGATGGGTCGGCCATTCCGTCCATCCAGCAGTTCGGCCGGTTGCGGCCCCCAAATGGTGATGATGGGCAGGCCGCCCAGATAGGCGAACCGTATTTCTCTGGCATCGTGCCCGCGCCGAAGAAATATGGCGGGGTCAATGGCCGGAAAGACAGGTTGGGCGCGGGCGTAAAGGCGCGGCACGTCCGCCTGCCCCTTGTCGCGCAGGCCGCCCCATGGGCTCATCGACAGCCAGCCGCTGAACACCCAACCCACAAGGAACAGGCCGCCCAACAGCCCGACGACATGATGCCACTTCATCCAGCCGCGATAGGGACTGACGGAACCTGACTTGTACCGCCGGTTCAGGCGGACACGCAGCACGCCGATCCAGAAACCTGCCACCGCGCCGAACATGGCGACGCCCGATATCCACAGAACGGTCTGGCGCCACGGTTCCTGGAACAGGCGCAGCGCTTCGAAATAGATCCAGTGCGGCACTGCGCCCAGCCAGTTCCAGAAACGCTCATGGGCGGTCGTATTCTGCACGACCTCGCCGGTTCGCTGGCTGACATAGATGTCGGTGGTGGCCCGATCGGCAAGCCGGACCCGCCAGAATGGCGCCATCGCCTTATAGGCGCGGGTAACGACCCATTGGTCATGATCCACCGGGTCGATCGACTGCACCGGTGCGCCGACCAGTACAGATGCGATCGCACCGGCGCGGCGCGCGTCGACAGCCTGAATTTCCCTGCCGGACCGCGCGGATATAGCGCGCCGGCCGTCCTTCATGACAAAGCGGTAGACCGGTTCGCCCCCCGTCATCCCAAGCCGCATTTCATTGGGAAATTCCGCTTCACCCAGGGTGGCGAGCGCCTGGTCAGGACCGACCCGGACCTGACGCCAGTCGATTGGCGCTGCGGTCGCCACCCTTTCCGATGCGCGGAAGGAGGGGAAGGAGACGTAGAGCATGACCAGTCCCGACAGGAACCAGATGGCGAAAAACAGGCACAGGACGATGCCTGTCCAGCGATGGAAGATGTAAAGCCAGCGCTTCATCGCCTTCCACGGGATGGCGGGGGCGAGGACCGATGGTCCTCGCCGCGTCGCTCGCGCGAGATCAGAAGCCGACATGGAGCGTTGCCTCCACCGTGCGCGGATCGCCCAGCACCCATTGCGAAGTGCCATAGGTGGCACGGGCATAGGTTTCGTTGAAGATGTTGCGCAGACGCAGCGCGACGCTCGCGCCCTCGACGAACTGCCAGCGCAATCCGATGTCGGTCAGTGTATAGGCGGGCACGATGCGGGTGTTTGCCGCATCCTGATAGCGCTTGCCGACATAGCTGACGCCGCCATCGGCAACCCAGCCCTTGGCGAACTCCCAGCTCACAAAGGCATTGGCGGTCCTTGCCGCCACATTGGTCGGCCGATTGCCGTCGCGTTGGAACAGAATGCCACCCACGGATTCCGCGAAATCATCATAGCGCGCGCGCAGTATTGCACCGTTCAGCGTGACGCTGAGATGGTCGACAGGCTCCAGGGACAGCGAGGCTTCGATGCCCCTGGACGATTGCTGTCCCACCTGCACCTGGATGGTCGGGATCAGCGGATCGGAGGTCAGCAGCCTTCGCTTGACGATATCATAAACGGCCAAGGTCCACTGGCCGCGCGTCCCCCAGAAGACATGCTTGATCCCGGCCTCATATTGCCGGCCGGTGGACAGATCGAACGCGCTCTGGGCGAGACTGGTGGAAACCAGCGCACCCACCGGATCAGCGGCGGTCGCATATTGGCCGTAGAGCGCCAGGTTTGGAACGGGGTTATAGACCGCGCCGACGCGCCAGGTGACGGCATCCGGCGTGGCGGTGAAGTTGTTGGCTGCATTCACATGGTCGGTCTTGGTGATTTCCGGTCGATCGTAACGCAGGCCACCCACCAGCGAGAATTGCTCGCTGAACTTCAGCCGATCCTCCGCGAAAATCGAATATTGCCGAATGCGGTTGGTATAGCGCGGCTTTGTCGGCGCGCTCGCCTGATGGATGAAGAGGCCCGGCACCGGATCGACGGCATCGACCAGCCGGGTCGCGTTATTGCCGCTGTTGCTGACATTCCTGTAGCTGATCCGGTTGATGTCGAAGCCCAGGACCAACTGATTTTCCAGGCCGCCAATCTCCTGCGTCAGATTTGCGGTGGTGCGGTTCCCGGTCTGTTTCTGGATATGGTAGAGATCAAGAAAGCTCGACTGCCGCACCTGTGCCGGGCTGCTGGCGGTCGCTGGAATGTAAGTCAGATTCTCCGCATTCTTCCAATATTTATTGGCCCATAGATGATAGACGGTGCTGCGGATGATGAGCGCATCGGATGGCGTCCATTCCACCTTCGCCTGGCTCCAATTGTCGCGGAAGCGCAGATTGGCGTCCGTGACATTGTAATTGTTGCGGCGAAGCGACCGGTCGAGCTTGCCGTTGACCAGCGGTACGCCGAACCAGATACGCGGACTTTGGCTGCTATAATCATGCGATAGGGTGAAGCTGAGATTTTCGGCCGGTTTCAGCCGGATCGATCCCGCAAGAGCCAGCGCATGGGAATCGCCGCGATCCATCCATCCTTCGGACCGGCGATAGCTGGCGTCGGTGCGAAAGCTGACTCCATCGGTGATGGGTCCACCCGCGCCCGCCGCGACATTCAGGCTGTCATAGGAGGCGATGCCGATACGGCCACTGACCTCCATCTCATCGGACGGCTGCTTGCGCACCACGTTGACCGCACCGCCGATCGCACCCTCGCCATAGAGGACCGAGGCAGGGCCCCGCAAAATCTCCACGCTCTGCGCCATCCACGGGTCGGCCGGGAAGGTCAGCGTGTTATTGTACATGCGCATCCCGTCATAGAGGGTCATCACCGAATTCTGGCCGGTGAAGCCGCGCGCCGAGAGACCATAACCGAACACGCCGGAGGTATTGACGATCCCGGTCGCGCGGGCGGCAGCATCCTGAACGGTCAGATCGCCGCGCAGACGAATTGCATCCCCGTCCAGCGTTTCAACGCTGGCGGGCATTTCCAGTGGTGTCAGGCCAAGACGGCTGGCACCCTCTGTCTTCAGGTTGAAGCGGAGCGTATCGACCGCGCCCGTGACGACGATCGCGGCATTTTCAGCCTCTGCGTCAGGTTGTGCATAAGCGATAACAGACGCAGCAAGAGTGAAGACCGCAACCGCAGCCGATGTGAACTTCAACATTATCTTCCCCCGTCGGCGTCGCACGACATCTGGACGGGGGCGTGCCGTTCACGAACGGTCGGCAGCCGGCGTCGGCCGGACGCCAGGGGCGACCGATACACGGCTTTCCGATGCGGCCCCAGCCGCTCGTTCGTCGCTCAAACGGAGTTCACCGTGCCACGGCCACACCCTGGACCAAGGCAAGAGCGACCAGACACCGGCAGGTCTCCTGGCTCATGGGTCATCACTTGATATACGGCCTTCCCAGGCCTTCGCTGAATTTAGCATCCGGCCCAGTGGCTGGCGGCTCGGGCGCAATGCCGTCCGCACATGTATATCGCGCTCGCCACTTACAGTTGCAGGGGCAGCTATGGATTAAGGCCCCGAAAGGCCCGCACCATATTCCCTTTTCATCCCCGTCTCCGGGGAACCGACGCGATCTTCGCCCCACCCGCACCTCAAAGGCGCAAGAAGGACAAGGCTCCTTATAATTCCGGTTTCGCACAGGCAAGCGCTATCCAGCGACATCCGCCTCGCGATGCTGCGCCCGGTTTCCCGTACGATATCCTATATGTCCGGGGTCCGGCCCCTAGGGCCGATCGACATTCACAGTCTTAGGCGCTTCCTACGCCGTCATGCCGGACTTGATCCGGCATGACGTTGAAAATGAGGCCGAGGCTTCAGCTTTAATCTGAATCTCGATCCGCCCTAATGTTGACGACAGGCGCGTTGTCGTGGCCGGTTCAGCATGGTGACGGCTATCCAGCCCAGACCCAAAGGGAGCAGGCACAGGCCGACGACTATCGGCAGCATATGTTCCACGCCGAACCCCCACCGCATGGCTTCCGACCCGGCGAAATAGCCCGGCGCCAGGAGCGCTGGAATCCATAGCAGCGCGGAAAGGATATTCGCAGCCTGGAACGGTATCTGCGGCATTTTCAGAACACCCGCGACCAGGGGAATGGTCGCACGGAGAGGCCCCAGAAATCGTCCCAGCAGCACCGAGATGAAGCCATATCGCCGAAAGGCCAGCCGCGCCCGCGCCAGTGCCAGACGATGGCCTTTCAGCCAGCGATGCCGATAAATGGCTGGCCCAAGGGCACGACCCAGCATGTAGGAGAGCCAGTCCCCCAATATCGCGCCGGCGAGCGCGCCGACAAGGATCGGCGCAGGATCGATCAGTCCCGCCCCGATCAGTCCGCCGACGGCGATCATGGTTGCAATGGCAGGAATGAAAAGGCCGATGACGACCATCGATTCGAGAAAGGCAAGAACGCCCACGATCAGGCCCGCCCAGCCAGCATATCGCGTAATGGTGTCGAGAATGAATTCGGACATTTGTGACATGTTACGCCAAAAATAATGTGGGCCGGGTCGTTTCCCACATGAAGGGAGACGGGCTTTTGGTCAACAGCGCCAGCGAGAGGTTGTTCTTAACGGCGCCGACAGACAAGCGACACGATCTTGCGGGATGACCGCCCAATAATGCTTGCCTCCCGTTGCGCGTTCCCTAATCCAGATCGGCCGGAAGCGTCAGTATGACGAGCAAGCCAACACCATCCTGTCGATTGTCCAACTGGATCATGCCACCGGCCAGGGCCATGGCCTTGACCGCGATGGAAAGGCCAAGGCCGCTACCTGGCGACGCCGATGTGCCACGCTCAAAGCGACGAAGCAGGCGATCGCGATCTGCCGCCTCAACGCCATGGCCCCGATCGCCGATGGTCAGGACAAGGCGGTCCATGCTGCGCATAATCGCAATATCGACTTGCCCGCCAGAGCGAGCGTGCCGCGTCGCATTGTCAATCACGGCCGACAAGGCGATCTTGAGCGATGCCGCATCGCACCGCCAGCGCACGATATGGTCTGGCGTTACAGTGAACTCCATTGCATCGGGCGGAAGGTTCATGACCGTTTCGGCCACCACCTCCGCCACCAGGGCGTGCACATCGACCGATCGCCTGGACACCGTCGTCGCATTCAGGCGCGCCATCACAAGCATCCCATCGACAAGGTCGTTGGCCCGGTCCACCACCTTAATCAACCGGCTGATGTCGTCGTTCGGGAGCGTCGGGGCGGTCCTGCTCAATAGCTGCGCCTGCGCCCTGATTGCCGCGAGAGGCGTGCGCAGTTCATGGGCGACATCGTCGGTGAATGCCTGCTCCTGTTCATAAGCCTCACCCAGCCGCGCAAACAGCTTGTTGAGCGCCACGATCAGCGGTTCAAGCTCGCTCGACCAATCCATGGGCGCGAGCGGTGTCAGGTCGGCCAATGAACGGTCATAAAGCGTGGACGTCAGCCGATTGACTTCGGACAGACTCCTCCGCAGCGTCCACCAGAGCATGAACATGCCCGCCGCCAGCAGCATCAGCAGCGGCAGCGCCAGTTGGCGCAGCACGGGAACGATCGAAAATTCCCTTATGCTGTGCCGTTCGGCAACGACGATCAGCAATTTGCGATCATGTCCCGGCAACCCATAGCTGCGCCAATGATCGCCGACGGCCGTAAAATCATGCAACCCCTGCTGGCGCGGGATGAGGCTTACCGGTGCGCCCCAGCCTGACTGCGCGACCACCTTGCCATCCCAGAACACCGCGAACATGCACCAGTCATAGGAGGCCTGGAACGCATTCCTTTCCTCAGCCGATAGCAACGGATCATCGGCATCTGACAGATGTTTTCCATGCGCAGTCAGGATGCCGGCCGCCAGTTCGTCCTGCATCATCATGTAGAGCAGGCGCGATGCGTTCACGAGCTGGGCATCGGATGCGCGGGCAATTTCGCGACTGGCAACGGTATAGAGGATAGCCCCCATCGCCAGGCCAGTCAGGGCCAGCAGCAACAGGACGCGCCTGTAGAGCCGGGTTGAAAGCGAGGAGCGCCTCATGTTTCCTGACCGCCGACCATATAGCCAAGCCCGCGCGCGGTCCGGATGAAGTCACGCCCCAATTTCCGCCGGAGGGATGAAATGGCGACCTCTACCGTATTCGATTCCACCCATTGATCCTGGTCGTATAATTCCCCCTCCAGATCCGCCTTGGAAACGAAGCGCCGGTTGCGCCGCATGAGCAGCGTCAGCAGCCGATACTCCTTGGCCGTGAGAGACACCGGATCGCCTTTGACGGTCACGATATGGCCGGCAAAGTCGAGCGTGACATCGCCCACGCTCATACTGTCGTCCTGACGCCGGTCCTTGCGCCGCAGTTGGGAGCGGATGCGGGCAGCCAGTTCTTCCAGCTCGACCGGCTTGACCACATAGTCGTCGGCGCCGGCATCCAGCCCCGCGACCCGATGCTGGGTACGATCAAGGGCGGTGATGATGATGACGGGCGTCGCATTCCGCTGCGAGCGAAGTTGCCGCAATATCTCGATACCCGATATGCGCGGCAGGCCGATGTCGAGCAGAATGACGTCATAGCTGCTCACGCTGGTCGCCGCCATCACCTCATCGCCATGGGTGTAAAGATCGACGACATAGCCATCCAGCTCCAGCGCCCGTCTCATCGCCGGACCCAGATCAGCGTCGTCTTCCGCAACCAATATACGGGGCAATGCGCAGCTCCACGCGTGAATGACCGGCCCTCGCCAAAGGTTGGAATAGGTCAGCGAACGGAGGGCGTCAAATCCGCACACAGATCATTCTGCGTGACGACGGCCCGTCATCAGCTTCGCATCAGCTTCGCGATCTAAAGCTCCGCCACGGACCGGTTTGCGGTCGCCTCTCCACAGGCATCGCATTTCGAGTCGGTGACAGAAACGGCTGACATTATTATGACAATCTACACTCCATCGCGCGAAATGACTCCCCTTCCATCGCGCAAGATCGCTTTCACCCAAGCCCTGCCCCGATCCCGCACCAGCCTTGCGCCATGCGTGGCCCTGATCGGCTGTGACGGATCCGGCAAATCGACCCTGGCGCGCGATCTGGTCGCGCTGCTCGATCGCCAAACCCCTACGCGGTCCATGTATCTGGGCCTGGGCACCGGCGATCTGGGTCGGCGGATCGCCGACATTCCGTTGATCGGCCGCATCGCAGAGCGTTTCCTGTCCGGGAAAGCCAAGAAGGCACATGACGGCCCCAAAAAGCGCCTGCCGGGACTGGCCACGGCGCTGGTGATGTTCGGATTCTCGCTCGCGCGCTATCATCGCTTCCGCAAGGCCCTGGGATATCGCGCGCACGGCATCCAGATGATAACCGACCGCTACCCCCAGGCAGAGATATCGGGGAGCTTTGATGGTCCAGGTCTGTCATGGACCCGCAAAGGGTCCACGCTGGTGGAGGCCATCGCATCGCGCGAGCGATCGCTGTACACCGGCATGGCAGCCTATCAGCCCACGGTCGTCGTCCGCCTGAATGTCGATGTCGATACGGCGTTGTCCCGGAAGGCGGATCACCAGCGGGACATGCTAGAGCGCAAGCTGGCGGTGGTGCCTACCTTGTCTTTCGGTGGCGCGAACATCGTCGATATCGATGCGACCCGCCCTTATGAGGAGGTGCTCGAAACCGTTCTAGCCGTGCTGCGGCGACACGGACTGGTCAGCTAGTGGAGCAAATCTTGCCGCCCCTGATCGCCGTCGTTGGTTGCGACGGCTCCGGCAAATCGACCGTGACGCAGGCGCTACAGGTCTGGATGAGCGAATGCGGCTCCACCCGCATCTGCCATCTGGGCAAGCAGTCCGGCAATATCGGCCGCAGGATCGCGCGGCTGCCGTTGCTGGGCCGGCGACTGGACAAGTCGATCCACGCGAAGGCGCAGAAAGCACAAGCCGGTCAGGGGCCGGGGCTGATGGCGGCGCTGGTGATCTATCTGTTTTCAATGCGCCGGGTATATCGTTTCCATCGCATGATGCGCCTGCGCCGGGAAGGTTATGCAATCATCGCCGATCGTTTTCCACAGGTCGGGATTCCGGGTCCGATGGATGGGTTGGGCCTTGCCAATGCCCGTCAGTCAGGGCTGATCGGCATGATCGCGCGATCGGAACGGCAACGCTATGAAGCCATGGTCGCCAACAAGCCTGACCTTGTGCTGCGCCTCAACGTATCGTTGGACGTCGCAGTCGCGCGGAAGCCCGATCATCGCTTCTCCTCACTCGCGCGCAAGATAGCGGATGTGCCGCGCCTGACATTCGAAGGCGCGCCCATCGTTGAACTCGACGCTGAACAGCCGCTGGAACAGGTGCTGGCCCAGGCGAAGGCCGCCATCGGTGATCGCTTCCCGATGATGGCGGCGATAGAAGCAGCGCCTTCGAGGGCCGCGTGATGAAAAGCGTGACGATGAAACACTGGTTCTCTGATGGCGTATTCCGGACGATCGTCCGCAATGCCTCCTATCTGGGGTCGGGCAAGCTGCTGGGTGCGTTGCTTGGCTTGATCGCGCTGGCCTGCGCTGGCCGTGGCATGACGCCCGCCCTATTCGGTACGCTGGTGTTGATCCATTCCTACGCCAATGGTGTCGGCGCGCTGGCGAAGTTTCAGACCTGGCAGTTCATCGTGCGCTATGGCGCGCCCGCCCTGGCCCGCGGCGACGAGAATGAATTGCGGGATGTCACGGGTTTTGCCTTTGGGCTGGACCTTGCCAGCGGCCTGGCCGGAATGGCCGGTGGCATCATCCTGCTGCCGCTCCTCGCGCAATGGGTGGGCATCGGCCACGACGATATCGGCCTGGCGCTTCTCTACTGCACGCTGATCCCAACGATGACAGCCGCCACGCCAACCGGCATATTGCGCGTGCTCGACCGTTTCGACCAGATCGCAGTGCAGCAGATCGTGACGCCCCTGCTGCGCGCGATCGGCGCGATCATCGCCTATTTCGGACATTTCGGTTTTCCCGGCTTCGTGCTGACCTGGTACGTCGCCGACCTGGCCGGAGACCTGTGCCTATGGTTCATGGCCGTGCAGGAACTGCGTCGCAGAAATATTCGCCATGCGTTGCGCCCCGGTCTGTTTGGCCCGGCCAGCCGACTGAAGGGAGCCTGGGACTTCGTGTGGACGACCAACATCGCCCATTCGATCTGGGCGGCGTGGGGTCCGGTCAGCAACCTGATCGTCGGCGCCATGCTGGGGCCGGCCAGCGCAGGGCTGTTCAAGATTGCGGCGACCTTCTTCGATTCCGCCAGCAAGCCCGCCGACCTTCTGTCGCGCAGCTTTTATCCTGAGATCATGCGCCTTGACCCGACCAGTCGCCACCCCTGGCAACTCGCCATTCGCAGCGCCATCATTTCCGGAGGCATGGGTTTTGCGATCCTGCTTCTGGTCATGTTGGGCGGTGCGCCGTTGATCGGCCTAGTCTTTGGCCAGCGTTATATAGAAGCCTATGATCTGTTGCAGCTCATGACCGTGTCGTTGATCGTCAGCATGGCCAGCTTCCCGCTCGAATCCCTGCTCTACATGGCCGGACGCCAGCGGGCCGCACTGGTGGCCGAAGGGGCCGCTGCGCTGGGCTATGCCGTGCTGCTGTTCGTTCTCATCCATATGTTCGGCATTGCCGGCGCGGGCCTGGCCTATGTCGCAGGGGTCAGTCTAAAGACGCTGACCATGCTGATGCCGACCATCTGGGCCTATCGCGACCGCGGCAGCCTTTCGCATATCATGACCAGGGAGGCGCATGGATGACCACGGCCACACCATCCCAGCCGACCATCTTCTCCGCCGACATTCTCGATGCGATGTTCCAGGCCGTGGAGATAGACGATGTGGTCGATCCCGTCGTCTGCCTGCCAAGCCCTATCCCGGTCGATTGCACCCAGGACGACATGCGCCGATGCCTGGACCTGTGCCGCCAATTCTGGCGGGAGGGGGCCATCCGCGCGGACATGCGCGACCTGACCGGTACGCTGCTGCTCACCGGCGAATTATCGCAAGACGCCCGTGTCCGCTACAAGCATATCCGCGCGCGCTACAAGCATCTACGCTTTGCCCTGGTGCTCTACGGTACGCGGCACAGGCCACCATTGCTGTTCGCCTGGACGGTTGCGACCATGGGGCATTTGCAGGATGCGTTTCGTCATCGGCAGCGTCTGGCCGTGTTAGGTTACGGCCTGATCCTGCGCCTGTTCCTAAGCTGGCCGTTGTGGATCGCCGTCCAGCGCGAGGTGCAGACGGTTCGACTTGACGATCCACAGGGGTTTCTCGCCTTCCGCAAAGCGGAATTTAGTCGCTTGAGAACATGGCTTCGGGCCGGCTCGCTGACCAGCCACAGATTCCATGCGATGCGCAAGATCATCAGCCGGCAGGTATCGTTCTACGACACCATGCGCACGCTGAAACCCGACGACCAGATGTATCGCATGTCGCGGTTCCTAAGTGCCATCAACGGCCTGATGGGCAGTATGCATGACGATCTTGTGGAGCAGGCAGGCACCGGGCATCGCAATTATCATCGTGATCTGGTCCCGCTGCCTACGGATATCCGACAACGGCTAGAGGCGATAACGGCGCACTATCCCGCTTAGGCCAGGATCGGGCGGAGGACGCGGCCAGGAATCTTTATTCGATGAACTCGGTTCCTGTCCATCAGGGCATGTCATCTAAAAGCCTATCTTCTCCTCAACATGCCGTTCCACATCCGCGCGGGTGATCCAGAGCGTGCGGAACTTCTTGTCGGCCAGTAGCTGCAACTGATCGCTATTATGCCGTGATCCCGGCTGACTGCTGTTGCCGTAGCTCATCAGGCCGACCGCCTTCATCGGCGTGCTAAATTCGACCATCGACACCCAGGTCTCGCCATGGACAGGTGTGCGCTCGCCATTCTTCATCGGACTCCAGGTGATCGTCCGGAACACGCCGGTATTGCCGAAGCCGCCATTGGCGGGCACGCTGACGTCGCCAATGTGGAAGCGCGATACCTCCCCATAGGGGCGGTCGACCGCGCCATAAAGGTCCTTCGTTCTGGCGATGGCCTGCTTCAGTAGGGTGACGGCGGCGACCGGGTCCTTCAGGCCGCGCGGCGTTTCCAGCGGATCGTCCAGCGTCCATTTGACGGCATAGTTGGACTGGTCTGTGAAGTTTTTCGGAGAGAAGAGCAATGCCCAGGTTTCGAACAACAGGGCTGCGCGGCTGTCCGGTTCGAAACGATGGTCCCAGCCCCTGAGCAGCGTCACGGCGGTCTGTACATCGGCATCGGTGGAGCCAGCGGCCGCAGCCAGCAGGTCGGGCAATATCCGTTCCGCCATCAGCGATGTCGTCGTCAACTTGCGCGCGATAAAATCGTCGAAGCCGATCTTGTCGGTCTTCGTCATCAGCTTGACCGACATCTGCGCGCGCTGGCTCATCGGCCCGACGGGCGCGACATAGGCGGGGAAGGCCTTGGGATCGAGTATGCGCGGCCAGGTGGCCAGCCATGGCGGGTCGTTGGCGTTCTGGACGAAGCCGCTGGCGGGATCGAGCACCTTGGGCATGTCGTCATAGCTGTGGACATCCTTCCACAGCGTCGCCGACGTATCGCCCGGCACCGGCGCCGACCAATATTTGAGGTCGCCGCCCGCATGTTTGGGCAGCAGGCCATTGTCGAGATAGAGGATATGTCCCGCGCGGTCGGCATAGATGATGTTGAACATCACCACCTGCATCTTGCGCAACGCCTTTTCGAACCCGGTCCAGTCATGCGCCTTGCCCATGTCCAGATATTGTTCCAGCACGCCCGGCCGATCCAGCCCGGCCACCTTGAGCGCGATGCTGGTCTTGCCGTCCGGCAGGGTGAAGACGGGACCGTGGACCGTGCTCTTCTGCACGAAGCTGACCGTCTTCACCGATCCATCGGCCTGTTTCACCCTGTAGCTTTTCGTGACCGACTTGAACGGCAGAATCTTGCCGTCGAAGCGATAGCCGTCGCCCTCCAGCGCGAGCTTGTAGCTGGTGAAGCCTTGCATGGTGTTGACGGTGTTGGTGAAGCCCAGATCATTGTTGAAGCCGAAGCGCAACACCGGCAGGCCGACCTGGGTCGCGCCATAGATGGCAAGGCCCGGCGAATTGATCTGCGCTTCATAATAAGTGAGCTGGCTGGGCGCCCAGGGCAGATGCGGATTGGCGAGCAGCATCGCCTTGCCGCTGGCTGAGCGGGAGGGCGCGACCGCCCAGGCGTTGGACCCGCCCGCTTCGTTGATCGACGGGTCGGCCAGCACCTTCCGGTCGGACGCGATATAGCCGAAGTTCATCAACCGCTGCGCATGGGCGATGATGTCGACGCCGGACAGTGGCAGCACGACCTTGACCTCCGGCGCGATCCTGTCGGGATGCGCGGCCGCATAGGCGTTCACGCCAGCGGCGAAGGCATCCAGATTTTTCCGCATCTGCGGCGTCTGCTGCTTGAACCACAGGATGGACCGTTCGGGCACGTCGTTGGCGACGAGCCATTTGTCCTGCGCCTCATATTTCTCGCCCCAATATTCCGCGGCACGGGCGCGGCTCTCACCATATATGCGCAACAGCAGATCGCCGTGGCTTTGGGCCTGGGCATAGCCGAAGCCGTAAAAGCCACCTTCTTCCGTCCTGGCGTAGATATGCGGCACGCCGAAGCTGTCCCACAATATCTCGCCGCCGCCCCATTTGGTCGAGGGAGCGGCGACCGAGGCCGTCATCGCCGTGGATGCGGCAAGCGCCGCCAGCCAGATCGTCATATGGCGCATCGCCAGCATCTCCTGTCATTGCAGAAGATGCGCCACCCCCTTGACGTGGAGGCGACGCATCATGGGTCATGGATTAGAAATTCAGCCCGACGCGGGCATAATAGAAACCGCCGGTAAAGCCGATCGGCGAGGTGCCGGGATAGGCGCCCTGCCCCAGCGTCGCGCTGATCTGGCCGGTCTCGTCGGGATAGACGTTGAAGATGTTGTTGGCGCCCACCGCCACATTGACCAGCGGCGTCACCTGCCAGTTCGCTTCAAGGTCCGTGATCCACTTTGCGCCATAGCTGCGGTCGTTCGGATAGGTGGTGACGCCACCGCTGGTGACGCCGTTCTGGTAGGATTTGAAGCCACCAAAGCGGGTCAGACGCGATGACAGGGTGAAGTCGCCCATGGTGGCAAGGTTGCTGATCGACAGCTTCGTGCGCGGCAGATTGTTGGTCATGTTGCTGCGACGCGCGCGATCGAACAGGACATAGTCGCTGCCCAGCGCGGCGAGTTCGGGCGGATTGTCGATGATGTGGGTGATCTTGGTCTTGTTGTAGTTGAAGCCCAGGTTCCACTGCATGTTCACCGTGTCGAACAGGCCATGCTTGTAGGATGCGACGACGTCGATGCCGCGGGTGCGGGTATCGATCGCGTTGGTATAATATTGTGCCGACAGAGTGTTCGCCTGCGATGCGGGAATACCGCTGGCGATCAGGATGTTCGATATCGCCGTGCCCGTCAGCGTGCTGGTGATGGTGATGCGATCATCGACGTCGATCTGATAGGCGTCGATCGTCAGGTTGAAGTTCGGCAAGGGCGTCAGCACCACGCCGCCCGAAATGTTGAACGATTTTTCCGGCTTGAGCGGCTTGGCACCCAGCGCGACCGCTGCCGGATCGTTGACGGCAAGCGTCTTGATCTGGAGCAGGACGTTGTTGACGCCATTGACCGTGCGGAACTGGTTGGTGGTCTGGGTGTAGATTTGCTGCGCCAGCGCCGGTGCGCGGAAGCCTGTGTTCGCTGCTGCACGCAAGGCTATCCAGGGGGCGACGGCGTAGCGGCCATTGACCTTCCAGATCAGCGTATTGCCGCTGCCGTCATCATAATGTTCGAAGCGGGTAGCCGCGCCGATCGTGATGTCCTTGTTCGGATCCCATGCGACATCGCCATAGACGGCATAATTGTCACGCGACATATAGGCCGCGTCGTCCGGCTGGAAACCCGCCGAGCTTTGTGCACCCGGCGTCATGCCCGATGTGATGAAGGCGCCGACCGCATAGCTGGAGGGATCGCCTGCAAAAGTCTGATATCGTTCGTGCCGCTGCTGCGCGCCGGCCGACACCTGAAGATTGCCGCCGCCGACATCATAGCCGCGCGTGAGGTCGAGCGAGGTGACGAATTCCGATGACTTCAGCGTGCCGATGTAGAACTCAGTCGGGCTGAGCAGGCCCAGCGTCGGGTTGACCGTGCCTTCGGAAGACTGGCGGGCGCGGTTGCGGCCATAGCCGGTCGAGAAGTCCCAGTCCCAGCCCGACAATTCGCCCTTGGCGCCGACGGTGAATTCGAAATCCTCCTCGTCGATCATGACATGGGGCCGGTAGCCATTGGGGTAGATGGCCATGACGTTGTTCACGTCCTTGGGATAGCGATAGCTATACCACAGGTCCGACCGTCGCTGGCTGTAGGTGCCGAAGGCATAGAGCTGGACCCCGCCCAGATCATAGCCGGCATTGAGCGCGGTGTTGATGGCGCGCGAGGGCATGACGCCGAAGCTGGTCGTCACGATCCGCTCCGTGCCGACGGCCGCCGCATCGCGCGGGTCGAGCGCGCCGCCCACCAGTGGATAGAGGCAGGTGGTGGTAGCCGTAACCGAACAGTCGGCAAGCGGCAGGGCGCGGTTCGACATCTCCTGCTTCTTGAGGTTGACAGAGAGGTTGGCGAAGCCGCCCTCGCCCAGCTTCATGCCGAAATTCAGGTCCGCCTGATACAGCTCGCCATCCGACCGGTCGAAATTCTGCCCGGCGGTGAAATTGGCCGATCCGCCCTTCGCATCGTCCTTCAGGATGATGTTGATGACGCCAGCGATCGCATCCGAACCATATTGCGCCGCGGCGCCATCGCGCAGCACTTCGATATGATCGACCGCTGCGGTCGGGATCATGTCGAGGTCGGCGGGAACCGACCCATTGTAGAGCGTCGACACTGCGTTGATGAGCGAGGTCTTATGGCGACGCTTGCCATTGACCAGGATCAGCACCTGGTCGGGATTGAGGCCACGCAGGCCGCCCGTCGCGATGACGGTGGAGGTCGCGCCGCCCGCCCGCACCGGCAGGTTGAAGGACGGCACCAGGGTATTGAGCGCCTGGAACACGCCCGCTTTGCCGGTTCGTGTAAGATCTGCGCCGGAAATGACGTCGATCGGCGTCGGGCTGTCCGTGACGGTGCGCGCCTGACCGCGCGATCCAGTCACGACGATCGCGGGACCGACCGACTCCTCGGCACTGGTCGCGCTTGCCTGGGGAACGATGGCTGCGCCGCTGGACTGGGCGGCAAAGGCCAGCCCGGTCACGCCCAGGCTGGCGACTTCGACCGCGCGCGCCTTCGGGGCGCGAGCGCTGAGCGACAGGGCGATGACATTATTGTTCGAAAGGGTGATCTTCAGGCCCGATCCGGCGATCAACCTTTGCAGCGCGACGTCCGGCGCCATCTTGCCATTGACCGACTGGGCGTGAAGCCCGGCGACCCCATCATAGGGAAAGAGGAGCTGGATGCCCGATTGCCTGGCGAACAGGGTCAGCGCCGTCTGCATCGACTGGGCCGGGATCTTGAACTTTGCCGGTTCCGCCGCGGCGGACGATTGCGCGCTCAGCGCAACAATCGCGCCAACAGCGCACAATGATAGGTTCCGAAAATTCTGCGTCATCGTGCCCCCTGTGAAATATTTGGATTGTCAGTAGTGGATACGGAGACCGATCGCGTTTCTGCTAACGACGCTTGAAAATATCTCATTTTTGTGAAGCCGGCGCTGCGGCTATCGGATGACGGCCTGCCTCGGCACCTTACAGGGATGCATGCGTGGGAGGCGGGAAACGACAGGAAGCGGGGGGAACAGCGTGGACGTGGAATCGATCAGGGCAAGGCTGGATTGGTTCAAGCAGGCCATCCTGCCACATGAGGGTGCGTTAAGGTCGCGGTTGCGCCGTGTCGTATCCCGCAGTCAGGATGTCGACGATCTCGTCGCCGAATGCATGACCCGCGCCTATGCCAGCGGGGATATCCATCGCGCGCATAGCGGCAAGGCCTTTCTGTTCCAGATCGCGCGCAACCTCCTGATCGACGAGGCGAGGCGGGAGAAGATCGTCTCCCTGGAACTGGTGGCCGAACTCGACGTCCTCCAGGTCGATAATTCTACCGAGGAAGCGCTGCAGGCGCGCGATGAGCTGCGCCATCTCCAGGCCATCCTCGATACGCTGCCCACGCAGTGCCGTCGCGCGTTCATCCTGCGGCGGGTCCACGGGAAATCTGTCAAGGATATAGCAGAGGAGATGGAGCTGTCCGTCTTTACCGTAGACAAGCATTTGACGCGGGCAGCCGTGAAGATAATGCAGGCCATCGGGCAGTTTGAGGGTTCTGGATTTGGTTGGTCGCTACAAAAGCGCGGAGGACATTCAGGCGATCGAAGCCGAAGCGGCTCGTCTGTACCTTAAGGCGCGGACGAGCGACGCCGCAGACCAGTGGAACGAAGCCTATGCCTGGGTGGCGCAGGATCCCGCCCATGGCTTTGCCTTCGCCAAGGCGGAGGCAAGCTGGGAACTGACTGAGCGGCTTCGTGAGCTGCCCGCAGGGCGGGAAGACGAGCCGACCCCACCTGTTGTTCCTCATGATGAGGCAGATCGGGATATTGCTGCGGAAGATATCCCCGCCCCCCTGTTCGGGCGGCGGGGCTTGTTCGTGGGCCTGGCGGCTGCGGCCGCATCGATCGGCGTTGCGGCCACAGTAGCGCTGCGATTGCTGGGCACGGTCGACCATTATCGGACGGCGCTGGGGGAGACGCGCGCGGTGCGGTTGGCGGACGGTTCGCTGGTTCACCTGAATACCAACAGTTCCATCGAAGTCGCCCTGCGCGATGATATCCGCTCGATCAAATTGCTGAAGGGAGAGGCGCGTTTTGACGTGGCCCACGACACCAAGCGCCCCTTCATCGTCGATGCGGACGGAACGCTGGTTCGCGCGGTCGGCACCATGTTCAACGTGCGTCTGCGGCCCGATGTCACCGAATTGACGGTCATCGAGGGCATCGTTGCGGTCCGCAACGGCGATTCCGCTGTTCGACGGATCGAGAGCGGACGCAGCGCGGCCGTGCGCAGCGGCAGCATTGCCGTCACGCATCTGGAACCCGCCAAGATCAAGCAGCGCATCGCCTGGCAGGAGGGCATGGTCGAGTTTGAGGGCGACACGCTGGCGCAGGCGGTCGAGGAGTTCAACCGCTACCGCACCACCCCGATGGTGATCGGCGATCCGGCGATTGCCAGCCTGCGCGTCGGTGGCGCCTTCCGGCTCGATCGATCGCAGGATTTCGTCGAAGCGCTGGAAAGCGGCTTCGGCGTGCGCGCCGTACCGGGCAGCGACAATTCGATAATCCTGGTTTCCGCTGACGGCGATTAGCAGAATGTGACGAGCCGTCCGTATCAACGGGGATGGAACATGTTTCGTCACTCGCCCCGGTCAGCATATCCCGACAGGATCGCCTGCGATCGATCCTGGGCGGATCGATCGGCAATCTGATCGAATGGTATGACTGGTATGTCTATTCAGCCTTCACCCTCTATTTCGCCCCGGTCTTCTTCCCGTCGGATGACAGCACCGCCCAGTTGCTGAACGCGGCCGCGATCTTCGCCGTCGGTTTCCTGATGCGTCCGATCGGCGCCTGGGTGATGGGCATCTATGCCGACCGCAAGGGGCGCAAGGCGGGGCTTACCCTGTCGGTGATGATGATGGCGGGCGGATCGCTGATGATCGCGGCGATCCCCGACTATGGGACGATCGGCGTCGCCGCGCCGGCGCTGCTACTGCTCGCGCGGCTGATACAGGGGCTATCGATCGGCGGCGAATATGGCGCGAGTGCGACCTATTTATCGGAAATGGCGCAGCGGGACCAACGCGGCTTTTTCTCCAGCTTCCAATATGTAACGCTGATCGCGGGACAGCTGCTGGCGCTATGCGTTCTGCTGCTGCTCCAGCTTTTCCTGACCGAGCATCAACTGGAAAGCTGGGGATGGCGCGTGCCTTTCGTGATCGGCGGATTGATGGCGATCGGCGTCTATCGCCTGCGCCGACGCCTCAAGGAAACCGAAGCATTCGAAGAGAGCGCGGCGGTGAAGGAGCATCCCCGATCGAGCGGATGGAACCTCATCCGCCAGCATCCGCGCGAAGTGCTGCTGGTGATGGCGCTGACCGCAGGCGGCACGCTCGCCTTCTATGCCTACAGTACTTATATGCAGAAATTCCTGGTGAACAGCGCGGGCTTTGGTCGCCAGACGGCTACCGCGATCATGGCCTCCGCCCTGTTCATCTACATGTTGCTACAGCCGCTGGCGGGATGGCTGTCCGACCGGATCGGGCGCAAGCCGCTGCTGATCGGCTTCGGCGTGAGCGGCGTGCTGTTCACCACCGCGATCTTCACCGCGCTGGAAAGCGTCACCTCTTCCTTCAGCGCCTTCCTGCTGGTGCTGGCGGGGTTGGTGATCGTCACCGGCTACACGTCGATCAACGCCATCGTGAAGGCGGAACTGTTCCCGGCCAATATCCGCGCCCTGGGCGTTGCACTGCCCTATGCGCTCGCCAACACGCTGTTTGGCGGCACCGCCGAATATGCCGCACTCTGGATGAAACATGCGGGGATGGAAGGCGGCTTCTACTGGTATGTCACCGCCATGATCGCCGTGTCGCTGATCGTCTATCTGCGTATGCCCGACACGCGCTCCACCAGCCAAATCTGACAAGAAGGGGAAGAAGCCCATGCCATCATTGAACCGGACGCTTTGCCATATCCTGCCGCTGATGCTGCTGTGCCAGCCGGCCGTGGCGCAGGACGCCGCGCCACCCGTCGAACCGGCCTTCACCTCCGTCCAGCCTGGCGATTTCGCCATTGCGGGGTCATTGTCCAACAGTTGGGCGGATTTCGACAATGATGGCGACCTCGACCTTGTCGTATCGCTCAAGGGCGGCGACATCCGCCTCTATCGCAACGACAAGGGCAAGTTCATCAATGTCGGGCCGCAACTGGGCCTCCCGACATCCGGCCCGGAAATGCGGGGTGTCGCCTGGGGCGATTATGATGGCGACGGTTGGGTCGACCTGCTGGGCGGGGCGACCATGCCAGGCGAGTTGAGCCTCGTCTTCCATAATGAGGGCGGGAAGAAATTCACCAACGTCGCTCCCGAACTGGGCCTGACCATCCCCAACCGGTCCGCGCGCCAGACAAGCTGGGTCGACTATGATAATGACGGCCACCTCGACGTCTATGCCGCCAACCGCATCGGCCCCAACAGCCTGTTCCACAACGAGGGCGGCAAGTTCGTGCAGGTTTCGGCCGGAACAGGCATATCCGATGTCCGGCCCACGGTCGGCGCCTGCTGGTTCGATTATAATCGCGACGGCTTCCTCGACGTCTTCCTCGCCAATCAGTCGGGCGCAACGGATGCGCTCTGGCGCAATAATGGCGACGGCACCTTCACCGATGTTGCGCCAGAACTGGGCATGGACAATCCGGGCCGCTCAAAGGAGGAAGGCGGCGTCGGTTGCGCTGTCGGCGACTATGACAATGACGGCTTCCTCGACCTGTTCGTGCCGAACTATGGCGTCAATGCGCTCTACCATAATAATGGCGATGGCACCTTCACCAACGCCGCCAAGCAAATGGGCGTGGGGATCGACAATCACGCCGTAGGGGCCGTCTGGGGCGACTATGACAATGACGGTTTCCTCGACTTTTATGTCACCTCCTATTACGGCCCGCGCGACCAGCAGCACCCCAGGGACAGCCTGTTCCACAATGAAGGGGGCAAGGGATTCCGCCAGGTTCTGACGGAAACGTCGAAGCTGAATGTCGGCGATCATGGCGTGCAGTGGGTCGATTATGACCGGGACGGTGCGCTCGATCTGTCGGTGATGCGCGGCTATACCGACAAGGGCGGGCATTTCCTGTTCCACAATGATCTGGATCGCGCGGCGGCCAAGCGCAGCCTTTCGGTCACGTTGCTGGATGCGAAAGGACGCTTCACCCGCATGGGGGCGGAGGTGCGCCTCTATGACAAGTCGGGCAAGATCCTGGCCACCCGCCAGCTCTCGACCGGCGACGGCTATAATTCGGAAAATGCGGCGCCGCTGCATTTCGGGCTGAGGTCGATGGATGCCGTGACGGTCGAGGTCACATGGATGAGCCGGTCCGGCCGCAAGCTACAGACCCTGCGCAATGTTCGACCAGGCCAATATGCGGGCAAGTCGCTTGTCATCAAGGAAAATTAAGGTCGTTCGTTCGAAGCGGGGGAGAAGGACGGTAGCAGGCATTCCCCTTCTCTCGCTTCGCATCGGTCCATCGTGACGATCACTAGGCCCAGCTGGATCACGACCACTCTTACTGCTTCGCGCGTAGCTGGACAGCGCCGGGATTCAGGCCTTCGGCCGTCACTGTGACGGTGAAGGGACCGGTGCCCGCCCCTCTCACAAGGGCGACGGCGATGCCATCCTGCGCGACACGGTTGGGCGAGGGAAAGGGCGTATGATCGACCGAGGAAGCGTTATCGGTTGCGATGAGTGAGCCTGCACCGCTCATGCCGAAGTGCAGACAATGCGTGGCGGAGGGTACCGTCACCCCCTTCGCATCGACCACCCGCGCGCGGACATATGTCATGTCGTCGAAGCCTGAACCTACAATTGGCTGGTCCGCCTGCAAATCTATGCGAACCGGCTTTCCTGCCGTCCGCAGAGTGTCCGAGACGGCGGCTACGCCCGAATCCCGACATATGGCGCGCACCTCACCCGGAGCATAACGCACGCCCCAACGTCGCGGAGACGCATCCTGATTGATCGGCAGCTTGCCCAGGGAGCGGCCATTGAGAAAAGCCTCGACCTGCTGGCAGTTGCTGTAAACCTCGATCGTTTCATCGTGCGGACGGCGATCCTCCGGCGTCCAGTCGTCGAACAGCGCGCCCTTGGGCCTGGGCGTCGCAACGGCAATCATGGTCGGCAAGGCCGGCTGGTTCGGTCCTCCCGCCCCGTCGGTCGCGGGACCGGCCGCCGCCGGATCGGCATTGCGGACAACATGCACGACCGGCCGGTCCGACCACCAGCTCTCCCGCTCCATGCCGGTGATCTTCTGACGGCCCGTGCGATCGAGCAACCCGGCCGGGTTCTGGATATTGGGCCAGCCGGAGCGGTTTGCCTCGCCGAGATAATCGACGCCCGTCCACAGGAACATTCCAGAGAATGGCGCATAATCGCGCACCGGCACCCAGTTGCTGCGATTATGCGCATTTTCTGTCCCCACTATGCTGCGCTTCGGGTTCTGCCGACTGGCCGTGATCAGTTCATTTTCGCGATAATTCTGGCCAACCACGTCCAGCATGTCGGCAAGGCCATTGTCATAGTCCTTGGTGACATTCGGGCGAAACAGCGCCATCGTCACCGGCCGCGACGGATCGGCAGCATGGACGATATCGAGAATGCTGCGAAGCGCCGCCTTGGCCTGGACCGGATAGGCGGTGTCGTGGATTTCGTTGCCCGCGCTCCACAGCACGATGCTGGGATGGTTACGATCGCGGCGTACCATGTCGAGCGTGTCGCGCTTGTGCCAGTCACCGAAGAACAGGTGATAATCCTCCGGCGTCTTGGCGACATTCCACTGGTCGAACAGCTCGTCCATCACGATCAGCCCCAGCTGATCGGTCAGGTCGAGAAATTCAGGGCTGGGCACATTGTGCGCGGTCCGGATCGCGTTAACGCCCTGCGCCTTGAGCGCAGTCAGGCGCTGACGCCACACGGCGAGAGGTACGGCAGCGCCCACGGCGCCGCCGTCATGGTGCAGCGCAACCCCCTTTAGCTTGAAGTTGCGGCCGTTGAGCCAGAAGCCGGTCGCAGGATCGAACCGGGCTTCGCGAACACCAAAGCGTACATCTTCATTGTCGAGTACGGAGCCATCGGCCGCAACTATCCGGATGGCCGCGCTGTATAACGCAGGATCGCGGATGTCCCAGCGCCGCGGGTTGGCCAGAGCGACTTCAGCCGGCATGACGATCGTGCGGCCCGCAGCCGCGCTGATGACGGGCGTTGTGGTGCGCGCGACTTCCCGTCCATCGGGACCGGTCAGCACCACCTCCATCTTCACATCCGCCGGGGCGGTGGCGTCATTGCGTACGTCCGTCGCAATCGCGATCGCCGCGCGATCGGCGGTGAGCGTCGCCGTCCGCACAAAGGCGCCTCCCTGCGGTATATGGACATCGCCTGTCTCGATGAGGCGCACGTGGCGGTAGATGCCCGACCCGGTGTACCAGCGTGACGATGGTGCCGCGGATGTATCGGCTCGCACCGCTATCATATTATGTCCGTCCGCACGAAGGTGGCGCGTGAGATCGTAGCGCTGACTGACATAGCCCATCGGGCGATAGCCGATATGGTGTCCGTTCACCCAGACGCCACTGCGTTCCATGATCCCATCAAATTCGATGAAATATCTGCGGCCTGGCTGCGGCATCACCTCCAGTGGCTTGCGATACCAGGCGACGCCGCTCGGAAGAAAGCCGTTTTCACCCGCAGCCCTAGCATCCGGATCGAAGGGGCCAGCAATTGCCCAGTCATGCGGAACGGATACTGCCTGCCACCCGGCATCGTCCATTACGGGCATTTCGGCCCCTTCTGGATCACCCTTGAGGAAGCGCCAGCCGTCATCCAATTGTGTCACCATGCGCGGTGCGGCAAGAACTGTTTCGATCGGCACCAGGCCAGCGATCAGCGCGCATAGGATAGCCATGGATCCGGCAAAAGCGTGCGGCGCAAGGCCCGATCGGATGCGCTTCGCTTCACATTTGGGCTTGCCGTACTGGTGATGCATAGATCCTCTCTGTCAGCCGAATTGCTTCGCGCTCCGGCTTTCAGTCCACACCCATGCAGTTGGATCCCGACTGAGCCAGGCCCGATGCACTATCATTAATTCCACTATTTACAATATGGTTTCAATATACGGACCTTATCGCTTCTTCCCCGTCCGGCTATGCATTTTATTTACGGCCCCGCCCCGCTGGTCTGGCTGGAATGGATTGACCATGTTCCGCCCACCAGGCGGCGAGCGCATCCATCGTCGGACCCAGTCCGCGTGCCTTGGCCGTCATCTCATATTCCACGCGAGGCGGCACTTCCGCAAAGACGGTGCGTGAAATCAGTCCATCGGCCTCCAGTTCGCGCAACTGCGCGGTCAGCATGTGCTGCGTGATGCCGGGAATGGCCTTACGCAACTCCCCGAAACGGTGGACCCGCTGGTGCAACAGCCACATGATTTCCAGCTTCCACTTGCCTGAGAGCATGGCAAACGCACGCCGCATCTCGTCCTGCATCGAAAAATCATTTTCTTCCATTAGTCATATATTCCATACTTACTGTTCTAAATTCATTCTACTTGCGCATAATGATCCAGCATAGCATTTCTCATACACGTTCCTTGTGACGTTGAAAATGACCAGCAGGCACAAGCTGACCCATGAGAAAGAACCATGACCGAAATATATATTTACTGGATCAGCACGACTTTATTGTCGTTGCTGTATCTGTCTTCCGCCCTGCTATATGTGACCAAGCGCGACTTTGTCAGGCAGGCCCAGGCCGATCTCGGCTATCACGCCACTCACCTCGTTCCCTTCATGATCGTGGTCAAGATCCTTGGTCCAATCGCGATATTGTCGCGTGTCAGCGTGCCGCTGAGCGACCTCGCCTATGCCGGCATCTTCTACCATCTGCTCCTTTCCGGAATGGCGCACCTGGGCGTTCGCAGTCCCAAGGGCGCACTGCCAGCGGCGATAGGCCTTGCTCTGCTGGCCGCTTCCTTCGCCTCGCAGAACGCCGCTCGCGAAACGCCGTCGCCTTACGCAGCGGCAATGGCGGAACATCCCATCACCCTCACCAAAAGGAACTGACCATGGGTCGTCTCGACGGAAAAATTGCCATTGTTACAGGAGCGGGCCGTGGCATCGGTCGCGCCACCGCCAAGCTCTTCGCGGCTGAAGGCGCAAAGGTCGCTGTCCTGTCGCTCACGCCTGTAAATATCGATGCGGTCGTCGCTGATATTGAGATCGCGGGAGGCACCGCACTCGGCATTCAATGTGATGTCAGCGATGCCGGGCAGATCAAGGCGGCGGTGGACAAAGTGGCCGCCACCTATGGCGGCATCGACATCCTTGTGAACAATGCGTTCGATCCATCCGCTGTTGCCTCTTCCGTGATAGACCTCTCCATTGAGCAGCTTCAGCGCAACTTTGATATGGGACCGATCGCCTATCTGCGCATGATGCAGGCCTGCTATCCGCACCTGAAGGCCAGCGGTGCGGGCCGCGTCATCAATTTCGGATCGGCCGCCGGTATCGTCGCGCTGTTGCCCTATGCGCCTTACAGCATGGCCAAGGAGGCTGTCCGCGCGTTGACCCGGACGGCCGCCCGCGAGTGGGGACCCGACAATATCACCGTGAACAACATGCTGCCGGTCGCGGACACATGGGGGGCTGTAGACGTGCCTCCGCCCAATGTGCCCCTGGGACGCTATGGCTCGCCAGAAGACGATATCGCACCTGTCGTTCTGTTCCTGGCGAGCAAGGATGCGCAGTTCATCACGGGCTACAGCCTGACGCCGGATGGCGGGATGATAATCGACAGCGCGCGCTGACGCGCCTTCGCATCGGTTTGAGAGCGTGTTTCCCATGATCGCTCATTTCATGGGAAACACGCCGGAGCGCCGAACTTTCCACGCTCCGCTACCTTCTACGATCAACCGCTTCCAATGGATCGCCAAATGCGTTGCTGGTAGCTTCGTGGCGTCAGTCCGGTCGACCGTCGAAATGCCTGAGCGAGGCTGGAGGTTGAGGAGAAGCCGACCGCGTCGGCCACGGATTTGATGCTCTCCTGTGTGGCGAGTAGCCGCTTGACGGCATCGATCCTGTTTTGGTGGACATATTGGCCCAACGTGCAGCCCCGGCTCTTCAGGAAACCCCGCGTCAGTTGCCGAACGGAAATGCTGCACAATTCCGCCAGTTCAACCAGGGTGGGTGGCGTAGTCTCCTTGTTAAGACGCTCGTCGATCAATCTCAGGCGCCAGGCCGCAAGACCACCATGCGCCATATCGTCGGTCACGCATTCGAGATAGCGGCAGATTTCGACCGTCAATTGTGTCGCGACGGCACCCACGAGCAACCTGGTATCGCGACGCGGGCTGCGTGCCTCCTCGGCCAGGCGCCGAAGCAGCAATCTGACCGGATGGCTGGATATGTCGAGCGAAGCCAGCAGGCGCGCGTCGGTCCAGTCCATCTGAGTGCGAAAGCGGTGACGGGCCAGCTTGCCGCGTAATGCACATCGGATGGAATATTGCTCGCCGCCGCCGTCCCATCGCAGATGAAGCGGATGGCTCGGCGGCACGAATATGATGTCGCCCAGCGTCTCGAAACGATGGCTGCCCCAGCTTTCGGTGAAAGCACCGCGCATATTTGCAGGGCGCGGTGTGACACAGAGATCGAGCAGAGGGTGATCGCTGCTGATGATAGCCTGTCCATCTGCGGCCATGTCCGTGTGCAACAGGCTGACATCGGCGGTCGAGAAACTGAAATCGGCACCATTCCGTCCATGGACCGCCTGTCCTGCTTCCTGCAATTGCCCATCCTTCCAGCCTGGCGATCCGCCATATGTCGGATCGCTTGCTGCAATTTGGCTAATATGCCGCCTTCTGTCCAGAATGGAACGTGGGTGGTTCTTGCCGAAGCGCGGCCGAAGGAACAGATTTGGCCGCATAGCAAAACAGGAAATGGCTGGAGGATGCGGTGCCCAATCATGGGATCAGCGATACGCTGGACGATTTTGGCGGACTGATAAATTGGGAGAATCTGAACGCCTGGCTCGATACTAGCGGAGCGCCGGGATATGGGCCTGTGACAGCGGCACGCAAGCTGGCTGGCGGGTTGCAGAATAACGTCTTCCTCCTCAGCCGGGGGAACCGGGATTTGATCCTGCGGCGCCCCGGCAAGCATCTTAAACCCAGGAGCAATGAGACGATGTTGCGCGAGGCGCGAGTGCTCAACGCGCTGGAGGGGAGCGCCGTGCCCCATCCCCGCATGTTAGCCCTGTGCGATGATGCCGACGTGCTGGGCGCCTGCTTCTACCTGATGGAACCGCTGGAAGGTTTTGCCCGGTCGGGAGACCTGCCCGGTCAATATGCCACCGATTCATCCTGGCGGCGCGCCATGGGTGTCGAACTGGTGAAGGCGGCATCCGCCCTTGGCAATGTGGACCCTGTGGCGGCCGGGCTGGAAGATCTCGGCAGGCCCGATAACTGGCACGAAAGGCAGGTCGAGCGCTGGCGATCGCAACTGGAAGGCTATGCGGCGACGCCGGGCTACAATCCCGCGGACTTACCCCATGTCGATGCCGTTGGTCGTTGGCTGGCGGATAATCTGCCGACCGATCGGCGCATCGGCCTGGTCCATGGCGACCTGCAATTTCCCAATGTCATGTTCTCCTTGCAGGCGCCCAGAATCTCCGGCGTGCTGGACTGGGAACTTGTGTCGCTGGGCGATCCGCTGCTCGACCTGGGATGGATATTGTCGAGCTGGTTCGAGGACGGCGATCCGGAGGGCAAGTCGCCGATGGTGAAGCCATGGGACGGCTTTCTATCCCGCGGCGAACTGAGCACGCTCTATGGCAAACAGAGCGGTCGGGATATGGCGCAGATGCCGTGGTTCTTCGCGCTCGCCTGCTACAAGCTCGCCTGCCTGCTGGAGGCGACCTTTGCAGCCTCAAAAGCCGGAAAAGTACCCGAACCGGTGGGGCGGTCGGTGCACGCCTATGCGACCTGGTTGATGACAAAGGCGCTGCAGATCATCGCGGGCTGAGGCCCGCCGCCAGGCAACATATGACAACATGGATGGGAATTTCACATGGATTTCTCGGTAGACACGGATTTTCAGCAGAAACTCGACTGGATGAACGCATTCGTTCGTGAGGAAGTCGAGGCGATGGACCTGCTTTTCCCGCGTGGCAGCGAACAATTCAACATTCGCAACAGGAAAGCCCGCACCATGGCCAGGAAATTGCAGGAAAAGGTCAAGGCGCAGGGGCTGTGGGCCTGCCATCTTACGCCTGACATGGGCGGGAAAGGCTATGGGCAGGTCAAGCTGGCCTTGATGAATGAAATATTGGGCCGCACATCCTGGGGACCGGTAGTCTTTGGCTGTGCCGCCCCGGACACAGGCAATGCCGAGATATTGGCGATGTTCGGCACGGCCGAACAGAAGGCGCGCTATCTCCAGCCGTTGCTGGATGGCGACATTTTTTCCACCTACGCCATGACCGAACCGCAGGCGGGCGCCGATCCCAAGGAGTTCACCTGCCGCGCATGGCGCGAGGGCGACGCATGGGTCATCGAAGGCGAGAAATGGTACGCTTCCAACTTCAAGAACGCATCCTTCGTCATCGCGATGGTCGTGACCAACCCGGACAATGCGCCGCATGAGCGCATGTCGATGTTCCTCATCCCCTCCGACACGCCGGGCATCGTCGATATTCGGGATGTCGCGGGGATGAACGATCCGGTCGACCATGGCCACCATGCCTATCTGCGTTTCGACAAGGTCCGCGTGCCGCTCGACGCCATGCTGGGCGATCCGGGACAAGGGTTCAAGCTGGCGCAGGCGCGGCTGGGTGGCGGTCGTATCCATCACGCCATGCGGGTGGTCGGCCAGTGCCAGCGGGCGCTGGAGATGATGCAGGAGCGCGCCGTTTCCCGCCGCACGCAAGGAAGGCAACTGGGCGACCATCAATTCGTCAAGGGCATGATTGCCGACAGTGCGATGGAATTGGAAATGTACCGCCTGCTGGTCCTCAAGGCGGCCTGGACTATCGACACGCAACCGCATGGCGCAGCGCGGATGCACATCGCGATGAGCAAGGTGGCCATGGCGCGCGTCTATCATGACATCATCCGCCGGGCGGTGCATCTGCACGGCGCGCTCGGAACCACGCATGAAACGCCGCTGGCAAAGATGTGGATGGGCGTTCCCATGCTCTCAGTCGCCGATGGTCCCACCGAAGTCCATCAGGTCCAGATTGCAAACCTGCTGCTCAAGGATGCGACACCGGCTCCCGGCCTGTTCCCCAGCGAACATATTCCGACGAGAACGGCGGAGATCGAGGCCCGCTATTCAAGAGAATTGGCCGAGATCGAACGGGAACTGGCCGCCTAGCCCGTTCAGGCGAACGATACGACAGCCAGGGAGACGGGCATGTCCATTTTCGATCTGACGGGAAAGGTCGTAGCCGCCACTGGCGGCATGAGCGGCATTGGTCTTGCTTTTCTGCAAGGATGTGCGCGGCAGGGTGCATCCGTTGCCATATTGGACCGCAAAGTCGATCAGGCCGCAAATGTCAGGGCCAGGCTGAAGGCGCTTGGGGCGCCGATTGTTCATGTCGAGCGATGCGATGTGTCGGATGACGAAGCCGTAGACGCGGCATTCATCTCCATCATTGGTGCGATGGACAGGATCGACTGCGTTTTCGCCAATGCGGGCGTCAGCCACCGCGCGCCGTCCTTCATCGATCTGACGAATCAGGATTATCATCGCCTGCTCGACATCAACCTGCATGGCGCTTTCTACACGCTTCGAGCCGCCGCGAGGCATATGAAGAGCCGTGCGCTTGGCGGCGACCCAGGAGGATCGATCGTAGCCTGCGGCAGTCTGTCGATTTACTACGGTCTGCCGGGCATGGAGCATTATGCCGCCGCGAAGGCCGCGCTTCAGGCTGCGATTAAGGGGCTTGCCGTGGAGATGGGGCCTTACGGCGTACGCGCCAACATGCTGGTTCCTGGCTTCATCATGACAGGGCTTACTGGCGGAAGCTCAAAGGCTCAGGAAATAGCCGAGCATTTTGCAAAGATCACACCGCTAGGCCGTCCTGGCGATCTTTCGGACATTGAAGGACCGGCGGCCTATCTGGCGTCGGATGCTTCGAAATTCCAGACGGGCGACACGATGGTAATCGATGGCGGCAGGCGGGTTCGCAATGCTTGACCACACAGCCCGGCTCGACCCGCATCTGTTGCAACTATCAGGTGGATGGCATGGCCATAACAATTGATCTGAGTGGACGTGTGGCGGTCGTAACCGGCGGGAGCCGGGGGTTGGGACGCGCGATCGTCCTAGGTCTCGCGCAAGCAGGCGCGCGCGTCGCCATAGCGAGCCGCCAAATTGCAAACTGCGAGGCGCTGGCGCAGGAAATCATCTCGGCCGGTGGCGAAGCATCGGCCCATGGCTTCGACGCATCCAGTTGGGAGGATTGCGACCGCCTGTTCGCCGAAGTTAATGCCCGTTGGGGCAGCGCCCAGATTCTCGTCAACAATGCGGGTAAATCGCCCGTCGAACCATCGTCCGTGGAAACCGGCCAGGCCGCATTCGACACTATCATCGCGATCAATCTGCGTTCTGCCTTTCGCCTGTCGGCGCTATTCGGCGCCTGCATGGTGGAAGGGGGCGGCGGCACGATCATCAACATCAGTTCGACCGGTTCACGCAAGCCCGAACCCTATTTCGCACCTTATGCCGCGGCCAAGGCCGGCCTCAACATAATGACCGAAAGCTTTGCCAAGGAATATGCTCCTACGGTCAGGGTCAATACGATCATGCCCGGACCGTTCCACACCGACGGCACCAAGGCATGGTCGCGATCTGAAGGGTTTGCCGATCATGCCAAAAGACATCAGCCCTTGGGTCGGGGTGGCGAACCTTCGGAAATCGTCGGCGCGGCGCTATATCTGGCCAGCGATCTGTCATCCTATGTGACAGGCGCCTGCATCGCCGTCGATGGCGGACACCTCATTTCCAGAGGCTAGAAATACTCTGCCAGCCTGCCGCGCCGGGCTGGCCTGGGTCGGAAAATATCGACTCTACGCGACCCGCAACGGCATGGTGAGGGTGGCGCGGAAATGGGCCGGGGCAATCTGTCCCGCGGTCAAGGAGCCGCCTTCCGGAAAGCGCGCCCTTATACGGTGCGCGACATTCGCAAGCCCCACACCCAGGCCGGGTTGGTCGACAATCTGGATCATCTCCGCAGTTTCGGAAACATTGTCGACGGACAGTTGCAACCAATTCTCGTCCCGCGACGCGATGATCGTGATCTTGAGATCGCCCGATGCGTATCGCAACCCATGTTTGACGGCATTTTCGATCAACGGTTGCAGGATAAGGCCGGGGATGAGCGCGTCTTCAAGCTCTTCGGGAACGTGCAGAACCACTTGAATGCGATCCGAAAACCGTTCCTTTTCGATCGCCAGATATTCGGATTGCAGCCTCAGTTCCTCGGCAAGCGTCAGATCGCGCAAGGGGTCTCTTTCGAGGGTTCTGCGCAGGAACGACGAAAGGGATATCACCATTCGGCTCGCCTGGGACGAAGCACCTTCTTCGATCAATCCGATAATTGAATTGAGAGAATTGAAAAGCAAATGTGGATTGAGTTGATAATATAAGGCCTGCATCTTCGCGGATACAACCTCTTCTTTTATTACAATCATGCTCCGGTCTTGAGATGTTATCTTCAAATTATACATATACGCAATAAAGAAGCAGAACCATCCAAAAAATAGAGATATGCCAAAGAAAAGAGAATAGCAGAAATTCTCAATATTGTACACGATGCCAACAGAAATATTAGCATATTTAAATAGAATGAAATCGATCGAATTTACTAAAAATGATGAAATAACAGATAATATAGCTGAACATAATAGCTGAAATGAAATATTCCTTAATCTCATCATCACGATGATATGCGACACCATGGCAGTCAAAAGCACGGACGCAAGCGAAACAGTCAGCTTTACGGGGATATATTGAATGGGATTAAATCCGATCAATACCCAAATAGAGCATGTTATTACAAACTCAGCAGTCCAGAAACCCAATATTAGCTTTATCACCCTGATGAAAAATCCGGATCCTTCCATGTCAGGATGATCTATTTCTAACAGATTTTGATAGATATTACTGACAGATATCATATAGAATATCTTCCCCGTTCTTCCGGATAACATACTTCAATATATTTGCATCATCCAAGGAAAATCGAGATGGGCGGCCGGACCGCGACAGGTTGCTGAGCAGGCGCCTCTCAACGCCCCACAGATCATGATGGCGCGGACATGAACAATGGACTGCCTCGCCCCATTGCGAAACCGGCCGCGCGCGCCTCAGACGGTTTGATAGGACTGGTATGTCGAGCAAAAATCGTTGTCGAACAGGAAGTTTGTGAACGTCACGGTCATGCTGAAATCCAGCGCGCGGACATGGTGCCACCATCCGACCGGAATGAACAGCAACTCTCCCGGCGCGAGATCGTGGCAAAAGATATCGACGTTCTGCATCCTTGGGAAACGGTCATAGTCGACCTTCTCAAGATCGACTTCGCTGTAGACATGGAGATGATTATACAGATTGGCGACCTGCAACCCGTCAGCCAGATGCACGCGCTTGCGCCCGGTGATCTGCGCCATGAAATTATTGGTCAGGTCATGATGCGTCGGCGTGACCGTGCCGGGCGGCCCGATCCAGAAGAAACCACGATTAGCCGGATTGCCGCCGTCGAGATATTCGGGGATCTGGACGATCCCGTCCCACAATTCGCTCAGGGCTGATGCATTGGCGCCGCCATTTCTGGCGGTCATGTAGATGTCGTTGCTTTCTCCCATGGCCATGATGCGCGCCATGAACGCATCAAAAGCCATCGTCGTGCCATGGCTGTCGGCCTGCATTTCATAATGCGGGTTGGCGCTGCGATTGACCTGAACCTCGACCTGGCGACCGGCAAAGGTGCAGACAAGCTGCTCAGGCGTCCAGCCGAGCGCCGGCCAGTCCTCCATCATCCCGGTGATGACCACCGGCCGGTTGGCGCTGTAATAGTCGTTGAGGAATGTCGCGCGGTCGAGCTTGTGACGGCGCTCGATCCCGGCGTTGTCGCGCGCGCCCATCGCACGCACTCTTTGCTGCACGTCCAGGGTCCAGTCGCGTTTGGCGACACGGCTGGCCAGACGCCGCGCCGCCTGCAGATAGGGGCTGCGATAGGCCTTGTCGATTTCGCGCCGCGCTTCGCCTGGATGGAAATTATGAGCGACCAGGGCCGGCAGCAGCCCTTCCGGCGAAGCGCCCAGCGCGAGATTCTCGCCGATCCAGGCCCGCCAGCCATCATTGAAAACGTCATGGACGACTTCCTCCGGCAAGGCGGCATCGCAGGACGGCATGATATTCCTGGGCCTTTCCCTTCCCGGATTTGCAACGGGCGACCACCATAGCAGAAGAATATTGTCCATATGGCCCGTGTCGATGAGCCATTTCACCACGGCATGGGGCGCTTCGGGGATTCGTTCGACAGTGACCCCCGCTATGCCGCTGAACCGGCGCGCATGAACCTCATCCATGTTGAGGCCACCCTCCGCCTCCGCGCCTGTACCGAACAGGATGTGGACAGGGGGATGAGGCAGACCGGCAAGCAAGGCGGTCAGGTCGTCATATCGCCTGGCAGGAGGATGACGATCGAGCGTCTCCATGACGCTGAGCCAGCGCAGGTCACCGTCGCGCCGCGCCCAGTCGCTGCGAAGATAGGATAGCGGGCCAAAGGCAAGCACCTGGTCCACGCCCAGCAGCGCGCCAAACAGGATCGCCGCATAGCCACCCATCGATTGCCCCACGGTGCAGATCGAACTGGGGCGCAGATCGGCAATGATATGGCGCAGCGATGCCGCGACCGCATCGACATCCCGTCCCAGTCCGTCCACCCCATGCTGATACCAGAAATTGGCGGTATCGCGGATCAGGATCAGGTTGAGCGGCTGGCCGGTCGTCGCCTCCAGCTTGCGGAGGCGGCCGACGAAATCGAATTTGGGAAGAGCTGCCCAATCGACGAAGCCGAAGGTGATGATGAGCGGCGCCCCTTCATGCGGGGCGTCGATGATATAGCCGATGTCGGGATCGGCTTGCGCATTCGCGAATTGCCTGTTGTCGGATCGTATCATCGTTCGGAACTATCAGCCGGAATGTGCCGGGAATGCGCCATGGACGCATTCCCGGCAGGAACCCCCGTCAGAAGCGGATGCTCAGCCGCCCCGTAACGCCATGGGCCGTTATGCCGGACCCGAAATCCCCATTATAGGAGATCGTGGCCGAAACATTGTCCGATGTCTGGAAACCCAGCCCGGCCCGCACGGTCGCCGCATCCTTGGCAATCGGCGCGCCCGCGATCAGGAACGATCCGGTGGTGTCAGGCAGGGTCATCGTCGCAAACGGCGTGGTGTCCTTGAAGGCATGGCGCCATCCCAGGCCGCCAAATGCGATCGCCTGCACATTGGCCAGGCTGAACTCGCTCGACCCGCGCATACCCAGGGTCGTGAATAGCGTGTTCATGCGCTGCGACTTCACGGCCAACGCGGCGGCCCCGCCATCGGTCACCACACTCTTCTCGGCAAAATCGTCGAGATCGAGCCGCACATAGGCGATATTGGCATAAGGCTCGATCGTGACGTTGCCTGTGCGATGCCGCCATGCAAGCTCGCCGAACGACTGGAAGCTGTTGCCCTTGTAATCCGCCTTCAGGCGATCGCTCAAGCCGGGGAAGGCCACGATCCTGTCGGTCGAAACATCATGCCATGTATAGGACAGGCCCGCGCGCAGCGACACATTGTCCCATTGCGCACCACCGTAAAGGCCAAGGTGGATATTATCGCTCTTGCCCTTCGATAACTGCCGCCGGACGTTGAAATCGTCACGGCTGTAGCCCGCAAACGCGCCCAGCCGCGCATTCGATCCAACTGCGCCATCAAGCCCCAGCAGCAGGCCGCCGGTAGAATTGCGCACACGGGTTCCATTTCCATCCTGGCCCAGGCGGCTCCAATTGCCCAGCCCCTGGCCCCATATGGCGAGTTCGGGCTGCGCTGCCTTGTCGCGCGCATAGTCGTTATAGCCATAGTCGAGCGCGGCGACTTCCTTCGGCTCGGCCTCTTCCAGCGTGCTGTGCAGCCGGTCGAACGCGGCTTCCCGCAGGGACTGGCTTTGCATCAGCAACGTCGATTGCGCCGAGGCATGGACACTGCCCGACAAGCTGTCGAACGCGGCACGCGCTTCGGACGCATCGAGCACAAGTAGGGCATTATACAGCGCAAGTGATGGTCCACTCTGCTTGAGCGTGTTGAGCGCGATGGCCGTGTTGTACTGGTTCGCCGTTTCCGCAACATCCTGGAAAACAAGCGGTGGTGTGGGCGTCGGAGTTGGTGTTGGCGTTGGCGTCGGAGTGGGCGTCGGTGTGGGCGTAGGGGTTGGCGTCGGAGTGGGCGTCGGAGTAGGCGTCGGAGTGGGCGTCGGAGTGGGCGTCGGAGTGGGCGTCGGAGTGGGCGTCGGAGTGGGCGTCGGAGTGGGCGTCGGAGTGGGCGTCGGAGTGGGCGTCGGAGTGGGCGTCGGAGTGGGCGTCGGAGTGGGCGTCGGAGTGGGCGTCGGAGTGGGCGTCGGAGTCACCGCGATTTTCAGGTCGACCTGGTTCGCCTGATGGTCAAGGCTTACGTCGAGAAATGCGGATTTGGACACCGCCTGCGCGAAGCTGCCTTCAATACCCCCCCCAGCCGTCAGGATGGTGTAGGTCTGACCGTTCTGATAGCTGACCGTTGGATCGAGCGCGGTCACTTCGACATTGACGCCGTTGCCGATCCGTACGCCACCCTGCAAGGGGCCAGGCGCGCTGGTGCCGACCGGAAGCACCCGGATGAGGTCGCTGCTGCCGTCGCCCCGAATATCGGCCTCGTAGATCGAATTGTCGCCGAATTCGAGTTGGCCCAGCACGGTCAGAGTGCCGATCCCATTGTCGCCAGGCGAGATGACAGCATGCTTGCTGCTGCCGGAGAACCGCCCGTAGAGCCGTACCGACCCCACGGTCCCGGTTCCCGCCAGACGCCCGAAACCGTTCGGATTCGCGTCGGTCTGGCCACCGACATAGACATGGCTGGTATAGTTCTGGTTGCCCAGGAAATTGCTGAAGACATGCCCGGTCTCGCCCTTGACGACGAGGGTACCGTCGTCGACGAGGATGAGCGAGCTGGGCCCGGTGATGCCATATCTGCCGTCATTGCTGGCGTCAGTTCCGAAATCGCTGTTGAAGACCAACCGGCTGCCGCCCTTCACGACCACGCCGCCGGTCACACTGTCGGTGCCCAGGAACTTGGTCATGTCACCCGACAGGATCGTCTCGCCGGCCAGGCTGACGATCGTTCCGTCGCCAGCGATGGCATTCTTGAATTCATAGCCGGTGGCCGTGTGGTTGAAGAGAAGCTGGCCATCCCGTCCCGCGAAGGTGATGCGCGCATCCTGGTTGAGCGTGCCCGCCGCCTCCGCCGCGACCGAGGTCGCCTCGTCGAAGACGTTGAACGTCACCTTGCCGCCAAAGGTGAGCGCGCCGAGGTTGACGCCGCTGAGCGGGCTGCCACCCAGCACGATCTCCTGCGCCGACAGGCTGGCGCCGTTCGCGATGACAAGATTATGGTTGCTGTCGTCGCCGATCGAAATCTTGCCGCTGGCCGTGAAGGACGAACCAGCGCCGGTGACATAGGTCGTCGCCAGCGACGTGGACATGCCGTGCAGTTCGGCATCCGCCGTGGTCAGCTTGCCGCCGTCCTGGATGGTCATGCTGCGGTAGTTGGTGAAAGTGCCGCTGTTCGCCCACAGCGAGCCTTGTCCGGTGATCAGCGTCTGGTTCGCCGTGCTCGAATCGTCCGCAGGCGCTCCGCCTATATCGACGGTGATCGTAGCGATCTTGCCGCCATTCTCGATCGTGATCGCGCCCGCGTCGTTGACGTCGTTGTCCCACGTGTTGTTGCGCAGCGTGTCGGCTGTGATCACAGAGCCGGCGCCGCTCACCTTGAGGATGCCGCCACTGTTGTCGACCGTCGCGGCGTTCCCCATGACGATGTCGCGCACCGAAACCTGTCCGCCGTTCTCCACGACAAGCGTGCCCAAGCCGCCTCCGCCGAGCACGAGCAGGTTGTTGAGGATGCTGGTGGTGCGCGTCACTTCCAGTTTGGAACCGACACCGGAGACGGTGATCAGGCCCGACGATCCGCCGCGCTCGCCGATCGTGACCGCCTTGGCCACCACGACGTCCGCGCCATCGTTGATCGTGAGCGAGACGTCGGGCTTCGTCTGCCCCACGACGAGCGCTTCGGCAACGCTGTGGTCCGTGGACCAGGTCGTGGAACCACTGTCGAGCACGGTGTTCTGCGCGATCGCATGGTTCGGAACCGCCATCAGAATGACAGGCAGCGGCAGCAGCGCCGCCAACACCAGTTCATTGCCAAGCGCCGTCGAGGCGCCAAGGGCTTGCCTAAAGCCCACGATCGTCCTGATCATTCCGAAATCCCCTTAATAATCGCTGTGAGAAGAAAGCCATCGCCCGACTGCGACGGAAGAAGCGCACTCAAATCACGACGCGCAGCCGTGGAGTGTCATTTGCCGAGGATGATTGCGCGGGAGGGCATATCCTATGCCGCGAACGCACTTGGATGGGGCGTTAAGCATTCGCTTCAAAACTGTGATGAAGGAAACAGGCATTTTCGCTTTTTCATCCCCGGCCATGGCAATCATCATTTGCGGATGATCGCCATCAAATGGCGCCGCTACCGATGAAAGCCTCATTCCGGCGAATGGCGACTGCCCCCTGTTGAAATGACATATTATTCTGCGAATGGCTCAAATGGCCTGTTGAACGGCACTCGACACAAATCGACAATTGGGGGAATGCTGGTTCATGGAAAAAGCAAATGAAAGGGCGCCATTCGGCGGCGACAAGTCCCGCATATGTCGTGCAACGCTTCGCCTCGGCCTCATTTACTGGGCGATCGTCTTCATTTCTTCGAGCATTCTTTGGGGCATCGTCGGCACTGACCCGATCAAGTCGGCAATGGGCAAGATCGAAGTGTATTCCATTAGTGCCCTGATAGGATTCGGCCTTGCCGCCTTGTTGTACCGATTGGGCAACTTGTCGGTGGTATGGAAGATGGTGCTATGTTCCGCACTATCGATCCTGATCGCCCCCGTTTATGCCCTTCTTGATTTTTGCGCATATGTCATTTGCGTTTATCCAACGCCCATATCGTTGGATTGGGAAGATTTCGGCTACACGATGGTCTACGGAGCTTCCCTGTTCTTCGGTTGGTTCTGCATGTTCCTGTGGCTTCTCTACAGTTTCGAGATCCGCGATCATGAACAATGGCTGGCGGCCGCGCGCGAAGAAAGCCTGTCCGCACAAATGCGAGCCTTGCGCTACCAGATCAATCCGCACTTCCTGTTCAACACGCTCAATTCCATCGCCGGGCTTGTCGAGGAAGGCGCCGCCACCCAGGCCGAACGCATGATATTGGCGCTGTCCGATTTCCTGCGCACCACCTTGACGCTCGATCCGTTTCATGACGTTCGTCTGGAAGAAGAGCTGGCGCTGCAGGCCGGCTATCTGGAAATCGAGCGCGAACGCTTTTCGGATCGCATGGACGTGAAGATCAACGTTGCCCCCGAACTGCACAACGCCCTGGTGCCAAGCCTGATTCTGCAACCGTTGATCGAAAATGCGGTGAAGCATGGGGTCGGCGGAGCACCGGGCAAAGTAGAGATCGTCATCCGCGCGACGTCCACGGGACAAAGCCTCAGCCTGTCCGTGGAAAATGATGCGCCTCCCCCCGAAACATCCCAGGCACGGCGTATCGAAAGCACGGGAATAGGGTTGAAGAATGTCGCCGATCGCGTCGCGGCGCGTTTTCCGGGGATCGGTTCCTTCACCGCCGCGCATACTTCATCGGGCCGTTTTCGCGCCTCGCTCGTCCTGCCGTTGAGGCTTGCATGAGCGAGATATCGATCCTGATCGTCGATGATGAGCCATTGGCGCGGCGACGCTTGACGCGGCAGTTGGCCAGGATCGACAATGTGCGGATCATAGGCGAGGCCGGCAACGCCGCGGAGGCTTACGACCTTGTCATGACACTTGGCCCGGATGTCCTGCTGCTCGATATCCAAATGCCTGGCGAAAGCGGTTTCGATCTGCTCGATCGGCTGAACGCCGCCATGCCCGTGGTGATTTTCGCTACCGCCTTCGATCATCATGCCATTCGCGCCTTTGACGCCAGCGCCGTGGACTATGTCACCAAGCCGATCGAGCCGGTCCGCCTGGAAGCTGCCATTGTCCGGGCAAAAACCGCCGTCGCGGCCAAGGCCAGGGACGAAAAGGTAGCGGAGCTGCACGAAACCGTCGCGGCTTTGCGCCATGCTCTACGAGCCCATGAAAATCGGACAATCGAATTCTGGGTAAAATCAAAAGAGGATTATCTTCGTATCCTCTCCGACCAGATCATCCGTTTTCAGGCCGAACGCGACTATGTCCGTATCCATAGCGGTGATGAATCCTATCTGCACCATGAGAGCCTGGCATCGCTGGAACAGCGCCTTGATCCGATGCAGTTCATTCGGATCCATCGAGGTGCGATTGTCCGCCGCGATTGCATCAAGCGACTGCGACAGGCGCCGTTTGCCTCGTTGATCGCTGTCCTGGCGGATGAAAGCGAAATCCGGGTCGGCCGAACCTACTCCAGTAAAATCCGTGCATTGATCTCACAAAAGCAAAGCTGGTTTTAGAAGGAAAGGTAAGCGCGCTTTTACAACGCGCATAATCTTCTTCCTTTGAGAACCTTCGATACCCTCGCTCTAGGCTTTTATCGTTCCCTCTATTCAACGCCGGAGATACGGGACTTCAACAGCCGTTCAAACTTCTCGATAGGGCATAATATTTTGCCGCATCCCGTGACCTTGAGGGGAGTGACGGACACAGCCGGTGAAAGATGGCGCAAGGCGTCAGGCGATTGGGTTCTGTAAGATACACGCGCGAAGGACCGCCCCGATCGCTGGTCCCTGATCCGTTCGAGGAGGAGCGCACCACCCGGCGGAACGTCATTGATGGCATAGCCGGGCGCGTCCAGTTCAACGCCCAAAGCGGCCGCCAGGGCCGTTACGTTGGTATCGTGCCCCATCACTATCTCAAACCGGTGTGGCGCCCCGGCATCCAGAGCATCCAGAACTTCGCGACCCAGCGCAGCGCTTTGATGCGCCGCCATGTAGGATGGCTTGGTATAAACCGCGAACAGGGCGGCATGGAGCGCGCCAAGGCGTCGAAGGCCGTCACTATCAACCCGCCCCCACCCGACATTGGCAAGCGGCATCCCTTCCACATATTCGAGCAGCAGCACCTGCGCGATCCCCGATGTTGCGCGAATGGCGCCGGACAGGGTGATATCGCGCCCGTCAGCGCTCGCGGTCAGAGCGGGATCGCCCGCCGGGACACACCCGGTCCCACGCGGCGTACATCCAAGCACCCGATCCAGTTCTGCAAGCGCTGCCCCGTGACGTTCGACCAGATGCGCCATGCCCCCGGTTTCGCGATTGATGGCGGTTACGGCTTCCTTCGCATCGAAATCCGTGGCGCGCGCCCGTAACGGTTCGAAGACGGGATCGGCCTCCCCGATCGGGCGATGCGCGATAGCGATGGTGCAACCGGGCGCGAAACCGCGGGCATAGGCATGACCGCTCGCGATCGTCCGGATCGAACTGTTCGTATGAATATAGGCGTCCGGACAACCGGTACGGGGCAACAGCCCCCGCGCTGCGAGCATTTGGCGGTCGGCTGCTGCAACGATCTCAAGCGCGCGTTCGCCATGCGGTGTTATCGCGCTCTGCGCCACCGGCCAGCTTACCCAGGGCTTGTCCGTGCGTGTATCTCTTGGCACTTCGCCGTCGAGCGGCGCCCTTATGCCATGGCGCATGACGAGCACCGCTCGCTCAACGATCAGATCGGTGCGCGGCGTCGCCATGGCGGTCGCGCCGGATGACATGGCTGCGATCCATATGAGCAGGCGGATGCCCCGCTGTACCCAATGCTTCATGGACGCAGCGAGCATGCGGCTGGCACGCGCACGGGGCTGCATCGCGCCATGGCTCCGTCAGGCAGCGTCACTTTGAAGTCGAGTTTCAGCGGATCGGGCGCGCCGGGATAATAATCGGTGCTGACCGCCTGCGCACCACTCGCCATCGCGGCTTCAGCCTTGGCATGGTCATGGGCGCGGGCCTCGACCGTGTTGGCATCGGTACGGGTACGAACGATCAAGCCCTGCTTCACCCAGTTTTGTATCTTCGCGCCATCGACCAGCGGGTCCTGGACGATCTGGATGGCGGATTCCGGCTGGTCATCCGGATACCAGCCGAACATCGCACGTCCGGCGAGCGAGGGATGACCGGCGCGATAAGCGTTCGAGACAGCGTCGCGGACATCAAGCAGGATGTATATCCGGCCGCGTGCCGCATCGAGGCTGGGCCAGCCATGATCGCGCACTGCATCGCGCAACGTCGCGGCATCACCGCGCACGTCGTCCGGGGTAATCAGCCGCTTGCCCGGCAGGACCGAGCGTATCTCTGTATCGAGGGCATCGAGCAGCCCCTTATCGTCGAGCGGCAGCGGATTGCTGATCCCCGGCCGGTTCGAGGGCATGTCCGCCGCGTTGATCGTAATCATGATCGGCAGATGATCGGGGTGCCCACGCGACCAGCGATCGACTTCGGTCAGACATTTGACCAACGTTGCGCCGCAGATGCTGAGATAGTCCACGTCGGGAATATGGAAGGTCTTGAAGCCCGGCTTCAGCATCGCCGCGCGATCGAAGCCGGTGACTTCTCCCGCTTCGCGCGCCCATTGCTCGCCCTTGGGGTCGGCATAGCGCCCGCCCTGCGGATCGGCGAAGATATCGAGCTCGATCTGCCGGACGCCGGCATCGAGTTGCCGGGTCAGGGGCAGATGATAATAATCAAGGCCATCGGCCAGCTTGGGTTCCATGGCCCGTATCCTGGCCATCACCGCCACGGGAATGCGGGCCTTGAAGCTGTTATGAGAGCCAACGACCTGAATGTCGTTCATCGCCACCGGCTCCGCCGCGCCGACCAGGGTCAGCGCGGCGGCGGCAACAGCGGCGGTCAGGGCGATCCTGCGCATCAGAACTCGGTCCGCACGCCGAACAGGATCGTGCGGCCATAATATTGGATTTCGTTATAGCGCTGCGTGATCCCACTGTAGGAATAGCTCTTGGCGCCCGCGATGTTGATCGCTTCCAGGCTCAGCATCGTATTGCGCATCACGCGCACCGAGAAGTTGCCGTCGAGCGATCCAAACGGCGCGGTATAAATTTCCGTCTGCGTGGTGCTGCCATTGCTCGACAGATATTTACCCCGCCAGACATAGGACAGCCGTGCCGAGATCGGCCCCTTGTCGTAGAAACCGACAAGGTTGTAGCTGTTCTTGGACAGACCGATCAACTCGTTGACGATCGGACGCGCGCCTGCGGTATAGCTCGATCGGACCGAGGTGTGCGTATAGGACGCCTGCATACCAAAACCGTCGAACGGCGCGGGCAGGAAATCGAATACCTGATTATAGGCCGCCTCGACACCATAAACCTTGGCGTCGCCGCCGTTCACCTGCGTGCTCAGGAGGACGGTGCCACGTCCCGGAATGTCGATATTGACGTTCTGCGCCGTGATATAATCGTCCATCTTCTTATAGAAGACAGCACCAGTCAGCGTGGCGTTCGGCCGGAAATACCATTCCAGCGATCCGTCGAACTGGGTCGCCAGGAACGGCTTCAGATCGGGGTTGCCGCCGCTTGCGGTGGGCGCGTCGGTCGACACGCTGATTTGCGGCGCGGTCTGCGTCATGTTCGGGCGGGTCAGCACGCGGCTGGCGGCGAGACGGCCGACCAGGTTGGGCGTCAATTCCGCACGCAGGTTGAAGCTGGGCAACCAGTTGTTGAACGTCTTGGGGAAGCTGGCAGGCGTAGGCGTCGTGCCCAGCGTCAGCGTGCCGCTCGCCACCTGATCGGTATGGACATAGCGCACGCCGACATTGCCGGTGATATCGACGCTGCCAAGCTGGAAGCCATAGTCGGCCCGCACATAACCGCCGAAGACCTTCTCCGTCACCACATAGGATGCGCGCATGTCGCCCGCGCTAAGCGGTGCATTGGCTACCGCATCCGTGAACAACTTGTCGTAGAAGGCGCTAGTAATCGGCACCGCCCAGGTGCGCGGGATGTTGCCGGATACGCCCGACAAAAAATCGTCGAACGGCAACGCCTCATAGCCGTTCGGCACGACCTGCGAGATAGGCGGATTGCCGGCGACGTTCACGGTGAAATCGCGACGCCAATAGTCGCGCTTGCGCCAGTGATATTCGCCGCCCGCCCGAATCTTGGTCAGGAAACCGTCGAGGTCGCGACCGACGTCCAGCCGCGCATAGCTATCCCAGTCCTTGCTGTTCTTGGGCGCGATGTTGAACGGATAGAAGATGTAGTTGGCGGGATTGTTGACATCCACCGGCGTGCTGATCGTCGGCGCGACCTTGTAGCCGCCCGAAGCGTCATAGGTCAGCGGCGCGATGATCTGCATCCGGCTGCGCACCGTGCCTTCGGCATAGCTGGGGTGGTAGCTGTGCGCGAACGACCAGTTCACATTGGCGGACACATGCCAGTCGCCGGGGTTCCAGACCTGCTTAAGCCCGACATTGACCAGATCGTGGCGGTTGAGGCTATATTCGCGCGACGCCATGAAGCGGACATTGTTAATGGTCGCCTTGGTCACGGTGTTCCCGTCCAGCGTCACCGATCCCGGCACGATGCTGGTGCCCGGATCATCTGGATAGATGTCGAGGCCGAATTCGTCATATTTGACGTCGAGGCGCGTCAGCGACACGTCCAGCGTCGTTTCCAGCTCGTTTGTAGGACGCCACTGCGCCGAGATGATGCCCGAGAGGCGCTTGCGGTCTTCGGTCTCAACGGTCGGACGCGTACGGGTCGGTGTATAATAACCGGCACCCAGCGCGGAGACAAACTTGTCGAGATTCCAGCCGGTATTGTAGAAGCGATCGTTGCGCACCGACTTTGCCCAATACTGCGCGCCGACCAGGAAACCGAACTGGTCGTCCTTGGTCTTGAAGCTGCTCAGCACCGTGGCGTTGGGCTTTACCTTGTCGGTCATCGTCGTGTAGGTGCCGCGCAGGTTCAGTGTCGTCTTGTTGCCGACATCCAGCGGGTGGAAGGTCTTAACGTCGATATTGCCGCCCAGGGCGCCTTCCGTCATGTCCGCCGTCGGCGTCTTAACGACATCGATCTGTGATACGAATTCCGCGGGCAGCATCTCGAAGCGGAACTGGCGACCAGCGGCGCCGCCATTTTCGATCAGGTCGTTGATGGCGACCGTCCGTCCGTTGACCAATGTACTCTGGAACTGCGGGCCGAGACCACGAACGCTGACATAGAGGCCTTCGCCGCGCGGACGGGTAATCGCGACGCCAGTGACCAGCTGCAATGCTTCCGCGACGTTTTGCGTCGGAAATTTACCAATGTCGGTGGAATTGATCGAATCGACCCCATAGGCAGCGCGACGCTTAGTTTCCGTCGCTGCGGCGAGACTGCGTGCATAGGTGCCGGTGACGACAATCTCGCCATCGCCCCGCGCGTCGGCAGCGGAGGCTTCATCAGCGACGGTCGGCGCAGCCGTCTGCGCAAAGCCGGGCTGCGAAAGGGCCACTGCAAAAATAGCGAGCGGAAGTGGCGCGCAAAGCAGGCGCGAATGAAGTCGCATATTGTGGATTCTCCCCAAGGCTCTAAGGCCAGTATGGGGCGGTTAGAATTTTGTTATTACATTATTGTGGCGCGCATATTTCAGATGAAATTTCCCGGGTCACAGACATCAGCATGGTCGGTGGCCTCTTCAAGATCGCCCCGAAGCTTACCCAAAAACTGTAAGGGTTTCGAGTAGTTGCAAGCTGCTCACCTCGCAAGGCAGCGCCATAAGGGCGGTGCCCGACCGTTCTACGACGATCGCAGGAGATAGGATCAAGCTAGTCGCACTCCCTTTCGAACCGGCTATGAAGAAGAACGCCGCCATCTTCGCGACGACATCGTCTAGGGGATGGACGCGTTCCCTTCCGCGCATTACGAGTGCACCTATACTCTGGTGTTTCATGACGCTGCGCGAGGCGGTTTAGGTTTTCGGTCCCGCCATGCCGAAATGTCGATAGGGAGTCTAAACATGTCCGACAACAAGTCCGCTGCAGAGACTGACGTCACCAAGGACTGGAAAGCGACGCAGGGCCAGGTGTCCGCCGCCAAGCGCCTTCGCATCTTCGCCGCGCTATCGTGGATCGTCGCCATCGGTGGCGAGATCACCGGTATCGTCCTGCTCTACAAGCACAAGTTCGATCACGGAAACCTTGCGCTACTGATCGGCATATTGGTTGGGATCGCAATCTTCGCGATTGCCGGCAGCCTGATGTGGAAAGCTGCCAACAAGCATGATCCGGCCAGCAGATCCGAACCGTTCAAATTCTTCGTCCAGAACCAGCTCGGTGCGATCGTCACGCTGGTCGCATTCCTCCCGCTGATTGCCTTGATCTTCCTGGACAAGGACATGGACCCGAAGAACAAGAAGATTGCGGGCGGCATCGGTGCCGCCTTGGCCGTGGTCGCCACGTTGTTCGGGGTGAGCTACAAACCGCCATCGGTCGAGCAATATACCCAGGACATGAATACATGCGCGGCCCAGATCAGAGCCAGTCAGCCCACCACTGCCTGTTCACCTGAGGTCGCCGCCCAGGCGCAAGATATCGCAAAGGACTCTGCAACGGTCGCCGACGCAACGAAGGATGCAGCCCACCCGGCCGGTCAGGATGTGGTGTATTGGATCGCGCCGGAAAATGGGGCCAAGAAATCTGCGACGCCGCATGTCTTCCATATCTGCGAAGGCGTGAGCCCGCTGCGCAACAAGGCCGTGAATCGCGGTTCTGTGACAGAAGCCTATGCGCAGAACGCCACGCGCATCACCAAACAGATTACGATGGAACAGAAGCAGTGCGGGTTCGCTGCTTCGAAATAGGAACGCCCGCACTCGTTTTTCGATACGGCCTATTGAATATGCAACCGCCGGTCCCGCCAAAGATCGACGGCGGTCCGGCTGTCGCTGAACAACTGACCGTCTGGCGCCGGTAGATCCCATGAAGAGTAGACAGCGGCTTGCGTGAGAGCAGAATCGGTTCGCTAACAACCCCTCTGAGGGAACATGCCATGTCAGCAGACCCAATCTCATCGCCTGCCGCCATCCGCCTTGATTTCGGCGCGATCTTCCTTTCATTGGAACTGTCAAAATCGACCTGGTTGGTGACATCATTGTCGCCTGGCAGCGAGAAGATGTCCCGCCACTCGGTGATATGCCTGCGATCTCCCGCATACTGGGAGGCACATCGATGTCGTCGTCGGCCATAGCCGCGGATTTCCTTCAGATGAGGAACGCCTTGGGGAAATACCAGGCCGAACTCGGCCAAGTGCCCTCGTAGGGCGTTGATAGTTTGCGTCCGCTGACTCACAAAACACTGATGGGTCCGATATGAAGCGTCCCGGGTTTTCTGGAGGCTGTGCAGTTTGACTCAGGCAGCCATATCGAGGGTCTCAATGGCCGCATAGTAGTTAGCTTCGGCCTCGGCGGGTGGGATGTAGCCGAGCGGGCCGAAAAGGCGATGGTTGTTGTACCAGTCGACCCAGCTCAGCGTCGCCATTTCCACCGCCGATGCGCTTGGCCAGGACCGCTGGCGCCAGATGACCTCGGCCTTGTAAAGGCCATTGATCGTCTCGGCCAAAGCATTGTCGTAACTGTCGCCGACGCTGCCGACCGAGGGCACGAGGTTGGCCTCCGCCAGGCGCTGGGTGTAGTTCATGGCGAGGTATTGCACGCCCCTGTCGCTGTGGTGGATCAAGCCGTCATCCGGGCCGGGTCTGCGCGCATGGATCGCCTGCTCAAGGGCATCCAGAACGAACCCGGCCGTGGCTGAAGTACTGACCTTCCAGCCCACGATGCGCCGCGCATAGGCATCGATCACGAAGGCCACGTAAACGAACCCTGCCCAGGTGTGGACATAGGTGAAATCGACTACCCACAGGGCGTTCGGCCGGTCCACACGAAACTCCCGGTTCACCTTGTCGAGCGGGCATGGCGCCTTGGGATTGCTGACGGTCGTGGTCGTCTTCTTCCCTCGACGAATACCGGCCAGCCGCATGCTACGCATCAGTCGCTCGACCGTGCACTTGGCGACATCAAGGCCCTCGCGCCGCAACTGATGCCAGACCTTGCGCGAGCCGTAGAGTCCGAAGCTGGCCTCGTGAACGCGCCGGATCTGCTCGCACATGTCGTCATCCCGGCGCGCACGGGCGGAACGCTTCGCCGGATCGGCAAGACGGGCCGCGTGTTCGTGATAGGAGGACGGGGCGATCGCCAGTTCGCGGCAGATCGGCTCGATACCCAGGTCCTCGCGATGGACGTCGATGAACGACATCATCATCTCTCGCGGCGGTCGAGCTCCGCCATCGCAAAATATGCCGACGCCTTGCGAAGGATCTCGTTGGCTCGACGGAGCTCCTTGACCTCGCGCTCCAGCAGCTTGAGCCGGGCCTTATCATCAACACCCTGCGCCGCTGGTGCCGCCCGTCGGCCTGCCTCCGTGCGGCACCAGCGGCGCAGCGTCTCGGCCGTGCAGCCGATCTTCGAGGCAATCGAACTCATCGCCTCCCATTCCGAGCCGTAATCCGCACGGTGCTCGCCAACCATTCGCACCGCTCGATCACGGACCTCAGGCGAAAATCTGTTTCCCATCTTGCTCATACCGGATGCTCCTTCTCACAGTTCGGAGCCTCCGGAAAACCCGGGACGCTTCAATACGCCACAGCCCGCGCCTGATGCTCAGCGCTTTTTACCGCGACGAAATGCAGGTTCAGGCGCACGGCGGCTTCGGCAATGGCCGCCGCGTCTGCGGCGTCGTTCTTCTGCCTCTTCACGAACGGCTTCACGTAGATCGGCGGGATCAGCCGAACCGCATGACCTTCAGCGCCGGCAAATCGGCCCCAGAAATGACTCGTCGCGCACGCTTCCATAGCAACGATACAGCGAGGATGCTCCTTGAGCAGTGCCTCCAGTTTAGATCGGGAGATCGTCCGATTATATAGAACCGACCCTGCTCGATCAGTCGCGCAGACTTGGAAGCTGCGCTTTGCCAGGTCCATCGACAGCATGTGTGCATTCGCCATATGCTCCTCCTTCACGCGTCGCCATGGCACCATTGAGCATCATACGATGCCCGATGAAGGGAGGCATCCACCGCATCAGTTCATTACGCCCGAGCCGCACAGACCATGCAGCCCACATTAGCGCCCGACAATATGCTCGTCTGGTTGATGAATGGGTCACAGGAACAGGCCTGCCTATCGAGGATTACGGAACCCACTCGCTGAGGCGAACGAAGCCATCGATTATCTACAAGGCAACCGGAAATCTTCGTGCCGTCCAGATACTGCTCGGACACACCAAAATTGAAAGCACGGTCCGATATCTCGGCGTCGATGTGGAGGGTGCTTTAACACTGGCAGAAGGTACGGAAATTTAAAGTCGGCTGACTCCTCGCGGTTGCGGCGGGCCACACCAGGTCAAAGGGCAACAGCGCGCCAATTCACGCCGTCCTGCGGCTCATTCCCAGATACCGAATGCGGTCATGTGCTTGGGACGCATCCCGTGGACGTAGCAAAGTAGCGCACACCGGGCGGTCCTTCCATCGCCACGCGTCTGTGCTGCACCCACACAAGCCTAATCACAATTTGTTTATGCACGACCTTAAAATGTCATGTCAGGAAAAAATATCTGAAACCTCGAGGCTATAATTTGATTTTGGAAAACTATTAAATATCTATTTTATATGATTAAATTATAAATTTTAATCTGGCTAATCCTAGTTCAGCATTGGCTTGTCCCCGAGACGTCATCGCACCTCCCATTGCCGGTTGACATTTCCCTAATCAGCGTTAGTCTGAAAATCGCAAGATGCCTGTAGGGCACGCCGACATGGGAGAGTGTTATGAGAGTGAAGCAACAATTGGCTTGCGGCATTGCTGCTATTGGGCTTTTGGCTGCCATGCCTGCATTTGGCCAGGACGCTCAGGCGCCAATAGATCCGCAAGCCAATGAAAAAATTGCATCGCCGGCCGACATTGTCGTCACCGCCCAGAGGCGGGAACAATCCCTTTCCAAAGTCCCGGTGGCTGTCTCGGCCTTCAATGCCGACACGCTTCAGTCGCGCAACGTGGCTAGTGAACAGGATCTGGCGGCGCTGGTCCCCGGCCTGGTGGTCAAGAGCGGTCAGAACTCCAACCAACTCAACTTCACGCTACGTGGTCAGACACTCGATCCATTTTCCGGCTCTAGCCCCGCAGTTCTGACCTATATCAACGAAGCGCCGGCTACAGAAGGCAACACATCGACGGCCTTTTTCGACTTCAGTTCAGTGCAGGTTCTGAAAGGACCGCAGGGCACTTTGTTTGGCCGCAACGCGACCGGTGGCGCCATCCTGTATGAAACGACCAAGCCAGGTGACGACTTCGGCGGATTCCTGACCGTCAAGGGTGGCCAGCGCAACTATATCCAGGTTCAGGGCGCTCTGGATATCCCGGTATCCGATATCATCAGGGTCCGTGTGGCGGGCGATTATAACAAGCAGAATGGCTATATACGCAACATCAAGACTGGCAGTACGCTCGGCGACACGGACTCGCTTTCCGGTCGTATCACGGTCGTCTTGGAACCAAGGGACGGCTTCAAGATGACGACCGTTGCGCAATATAGCGATTTCGGCGGATCAGAAGGCGCGGGCGGCCTTTACTCCTATCATATGGCCGGTGAGGTCAATAACGGCTATGTCCTCAACAGTACCCTCGACACCCTCTATGGCATGAACAGCCCCTTTGCCCCGCTGATCGGCGATGGGCCGCGTGGCGACGGCACATGGCCCGGCGCCGTGGCGGGCTATCTGGCCTGGCAACAGGCAAATCCCTACAAGGTCTGGCTGAGCTACGACCTTCCGCACAAGGCCCATACCGCGTTCATCACCAACACCGTCGAGGCGGAGATCGGTGACGACGTCGTCCTCAAAAACATCTTCAACTATGCCGATGCTTTCGCACGTACCCCAGGGATATTGACCGGTTCGCCCTTCGGCTCGTTGAGCCTCTACAATCGATCCGGCTTGGGCAACGGTCCTCCGGGTGGCGAGGAATTCAGCACGGAGCGGCTTTCGAACGAGCTGCAACTGCAAGGGAAAACGGGCGGTCTCGAATACATCCTGGGCGTCTTCTATTCCGATACGACGAAGCAGGAATATATTCCTGTCATCGTGGGCGCGGAGCTGCCGACACCACTGGCCGACATCGCTTACAATTATGAAGTCGGAAACGAATCGAAGGCAGTTTTCGGCCAGCTAACCTATGCGGTGACTGACAGGCTGAACGTAACCGCTGGCGGACGCTATAGCTGGGAGACGGTAAGCCTTCGCCAAAAAGCGGGAAGCCTCTTCAATTTGAGCGGCACCACACCACTCAAACAGGAAGCCAAGCTCCATGATCCGAGCTGGACGTTTAATATTCAGTATCAGATTAATTCGGGCAACATGGTCTATTTTGCGCAGCGCGGCAGTTTCCGTGCTGGCGGCTTCAACGGCGCTGTCGGGCCATTCAACAACGCCAATTTCTTCGACAACGAAAACACGTATGACTTTGAACTGGGCTACAAGTTCAACGACTATATCGGCTCCATGCCCACACGGATCAATCTGGCAGTCTATCGGCAGATCGTGAAGGATGCCCAGCATTCGCTGTTCGTTGATCTGGGGGCCGGCCCGTCGGCGTTCACGGTAAACGTGCCTGAAAAGCGCATCCAGGGTGTCGAGTTCGATGCCAATGTGAAGCCCAGCGACTGGCTGGAACTGGGCATTTCGGGCGCCTATACCGACGCGAAATTCACCAAGAATATCGTCGATCTTGCCCCGTTGGGTGGACCGATCATTCCCTTCGACACTTATTCCGATGCGCCCAAATGGGCGGGTTCGGTCTTTGCAGAAATCACCATGCCGCTGTCGGACGATGTGGGTAAGGTGAAGCTGCGTACCGATGTTTTTGGCCAGACCTCGACCCATTTTTCCAACAATGAGGGGTCGATAACGCCGCGTACCAAATTGCCGGGATATGCAACCGTCGACGTTCGACTGAGCTGGAACGACGTCATGGGCAGCAAATTCTCGGTCGCGGCCTACGCCAAGAACCTGCTCGATGAATTCTACTATAATTCAGGCTATGTCGAAGGCGGCAGCGGCGGCTTCAACACCGCGATCTGGGGCGAGCCGCAGACCTTTGGCGCTGAAGTCACCTACCGCTTCTGACGCGCAATTTGAGAGGGGCAGGGACGGCCTTGTTCCTGTCCGCTCAGCCACTCATGCCTCCGATCGCCTCCCAAGCACCCGAAATATAGCCTATTCCCGCTCGGGATAGGACCATCGGGTCAAGAAAGACACAAGACATGCCGTCAATTATCAACCCCGATTATGACGCAGTCGTGATCGGTGCGGGCGTCACCGGCATCTATCAAACCTATCTACTCGACCAGAACGGAATGCGCGTGCTGGGCGTCGATGCAGCCGGTGATGTCGGGGGCACATGGTATTGGAACCGCTATCCGGGCTGCCGGCTGGATACGGAAAGCTATGCCTATGGCTATTTCGCGTTGAAAGGCATCCTCCCCGAATGGCGGTGGAGTGAGAATTTCGCCGGGCAGCCTGAAATGCTGCGTTACGTCAATGCGGCCGCCGACAAAATGGATATCCGGCGATTTTACAAGTTCAACACGAAGGTCGTATCGGCCCATTATAATGACGAAGGCAATGTCTGGGATATCAGGCTGGACGATGGAACCGATCTGACCTGCCGTTATCTGATATCGGCCACTGGTCCTCTTTCGGCATCCAGCATGCCCGATTACATAGGGCTGGACCTGTTCCAGGGCGAGGCCTTCCATTCGTCGCGCTGGCCGACGGATGCGGAGGGAAAGCCCAGGAATATCGACTTTACCGGCAAGCGGGTGGGGGTGATCGGCACCGGCGCCACGGGCGTTCAGATCATTCCCATCGTCGCGGAGACAGCACAAGATCTGCTCGTGTTCCAGCGTACGCCCAACTGGTGCACGCCGCTTGGCAATTCAGCCTTGAGCGACGAAGAAATGGACCTTATCCGCACCCGCTACCCGACGATATTGGAATATGTGAAAACCACGCCGACTGCCTTTCCCTATCATCGCGACAACCGCAAGGCGAGCCAGGTATCGGAACGGGAGCGAACCGAATTTTTCGAGGATCTGTATGATCGGCCTGGCTACGGCATATGGTTAAGCGGGTTCCGGGATCTGCTGCTCCGCAAGGAATCGAATCAGTTCCTGGCTGACTTCGTGGCCGGCAAGATTAGGCAGCGGGTCCACGATCCTAAGGTCGCCGAGAAACTCATTCCCGTCGATCATCCGTTCGGCGCCAAGCGCGTTCCAATGGAAACCAACTATTACGAGGCCTATAACAAAGACAATGTCCACCTTGTGGACATCAAGGAAACGCCGATCGACGAATTTGTAAAGAATGGCGCGAAGATAGGCGTCCAAGTCCATGCGTTAGACGTCATCATATTTGCCACAGGCTTTGATGGTGTGACCGGATCGCTCGACAGGATCGACATCAGGGGCCAAGGGGGCCAGCGGCTTATCGATGCGTGGGCCGAAGGCCCTTCGACCTTTCTTGGTCTCCAGGCTCGCGGATTTCCTAATTTCTTCACGCTTGTAGGGCCGCATAATGGGTCCGCCTTCTGCAATGTTGGCGTTTGCGGGGCGCTTCAAGCCGAATGGGTCTCAAGGATGCTGGGCTATATGAAAGCGCGCGCGCTGACTTTTGCCCAACCGGAACAGGCCGCCGAGGAGGAATGGACAAATGCCGTCTACGCCGACTTTGCACGGACCCTGATGGCAGACACCAATGCTTGGTGGATAAAGGTCACACACCGACCTGACGGGACGGTGGTTCGCCGCACACTCGTCTATGTCGGCGGCGGCCCGGAGTATCGCAAACGGTGCGAGGAAGTCGCCTATAAAGATTATGCCGGTTTCGAACTTTCATAATCGGGCGGTCACTGACCCTCATATCGGGCCATCGCGCATGCGACGGGTTAGCCGGTTTCGAAATCCCGCATCTCGTGCCAAAATCTGAGGACCAGACATGAACCCCATATATATTCTGGCAGGCGTTCGGACGGCGATCGGCGATTTTGGCGGCAGTCTGAAAGATTATCGGCCAGCGCAACTGGGCGCAGCCGTCATCGCAGAAGCGATCGCGCGGGCGAGTGTCGCCGCCGATCAGATCGGCCATGTCGTCATGGGCAATGTCATTCCCAGTGAACCCAAGGACGCCTATCTGGCTAGGGTGGCGGCGGTCGACGCCGGCATTCCTGTCGAAGTGCCTGCCCTCACGCTGAACCGGCTATGCGGTTCAGGGGTCCAGGCGATCATCTCGGCCGCGCAGATGCTGGCGCTCGGCGAATGCGATTTCGCCGTCGCTGGTGGCGCTGAGTCCATGACTCGTTCGCCGCACCATGTCGCCGCGGCCCGGTTCGGACAGAAGATGGGCGACGTCAAAATGGTCGATGCGCTTATTGCGGTATTGAGCGATCCTTTCGAAGGCATCCACATGGGCGTGACCGCCGAAAATGTGGCCGCCGATCACGACATTTCGCGCGACGATCAGGACCGTCTTGCCGTCGAAAGTCATAGACGGGCGGCCCATGCCCAACGCGAAGGGCGTTTTGCATCCCAAATCCTGCCGATCGAAGTCAAGGATCGGAAGGGAACACGGATGTTCGACACTGACGAGCATGTTCGCGCCGAAGCCGGCATAGAGCAGCTTGCCGGGCTTCGGTCAGCCTTCAAGAAAGACGGCACCGTAACCGCGGGGAATGCTTCGGGCATCAACGACGGCGCAGCTGCGGTGGTCCTTGCATCCCGGACGGCCGTGGATGCCGGCAATCTGAAACCGCTGGCCCGTATCCTCAGTTGGGGTCATGCCGGCGTACAGCCCGATCGAATGGGCGTAGGCCCGGTCAAGGCGGTTCCCATCGCCCTTGCGCGCGCGGGCCTTGCGCTTAACCAGATGGATGTCATCGAATCGAACGAAGCCTTTGCGGCACAGGCTTGTGCCGTCGCCAAAGTCCTGGGCTTCGATCCGCAGAAGGTTAATCCGAACGGGTCCGGCGTGGCCCTGGGCCATCCGGTCGGCGCGACCGGCGCGATACTGACCGTCAAGACGATCTACGAATTGGAGCGGACTGGTGGGCGCTATGGATTGATCACCATGTGCATCGGCGGCGGACAGGGTATCGCCATGATCATCGAGCGGATGCAATAGTATATCCGCCGACGATGCCTGCCGATGCCCGTCAAGATCAACGGACGGAGATCAGTCCACCATCGACGGGGATGAGTTGCCCGGTGATGAAGCGGGAGCCGTCACTGGCCAGGAATAGCAGCACAGGTGCAAGATCGGTGTCGGCATCGCCGAACTTCCCACCCAGCGAGATCTGTTCCGCAGTTGCCTTGTCATGAGCGGCCAGATCCTCTGGCGACAGGGCCTCGCGAAAGCGCACGTACATCGGCGTTACTATATAGGGCAGCACCGCATTCAAACGGATGTTCCGCTTGCCCCACTCGCGTGCGACGCTGCGTGTCCAGGCGTGAACCGCCGCCTTCGATGCACCATAGACGGCATTGTTGATCTCGGCGGTCAGCCCGGATTCGGACCCGAAATTGATGATCGAGCCGCCGTCGGCCATGTGGCGATAGGCGGCGCCATTGGTATAGATGGTGCCGTTCACATTGACGTTGAAAAGCCAGGCCAGCGTCTCATCAGGGACATCGTGGGTAGGGGCGTGGCGATGGACGCCGGCGATATGAGCCAGCACGTCCAGGCCATTCAAACGTGCCGCAGCCGCATCGAAAGCTGCATCTACTTGTGCGCGATCGCCCACGTCGCATGAGATGAAGAAGGCCGAACCTGGTCCTTTAACGGTCGCAGCGGCTGCGATCGCCTCTCCCTGTGCCGCGTCAATATCCATCGCGGCCACATGCGCGCCTGCTGCCACATAGGCGCGCAGGGCGGATGCCCCAATGCCTTGGGCCGCGCCGGTTACGATGATCTTTTTGCCGTGCAGGTCCATGACGGTAATATCTTTCTATACGCAGCTAGGCTACACATGATTTTCTGTCGGGATCATGTCCCGCGTCTAAAGATTTTACGCCGCAAGGGCCCCTGGCTCTCACCGGCCTTGCCATTTTGGCACGCGCTTTTCCTTCCATGCCGACGCGGCTTCGCGGCAGTCTGCCGTCGCCGCGTGGGCATCGATGAGCGGATAGCGGCGACTGAGCGCCGTCTTCAATCCATGGTCCAGGCCCAGCAATGCAGCTTGCTTGCCAGCCTGGGACACCAAGGGGGCGCAGGCGAGGATCCTCCGGGTCCACCGTTCGGTGGTCGCGGCCAGATCCGCTAGGGGCGCGATTTCATTGACCAAACCAAAGTGCAAGGCGCGGGCCGCGTCAAGCGGTTCACTCGCGATGATCATCGCCATCGCCACATGATGCGGCAGTTGACGAATAGCGCGATGCACGACGCCGCAATGGTCGATAAGTCCTGCCCGTGCTTCTGGCAGGCGGAATTGCGTGTCGTCGGCTGCGATCAAGATGTCGGCGCACATCGCCATTTCGAATCCAAGGCCAAGGACATGGCCATGCACCACGGCGATCAGTGGCTTTTGAAGCGGCACAAGGCGACCGCCAATTCCTGTCAGTCCGCCGCCGAACGACAGTCCGTCCTGCGCGATGGGCGGATCAGAGATATCCGCCCCGGCGCAAAAGGCGCGATCTCCTGCGCCGGTAAGAAGCGCCACACGAATATCGGGATCGCTGTCTATTCGCGCCCATGCCTGCGCCAACGCCCGGTCCATCTCAGCATTGATGGCGTTGAGGGTCGCAGGCCGATTGAGCCGGACCTCGGCCAGGTTTCCCCGAACCGCAAAATCGATCAATGCCATGGGCGCTGGCTCCATCCGGCGCTTAATGTGCCAGCATGCCGGCATCGACGAGATGTTCGGACCCGGTGATGTAGGAGGATTCATCGGATGCCAGGAATAGGACGAGATTTGACACCTCGATCGGTTCAGCGATCCGCCCGAGCGGAATCTGGGCCAGCGCATCGCCGCCCACTTCATCGGTCGCCTCGACCATCATCGGCGTTTGGATGAAGCCGGGATGGACGGAATTGACCCGGATATTATGCTTGCCATATTCCATCGCCGTCGCCTTCGTCATGCCGCGGACGGCAAATTTGCTCGCGACATAGGCCAGACTGGGGAAACCGTAATTTGCGGCTATCCCAGCGATCGACGAGATGTTGACGATGGACCCGCGTCCGGCCTTCACCATGACAGGCAAGACTGCCTTCATGCCGTAAAAGACAGAATGCTGGTTGATCGCGCAAACCTGGTCATAGCCCTCTTCGGTCAGATCAGCGGTCGTCGCCATTGGACCCAATATGCCCGCATTGTTGACCAGAATGTCGATCGTCCCAAAGGCGTCGACAGCCGCCGCGATGACATTGGCCCAGGATTCCGGCGAGGTCACGTCATGAGGAATGAAGCTTGCCTGCTCGCCGAGTTCGGCCGCCAGCGCTTGCCCGCCTTCGACGTTGCGATCGGTAAGGATAACGTTGGCGCCTTCCTGCACGAACAGGCGGGCGTGCGACTCCCCCATGCCTCGCGCCGCGCCTGTGATGATGGCGGTTTTTCCTGTGAGGCGGCCCATAATCTCTCCTATATCTGCCCGTTCGGCATTCAGTAGCCTAATTTCTATTATTAAAAGCGTTGCTTGATTGGAATGTCAAGAACAGCTTGGAATCTTGGCTTGCAACCAGCATTTTGGATTCATTTTTATCGCAAATAATTATTATAATACATTGTATTACAACATAATAGCAGTTTTTCCACGCCGCCATTCCCGATCGCGTGGAAGGCGTGTAATCATTAGCTGTTGCATATTTTATCTAATTAAGATTAGTTTGATGAGATTGGACGCCGGTTTGAACTGGCGCGAACAATATGATGGCGAAATGGCAGAGCCAGATCGCGTCCTTATCGAGAGGATGGCCATGTACGGTAAAGCCGCAGTGCTCGTGGAAAAGAACCGCCTGGAAACATGGGATGTCGAGGTCCATGCGCCTGAGCCGGGCGGGGCACTCGTCCGCACGATATTGGGTGGCGTGTGCGGCAGCGACGTGCATATCCTGACCGGTGAAGCAGGTGAGGTGCCCTTCCCGATCATATTGGGGCATGAAGGCGTGGGCGAAATCACCCAGTTGGGCGCTGGCGTTTTCACCGATTATGCCGGAACGCCCGTCAAGGCTGGCGATCTGGTGATCTGGTCGCCAATCGCACTGTGCCATCGCTGCTATTCCTGCACCGTGCTGGAACAGACGCCATGCGAAAACAGCCAATATTTCGAGGATGCGGCAAAG